>JAFEEY010000065.1 GCA_018240865.1 Pseudomonadota bacterium | reverse complement strand
GGTGCGATAGGCGGTGTCGAGCGTATGGCCGTGGAGATCGACCGCGAGATCGGGCTGGACGAGGCCGCGCGAAAGGCGGCGATCCCAGCTGCCGTCGAGGGTGTTGGCTAGGGAAGTCTTTCCAATGCCGCTCACCTCGCTCGTCCCGAGCGAAGTCGAGGGACGTTTGACGGGTTCTGAGATGCGCCCCTGGACTACGCTCGGGACGAGCGGACTGGGAGCGGAAACATTCACTTTGCCCTCCAGTGGCTCGACCGTTGCGACCAGCCGCGCCCAGAGCGCGGCTTCCTCAGCGGTTAAGGGGCGCTTGGGCACGAAGAGCGAGCCGGTCGATCGTGCCGAGCGGAACCAGCAGCCAGGCGCGGCCGCGCGTCAGCATGCCGCCGGCGATACGCGCCGCTTCGTCGCCGGCGCCCCAGAATGTGTCGAAACGATTGGGCCCCTTAATTGCCCCGCCCGTATCCTGCGCGACCCAGAGGCCTGCAGCCTCGGCATTGTCGACGTCGAGGAAAACCGGCGCCCCGAGCGGCGTGAAGCGCGGATCGGCGGCGACGGTAGCGTGGGGCGTGACCGGCAGGCCCATTGCGCCGAGCGGGCCCGGACCGGTCAGCTCATGGAAGAACACATAGGAACGGTTCTCCTGCATGATCGCCCGGCCCTCGTCCGGGTGTTCGTGCAGCCAGGCGACGATACCCTGCATGTTGGTCTGGCCAGGCCCAAGCAGGTCTCGCGCCTTCATCAACGACCCAATGCCGGTATAGTCAAAGCCGTTCTGGCCGGCATAGCCGATCCGCATGACGCTGCCGTCCGGGAAACGCAGGCGCCCGGAACCCTGGATCTGCAGGAAGAACAGCACGACAGGATCGGCCGCCCAGGCCAGTTCAAGCCCGCGCCCGGCGAGCGCGCCATTCTCGATCTCTGTACGATCGAAATACGGCGCGAACCGGCCGTCGACCAGGCGTCCGCGCTGTTTCTTCAGCGGACACGTCGCCGGGTCTGGTAGCGGCGCCAGCGGATCGGCCTGCGGCGGACAGACCGGCACTTGTTGCTCGATCAGATCGTCCGGCACGCGATAGACGGGCACATAGCCCG
Source organism: Pseudomonadota bacterium (assembly GCA_018240865.1). GTDB lineage: Bacteria > Pseudomonadota > Alphaproteobacteria > Sphingomonadales > Sphingomonadaceae > Sphingomonas_B. Next base: position 10,831 of record JAFEEY010000065.1, on the reverse strand, counting down.
GCTGCGGATCGCGCGAGGCGGTGATTTCCGGCTCATAATAGCCGGTGGCCATCGCGGTGCCCGGGCCGACCTGGGCCGTCTCGAAAGCGGTCGTGAAAAAGGCCCGCGCGTCGGTTTCGATCCGCGCGCGATCGCATGTCGGGCGCCAATCGGCGGCGATGCCGGATTGATCGGTGCGGCGGACCAGCGACGGNNCAGCTGAGGCGGAATGCCGCCAGCCCCCGCTCCGCCTGGTCCGTCGTGATCGGCAGGCTGGCGACAGCCGGGCCACGCTGCACCCCGATGCTCAGCGCATTGGCAGGCTGCGGCGTTGGCGTCGCTGTGGGTGCTGGAGCAGGTGCGGGTAGAGGGCGCACGGGCGGCGCCGGCCTTTGCGGCGCGCTCACACAACCGGCGACGAAGAGCACGGCGGCCAGCGCCGCCGGGCGGCGAATCACGCTGCCTCGTCGGTTTCGACGAGCAGCCAGTTCGGATCGGACGACTTCAACGCACGGCTGAACGTCCAGCGATCATTGGTTTCGACCGCATCGGTCAATGTCCCGGCGATCACATTGCCCTCGCTGTCGCGGGTGACGGCGGCGATATCGGCGACGAAATGCACAGTGATGAACGCAGCGCGCCCTTCCACGCGCGCCGCATCAATGCGGGCGGTCTCGATCGAAACGAGGCGGTTGTCGAGCGTGTGCCCGGCCTCCTTTCGCTCAGCGATCGCGGCGGCGAAGGATTCGCGGACCTCTGGCCCGACCAGCCAGGCGAGCTCGTCCTCATCGCCTTTCCAGAAGGCCTCGAGAATCATCCGATATGCAGATTTGGCGCCGTCGATGAAGCGGGCCACGTCGAACGACGAATCGGCGGACAGGATCGCGCGGACGCCGTTCGCGGCATCGGCGTCGATCACACTGTCGGCCGGCTGCGCCTGTTCCGTCGCAGACTCGGTCAGGGCACGTGGCGCCTGTACGGGGGCGAGCCGTTCCTCGGCGGGCTTGGGCGGCAGCACCTGCTCATGGCCGCTGCGCTTGCCAAGCACCATATAAAGCCGCAGCGCCAGGAACGCCGCGACCATCGCGAGAAGAACGATTCCGACCACCAAACCTCCAAATGCAATCAGCGCAACATAGGAGAAGGGCGCGCGCGATTCAAATGCTTGGACAGAGCATTCCGATCCCCTCGCCATTGCTCCGGATCGTCTTGACTGCTAACCGCGCGCACCGAAGGGCGGATGGCGCCCAATCGTACAGGAAGGTTTGGACGCACGATGGCCGAGGAATTTGGTGCCGAGGGTCAGGAAACGCTCGGCAACGGCATGGACAATCTGCCGCAGGTCGGCATTATTTCGCAATATGTGAAGGACTTGTCGTTCGAAAATCCGAACGCTCCGGCCGTGTATCAGTGGCAGGTGCAGCCGCAGATCGACGTCCAGTTCAACATCGGCGCCAACAAGGCGGCCGACGACGTCTGGGAAGTGGTGCTGAAGGTGGAAGTCCGCGCCCAGGGCGATCAGGGCGTCGCCTTCGCGGTCGAGCTTTCCTATGCCGGCCTGTTCGGCATCCGCAATGTGCCCGAAGAGCAGATTCAGCCCTTCTGCTACGCCGAAGCGCCGCGCCTGATCTTCCCGTTCGCGCGCCGCGTGCTGGCCGATGCCGTGCGCGACGGCGGCTTCCCGCCGCTGATGCTGGAGCCGATCGACTTTGCCGGCCTCTATATGCAACAGGCCCAGCAGGCCGCGCAGCTGCAGTCCGGCGAACCGGCGGGCCAGGCGTGACCCTTGGCCAAAGGAATTGAGCTCTAAAACTCCGTTCGGCCTGAGCTTGTCGAAGGCCTTCTCTTCTTTTTTGAAATTCGAAAAGAAGGGAGGGCTTCGACAAGCTCAGGCCGAACGGAGTTTGGATTTCCCAAGTTCCGGGGTTTATCGAGGCTGATGTCCCTCGTCCGCTCTTTGACATCGGTGGGCGGGCTGACTCTGGTCAGCCGCGTGCTGGCGCTGGTGCGCGATACGCTGCAGGCAAGCTATGTCGGTGCGGGCTTCGCGTCCGACGCTTTCTTCGTCGCGTTCCGCCTGCCCAACATGTTCCGCGCGCTGTTCGCGGAAGGAGCTTTCTCGGCCGCGTTCATCCCGCTGTTCAACCGCAAGGTGGGTGAAAGCGGCGAGGTCTCCGCCGGGCTGCGCTTTGCCGAGCGCGCGCTGGCTGTGCTGTTTCCGGTGCTGCTCGTCTTCACTTTGTTCATGATCGCCGCCGCCTGGCCGATCACCTGGGGGCTTTCGGGCGGCTTCAAGAATCCGACGCCCGATCAGTTCGCTTTTGCCGTCACGCTGTCGCGGATCACCATTCCCTATTTGATGCTGATCTCGCTAGCCTCGCTGCTGGGCGGAATCCTCAACTCGCTCGAGCGTTTCTGGGTGAACGCGGCGGCGCCGATCCTCTTGAACATCGCGATGATCGTGGCGCTCGTCTTCTTCCACGGCGCCAACGAATATGAGACGGCGCGCGCGCAGGCGATTTCGGTGACGGCAGGCGGCGCCTTGCAACTCGCCTGGCTAATGTGGGCGTGCAGGCGAGCCGGCGCGAGCCTCAAGCTCAAAACGCCCCGGTTGGACGATGATGTGCGCCAGCTGATGAAGCTGATCCTGCCGGCCGCCGCCGGCGCCGGTGCGGTGCAGATCAACCTCGCCATATCGACGGCCCTGGCTGGCGGACTGCTCGATCCGGGCTCGATCTCCTACATTTACTACGCGGACCGGCTGAACCAGCTGCCGCTCGGTATTATCGGCATCGGGCTCGGCACGATCCTGCTGCCGACGATCTCGCGCCTGCTCTCGTCCGGCAAGGAAGCCCAGGCGATGGACACCCAGAACCGGGGCATCGAGCTGGCGCTGTTTCTGACCCTGCCGGCGACGGTCGCCTTCATCTTCGCTTCGGCGCCGATCGTGCGCGGGCTGTTCGAGCATGGCGCATTTACCGAAACAGACACGATCCGCTGCGCCTGGGCACTCTCTGCCTTCTCGATCGGCCTGCCCTCTTATGTGCTGGTGAAAGTGCTGACCCCCGGTTTCTACGCGCGCGCGGACACCAGGACACCGGTCAAATACGCGACCTGGTCGGTCGGCGTGAACCTGATTGGCAATCTGATTCTGATCCCGACGCTCGGGCGCTACGGCTTCGGCCATGTCGGCCCGCCGCTGGCGACCGCGCTCGCGTCGTGTCTCAACACCTTCATGCTCTATCGCACGCTGAAGCTGCGCGGGCATTTCGAGGCCGATGCGCGGCTGAAGCGGCGGCTACCGCGTCTCGCGCTGGCAGCGCTGCTAATGGGCGCAGTGCTGTTCGTGCTGGCGCCCTATGCCTGGCCCTATCTGACTGGCTCTATCATCCGCCGGATGATCGCCTTGCTCATCCTGTGCGGCGGCGGCGCGGCGATCTACGGCATTGCCTGCTTCGTGACGGGCGCTTACCGGATCAGCGACCTCAAGGCGCTGACCCAGCGCCGCGCCGCCACATCGAAGGACTGACATGCGCATCGTTTCCGGCATCCAGCCGACCGGCAATCTCCATCTCGGCAATTATCTGGGCGCGATCCGCAACTGGGTGCGGATGCAGGACGAGAATGCAGCCGCCGGCGGCGATACGCTGTTCTTCCTCGCCGATCTTCATGCGATCACGGTTTATAACAAACCGGAGGAGCTGGCCGCGAACACGCGCGAGATGGCGGCGGCTTTGCTGGCGGCTGGCGTCGATCCGGCAAAGGCGATCCTGTTCAATCAGGCGCGGGTGCCAGCTCATGCCGAGCTCGCCTGGCTGCTCTTCTGCACCGCGCGCATCGGTTGGCTGAACCGGATGACGCAGTTCAAGGAAAAGTCCGGCAAGAACCGCGAAGGCGCGAGCGTCGGCCTGTTCGCCTATCCGGTGCTGCAGGCCGCCGACGTGCTGATCTACAAGACCACCCATGTACCGGTGGGCGAGGACCAGAAGCAGCATCTGGAGCTGGCGCGCGACATCGCAACCAAGTTCAATACGGATTTCGAAACCGATCTGTTCGTGCTGCCCGACCCGATCATTCCGCCGGCAGCGGCGCGGATCATGAGCTTGCGCGACGGCACTGCTAAAATGTCCAAGTCGGACCCATCGGACATGGCGCGGATCAACCTGTCCGACGATGACGACATGATCGCGCAGAAGATCCGCAAGGCGAAAACCGATCCGGAACCGCTGCCCGCAGCCGCCGAAGAGCTGAACGGGCGGCCCGAGGCGAAGAATCTCGTCGCCATTTACGCCGCGCTGACCGACGAGAGCATGGAACAGGTACTGACGCGATTTGCCGGTCAGGGCTTCGGCGCATTCAAGCCGGCGCTGTCCGAAGCGCTGATCGAAACGCTGCGGCCGATCCGTGAGCGGTTCGTGGCAATGAAAGCCGACCATGCGGCGATCGACCAGGTGCTGGAGCAAGGCGCGGAGCGCGCCCGGACGCTCGCTGCTCCAGTACTTGACGGCGCCTACAAGGCTCTCGGCCTCCAGCGCTGAGCCGTTTCTTTCCGGCGTTCAACCGCCGTTCAGTGACTTTGGCGAAAGACAGGCGTAAGCTGATTACGGCTGCGTTCTGAGAAGGCCAGGGTCATGAAAACACCGAAGAAATTGCTGGCGGCTTTGGCGCCGCTGTCTTTGCTAGCACTCGGCGCCTGCGCGCAGGGGTTCGATGCCCGTGTGTCGCGGTTTCAGGCGCTGCCGCCGCCCGCGCAGGGCCAGACCTTCGTCGTCCAGGCGCGCAACCCGGCGCTGCAGGGCGGCATAGAGTTCCAGAGCTATGCGCGGCTGGTTGCGGCGCGCCTCGAACAGGCCGGCTATCGTGCCGCTGTCGATCCCAGGGACGCCAATCTCGTCGTTTCGCTCGATTATGATGTCGATCAGGGTCACGACAAGATCGAGACCATTCCGGGCTGGGGCGGCTATGGCGCGTTCGGTTGGGGCCCTGGCTGGGGACCGGGCTTTTATCGACCGTTCGGATATGGTCGCGCCGGGTTCCGCTATGGCTGGTACGATCCCTGGCTATGGGGCGGCGGCCTCGGCTATGGCGACGAGGTCCGCAGCTACACTGTCTATCAGAGCCAGCTGCGTATGGAGATCGAGAGCACGCAGGACGGCAAGCGGCTGTTCGAAGGCACCGCCAAAGCGCTCTCCCGCAGCGACGACCTGCCCTATCTGGTCCCGAACCTGATCGAAGCGATGTTCACGAACTTCCCGGGCAATTCGGGCGAGACGGTGCGGATCACCGTGCCGCCGCCGGGGAAAAAGCGGTCATAAGCCTTAGCCCCTCTCCCCCTTGGGGAGAGGGTGACTCGTGCGTAGCACGAGCGGGGTGAGGGTTCGGAGCGAGTCAGCGAGCGTGGATGGGCTGTCACCCTCACCCTCCCACCGCTTCGCGGCGGGCCCCTCCCTCTCCCGTTCCGGGAGAGGGGCTACAGCCTAAGCCTCCAACTGGCGGATCAGGGTGCGGACGTCGGCGTCCAGATCGGCATCCTCGCCGCGCAGGCGTTCGATCTGCTTCACCGCGTGGATCACTGTCGTGTGGTCGCGGCCGCCGAAACGGCGCCCGATCTCTGGCAGCGAGCGTGGCGTCAGGCGCTTGGCCAGATACATGGCGATCTGGCGCGGTCGGGCTACAGCGCGGGCGCGGCGCGCGGAGACCATTTCGGCCTGGCGCATGCCGTAATGGGCCGACACCGCGCGCTGGATCTCGTCGATCGTGATCCTGCGAGTCGATGCATTCAGCATCTCGCCGAGCACTTCCTGCGCGAAAGCGAGGTCGATCGCCCGGTCGTTGAGCAGCGCATAGGCGGTCAATCGGTTGAGCGCGCCCTCCAGTTCCCGCACGCTGGTCTGGATACGCGCGGCAAGCAGCTCGGCGACCGCTTCGGGCATCTGCACATCGGCCATGCCGGCAAGCTTCGCCTTCACGATCTTGAGGCGCAGCGCGAAGGCAGCCGGTTTGATGTCCACGACCAGACCGGACGCCAAGCGCGACAAGATGCGGCTTTCCACCCCATCGAGAGCTTGGGGGGCACGATCGGCGCTGATCACGACTTTCTTGCCGCTGCCGGTCAGCTCGTTGAGCGTGTGGAGGAATTCTTCCTGGGTCGAGCCCTTGCCGGCGATGAACTGGACGTCGTCGATCATCAGCAGATCGGCCGAGCGCAGCCGCGTCTTGAACGCCAGCGTGTCCTTGTCCCGCATCGCCGAGACGAACTCGACCATGAAACGCTCGGCAGACATGAACAATACCGTCGCGCTCGGCACGCGCGCCCGATAGGCGGCGCCGATCGCGTTCATCAGGTGCGTCTTGCCCTGGCCGGTCGCGGAATGGATGAACAGCGGCGAAAAGCGCAACTCGCCGTTGGCCAATGCTTTGGCGGCGTTGCAGGCGACGCGATTCTCGTCATCGACCACGAACCGGTCGAAGGTCTGGCGCGGATCAAAACCGGGCGCCGGCGGCGCGGTCGGCACAGTCTCCGCCTCATCCGCCGTATAGATGCGCGTGACGACTTCGCTGGGGGCGACTTCGATGCGCACTTCGCGGATGCCGGGCATCGCCGCGCGCCAGGCGAGCAACAGCCGGTCCGCATAATGCGCGCGCACCCAATTGGCGTGGAATTCGGTCGGCAGAGTGAGGCGGATCACATCGCCCTTGTCGCTCATGCCCGCCAGCATGATCGGCTTCAGCCAATGATCGAACAGCCGCGCGCCGCAATCGCGCTTCAGCCCTTCACGAATGGCAGCCCATGCGACCGACACTTGTTCTCCGCGATCCATCGACCTTTCACGCACCAACATCGGACCCACCTGTAAGCCTCCCCTCGCCTATCCGTGCCCCCCGGCCGCCGGCGTAAGTTGGACGCAGTTTTCCCCTTGCCGAAACATAGGTTTCGACGCGGATGAACACCTTGCGACGTGATCCCGGCAGGCCCGATTCGGGTGCCGGGAAGTGGTTTGTAAGGCCCGGTTCGCGAGTCGATCAAGGCCCGCTTTGTCAAAGTTTTGAAATAAACACTGTTGACTCGGATTTCCGCCATTTCCGGGCGGGCATGACATAAATTACTGTTTATATTACATTTATCGTACTGACGTGAGTTGCCACGAGAACGAATCGTGGAAACTCCATCACTTGACCGTAACGCGCGCGACACAAATGAAGAACCCGCCGGCAACATGTGCCGACGGGCTTTCTGAAATCCGATCTGCGGACGGCTGAGCGCGGCTCAGGCGAGCGCGGCGACCGCCTTGGTCAAGCGCGCGAACTTGCGGGACGCGGTGTTCTTGTGGAGCACGCCCTTGGCGACACCACGTGCCAGCTCCGGCTGCACCGCCGCGATCGCCTGAGTTGCAGCCGCCTTATCACCCAGCTGGATCGCCGCTTCGACCTTCTTCACGAAGGTGCGGATGCGGCCGATACGCGCGTGGTTGACCTCCGCGCGGCGGGCGTTGCGACGGATGCGCTTCTTGGCTTGCGGCGTATTCGCCATGTAGTTCCTCGAAATATCAGCGTGAAAGTGAGAGGGGCGCGACAAAGCCGCGCCCCGGAGCGGTGGCCCTTACAGAAGAGCCACCCGAGCGTCAACCTCAGTCAGGCATGCTCAGATGCTGGAAGCGCGCAAGGTGGTGATCGGTCGATCCGAACTGGTTTTCGATCATCGTCGCACGCTTGAAATAATGACCGATCGCCAGCTCATCGGTGATGCCGATGCCGCCATGGATCTGGACCGCGCTCTGGCCGGTGAATTTAAGGCCCTTGCCGAGCTTGGCCTTGGCCTGGCTGACCGCCGCTTTGCGCTCCGCCTCCGGCAAGTCGAGCTTCAGCGTCGCCATCAGAGTCATCGACGCCGCCTGTTCCACTTCCATGAACATGTCGACCATGCGATGCTGCAACACTTGGAAATCGGCGATCGCGCGGCCGAATTGCTTGCGCTGCTTGGCATAGTCCATGGTGCCGGCATGGAGGCGGCGCATGACGCCCGTTCCTTCGGCGCAGACACTCGCCGTCGCTTCATCGACAATCTTTTCGATGAGGGGGAGCGCGTCGCCCTCCCCGCCCAGCAGCGCATCGCCGGGGACGGAGACATTCTCGAAATAGATTTCCGAAGCGCGGAAGCCGTCGACGGTTGGATAGTCGCGGCGGACGATGCCCGGCGTATTGGCTTCGATCAGGAACAGCGACACGCCCTGATCTTCGCGCTGGCCACCGCCCGTGCGTGCAGTGACGAGCAGGTGCGTCGCCCAGGGGGCGGCATAGACGACGCCCTTGTGACCGTTCAACACCCAGCCCGCACCGTCCCTCCGCGCCGTGGTCCGCAGATTCTGCAGCTCATAGCGCCCCTGCGGCTCGGCATAGGCAAAGGCGATGATCGCATCACCGCCAATGATCGCCGGGATCAAGGCCTCGGCCTGGGGGCCGCCTGCCGCCTTCAGCGCGCCGCCGCCGACCACGACCGTTTGTAGATAGGGCTCGATCGCGATCGCTTCGCCCATCTGTTCCATGACGATCATGTTCTCCAGCGCGCCGCCGCCCAGCCCGCCCTGCTCCTCGCCGAACGGCGCACCAAGAATGCCGAGCTCGGTCGCGAGCGCCCGCCAGATACCGGGATCGCGCCCGGCATCCGAGGCGATCATCTTGCGCCGCGTCTCAAAGTCGTAGGTATCGGCCAGGAAGCGCGCGAGCGTGTCGCGCAGCATTTCCTGGGTTTCGTTAAAGGTGAAGTCCATCTTCTATCCCGCTCTGTTCGTCACCCCAGCGAAGGCTGGGGTCTCGGGGAGATGCCAGCCTGCGCTGGCATGACGCTGATCATCACAATCCCAGCACCATCTTCGCGATGATGTTGCGCTGGATTTCGTTGGAACCGCCATAGATGCTGGTCTTGCGGCCGTTGAAATAGGTCGGCGCGGCGCGGTGCGCATAGTCCGGGCCGATCGGGTGCTCGTTGTCACCCTCACCGAAACCACGGAAATAAGGCGCGCCGTAATAGCCGACCGCTTCCAACACGAGTTCGGTGATGCGCTGCTGAATCTCCGTGCCCTTGATCTTCAGGAGCGAGGATTCCGGCCCTGGCCCGCGCCCCGACGCTTCGGATGCGATCGTGCGCAACTCGGTATATTCAAGCGCGGTCAGGTCGATCTCCAGCTCCGCGACCTTGCGCTTGAAGAAGGGGTTGGCGAGCAGCGGTTTATCTCCGTCCATTTCGGTGCGGGCGATCTTCTTGATCTTCTCGACCCCGCGCTTGGAGCGGGCGACGCCGGCAATGCCGGTGCGTTCGTGCGCCAGAAGGAATTTAGCGCAGGTCCAGCCCTTATTCTCTTCATAGATGCGCTGATCGACCGCGACGCGGACGTCCTCCAGCCACACCTCGTTCACTTCATGCTCGCCACCCAGCGTGATGATCGGGCGAACCGTGATGCCCGGCGATTTCATGTCGATCAGCAGGAAGCTGATGCCTTCCTGCGGCTTGGCGTCGGGGTCGGTGCGGACCAGAAAGAACCCCCAATCGGCGTGCTGGGCCAGCGTCGTCCAGGTCTTCTGGCCGTTGACGATATAATGGTCGCCGTCGCGGACGGCCTTGGTGCGGAGCGATGCAAGATCGGAGCCGGCGCCCGGCTCCGAATAGCCCTGGCACCACCAATCCTCGCCGGAGAGGATACGCGGCAGGAAGCGCGCTTTCTGCTCGGGCGTGCCGAAGGTGTAGATGACCGGCCCGACCATGTTGATGCCAAAGGGCAGGATCGGAATGGTATCGGCGCGGGCAAGCTCTTCCGACCAGATGAAACGCTGCGTGCTGGTCCAGCCGGGGCCGCCATATTCCTTCGGCCAGGCAGGCGCGACCCAGCCCTTCTTCGCCAGCACGCGATGCCAGCTGAGATAATCTTCCTTTTCGAGCTCCTCGCCTTCATCCTGCTTGCCGCGCAGCTTCGCCGGGTAATTCTCGGCAATGAAAGCCCGCGCTTCCTCGCGAAACGCCAGGTCTTCGGGGCTGAATTCCAGGTCCATTCCCACCTCTCCTTTGAGGCGGAATGCTAGGCGCACTTTACGTTAACGGCAAGCTCACTGCGAGCGACGCTACGGCAGGCTAGAACTGTGGCGGCTCATCGTCCGGGTTCGGCTCTTCCGGCGGCGGCGCGCGCGATTCGGGCGGCGGCGGACGGTTCGGATCGCCGGGCCGCGCGGTGATCGACACACCCTCGCCGTCAGTCGCGACACCGAACTGGACCGGGCCGAGATCGACGGTTCCGGAAATGCCGTTCTGGTCGATCGTGATCGGCTCGGGCTCTTCCACCGGCTCCGGCACGCGGATCGCGGCGCCAGGGATCGCCTGGCTCATGAAATCGCGCCACACCCGCGCTGGTACGCCGCCACCGGCAAGGCCCGGCATCGGCTGATTGTCGTCGCGGCCGACCCAGACGCCCACCACCAGATCGCCCGCGAAGCCGACGAAGATCGCGTCGCGCGCGTCCTGCGTCGTGCCTGTCTTGCCGAAGCTTGCGACCGCCAGCCTAGCGCCCCGCCCTGTGCCGCGCTCGACAGTGGCCGAGAGTAGGTCGAGCAGCATGTCGCGTTCCTTGCCCGACAGGCGCTTCGGCCGGTTCCAGAGCGCGGCGATCCAGCCCTGCTGTTCCTTGGGCAGGCCATAGGCGCGCACGGGCAGATTGTTGCCGGCGACCGCCGCATAGGCCGAGGTCAGTTCCAGCAAGGTCACGCCCGACGTGCCGAGTGCGAGGCTGGGCGTATCGGCGAGCGGGCTGACGATGCCGAGATCGCGTGCCGCCTTGATGACCGCCGGACGTCCGACCTGATCGGC
>JAFEEY010000064.1 GCA_018240865.1 Pseudomonadota bacterium | reverse complement strand
CGGGTCCGGCGACCGTCACGCCGATTCATGCGCCGCTACCGCCGGCGACACAGCTGCCGGCCGGCCGAAACAGGTTCAGCCTGTCGAGCTGGACGATCGTGCGCGGTTCTGGGACGCGCGGATTGGCGGCCGCAGGTCAGCTCGGCGGCAGCCAGGCCGGCGTGCGACTGCGCTATGATCTCGGCTTCGGACTTGCACTCGCCGCGCGCCTGTCGGGTCCCTTGCGGGAAAGACGCGGGAAAGAAGCGGCGGTCGCGCTGGACTGGCGGCCGCTTGGCGCGCTTCCGGTCACCTTCACGATCGAACGCCGTGCGGGGCTGGATCGCGGTGGACGCGATGCTTTCGCGGCGGGGGTATTTGGCGGCTTCGACCGCCTTACGCTGCCTCTCGGGTTCAGCACCGAAGGTTACGCGCAGGCAGGCGTGGTCGGGTTGAAACGCCGCGATCTCTACGCCGACGGGGCGCTCCGGGTGGAACGCAAGCTCGCCGGAGCAGGCAGGGTCCGCATCGGCGTCGGTGCCGGGCTCTGGGGCGGCGCGCAGCCCGGCATGTCGCGGCTGGATGCGGGGCCGCAGATCGTCGCGCATGCGCCGCTTGGCCCCGCCTCGGTCCGCATCGGCGCCGAATGGCGCACACGAATCGCCGGCAACGCCCGGCCAGGCTCCGGCCCCGCACTGACGATCGGCGCAGATTTCTGACCGCGCGGCTTTCGCTTCGCGGCCGGTGCCGATAGGACAGGCAGCACTCGACCCTCGGGGAGCGCATGGACCTCTACCTGCCGATCGCGAACCTGTCCGTGAACGCGCTGGTGATCGTGGCGCTGGGGTTGGGCGTGGGCGTGCTCTCCGGCCTGTTCGGGGTCGGCGGTGGGTTCCTGACCACGCCGCTCCTCATCTTTTATGGTATTCCGCCGACGGTCGCCGCGGCGTCATCCGCCAGTCAGGTCACGGGCGCCAGCGTGTCCGGCGTGTTCGCGCATTTCCGGCGCGGCGGTGTCGATGTGCATATGGGCGCAGTGCTGGTCGCGGGCGGCCTGATCGGGTCGATGCTGGGCGCGCTTCTATTCCGCATCCTGCAGGCGACCGGGCAGATCGATACCGTCATCAATCTGCTCTATGTCGTACTGCTGGGCAGCATCGGCGCCTTGATGATGCGCGATGCGATCCGCACGCTGCAATGGTCCAGGCGCGAAGGGGCGCCGCCGGCAAGCAAGCGCCGTCATCATCCTTTGGTTGCGGCGCTCCCGTTGCGCTGGCGGTTTTACGCCTCAGGCCTCTACATATCGCCACTCGCGCCGCTGATCCTGGGCATCGGGACCGGTATCCTGACCGTGCTGCTGGGCGTAGGCGGCGGCTTCATCATGGTGCCGGCGATGATCTATCTGCTCGGCATGGGCACGCGCGTGGTGGTCGGCACGTCGCTGTTCCAGATCCTGTTCGTCACCGCGGCGACGACGCTCATCCACTCAGTGACGACGCATGCCGTGGATATCGTGCTCGCTTCCCTGCTGCTGCTCGGCAGCGTTGTCGGGGCGCAATTGGGGGCCCGGCTGGCGCTGAAATTAAAGCCCGACTACCTCCGCCTGCTGCTGGCCGCGCTGGTGCTGATCGTCGCGATCCGGATGGCGATCGGGCTCGGCTGGCGGCCGGACGAAATCTATTCGGTGCAGATGTCATGAGACGGCTTCTCGCGCTCGCGGCTCTCGCGCCCTTCATGCTCGGCGGGGCCAAGCCGGTTCTCGTGCCCGACGTTTCCCAGCGCGATATCCAGATCGTCTATTCCTTCACCGGCGCGGAGCTGCTGCTGTTCGGCGCGATCCTGTATCCGGGCGGCCGTCAGCCGGACCGGCCGGTCGATGTCGCGGTGGTGGTCAAGGGCCCGGTCGAGCCGATCGTGGTGCGCGAAAAGCAGAAAGTGGCGGGCATCTGGGTCAATGCCGACAGCGCCCGCTTCCGCTCGGCTCCGTCCTATTACGCGGTCGCCACGTCGCGCCCGCTCGGCCAGATCGTCGATGAGCGCACGTCCGCCATCTACGAGCTCGGCATCCGCAATCTCCAGCTCTCGCCTGCCGATGCCGACACCCCGGACGAGGCCAACCGCTTCGAAAACGGGCTGGTCGATCTGCGTCAGCGTGCGAACCTTTATGCCGAACAGGCGGGCGCGGTGCTGATCACCGATGGCGTTCTGTACCGCGCCCGTATCCGTATTCCGGCGCGCGTGCCGGTCGGCACCTATACGGCGGAAACCTTCCTGATCCAGGATGGGCGGGTGGTCGCCGCCGCCGTGCGCGACATCAACATCCGCAAATCGGGCTTCGAACAATATGTCGCGCGCGCGGCGGAGGATCACGGCTTTCTCTACGGCATCCTTGCCGTCGCCCTGTCAGTGGGGCTCGGCTGGGCGGCGGGCGCCCTGTTCCGCCGGTTCTGATTTTGTTTACTCGAACGGCCTAGAAGCGAGGCGATTGGTTTAAGGGGCCTTGCTGCATGGATTTTTCGTCGGGTTCCAGCTCGTTCCAGGAGGCCGGCGCCAGCCTGGCCGAGACAAAGCCGGCCCGCGCGTCGCGCCCGGCGATCGGTTCGGTGTTCGAGATCGCCGGCTCCAACTCCCAAATCCTGCTGAACAAGGGGGCCGTGGAGCAACTCGCGGGCGATCCGGACCCCAGCATCGCCATGTCCGGCCAGGTCGGATCGCATGTGAAGATCAAGATCGGCTCGGTCTGGCTGGTGGCGAGCGTGCGCTCCCTGCGGATCGACAGCGCGACGGGCGCGATCGTGACCGCGATCGACTTTCTGGGCGAAGGCGACGAGGAAAGGCTGACCGGCCGCCTCTATAATTTCCGCCGCGGCGTCACCCGCTACCCGGTGCCGGGCGCCGAAGTGCATCCCGTTTCCAGCCTCGACATGAAGGAAATGTTCGCCGCCGACGAACGCCCGCATATCGAGGTCGGCACGGTCTTTCCGACCCGCGACATCCGGGGCGCCCTCTTCATCGACGCTTTGCTCGGCAAGCATTTCGCGCTGCTGGGATCGACCGGCACCGGCAAGTCGACGTCGGCCGCGCTGATCCTGCACCGCATCTGCGAGATGGCGCCCGAAGGCCACATCGTGATGATCGATCCGCACGGCGAATATTCGGCGGCCTTCGAAGGCAATGGCGCGATCTACGACGTGTCGAACCTCGCCATGCCCTATTGGCTCATGAATTTCGAAGAACATTGCGAAGTGTTCGTCACCTCGTCCGGCTCGAACCGGCAGATGGACGCGGATATTCTCGCCAAATGCCTGCTCGCCGCCAAGGCCAAGAACCGTGCGGCCGAGGGCGTCGCCAAGCTGACCGTCGATTCGCCGATCCCCTATTTGCTGAGCGACCTGACCAATCTGATCCAGCTGGAAATGGGCAAGCTGGACAAGGCCGGCGACAGTGCCCCCTATCTGCGACTCAAGACCAAGATCGACGAGATCAAGGCCGATCCGCGCTACAGCTTCATGTTCTCAGGGATGCTGGTCGCCGACACGATGGCGGAGTTTATCGCGCGCGTCTTCCGCTTGCCCGGCAATGGCAAACCGATCTCGATCATCGACGTGTCGGGCGTGCCGTCCGAAATCACGTCGGTGGTAGTGGCGGTGCTCAGCCGGATGGTGTTCGACCACGCGATCTGGTCGCGTGGCGAGCAGCAGCGCCCGGTCCTGCTCGTCTGCGAGGAAGCGCACCGTTACGTCCCGAACGAACGCAACGCCGACGGCTCCTCGGTCGGCCGCATCCTCAGCCGTATTGCCAAGGAAGGCCGTAAATATGGCGTGTCGCTGGGCCTGATCACGCAGCGCCCGTCAGACCTTGCCGAAGGCGTGCTTTCTCAGTGCGGCACCATCATCGCGATGCGCCTCAACAACGAACGCGACCAGGCGTTTGTGAAAGCGGCGATGCCCGAAGGCGCGAAAGGCTTCCTGGATTCGATTCCGGCGCTCAGGAATCGCGAGGCGATCGTCTGCGGCGAAGGTGTGTCGATCCCGATCCGCGTCGCACTGGACACGCTCGAGGAAGACAAGCGTCCGGCTTCCAGCGACCCGCTCTTCTCCGAACTGTGGAAAAAGACCGGCGGCGAGGAAGAAAGCCTCGCCCGCACGATCAAGCGCTGGCGCAGCCAGGGGCGCTAGGCCCCTGACCGCCTCCCGTCAGGGGGTGACGATCACTTCGCCGACGGCATAGCCTTTCTCGTGCATTTCCTTGCGGTAATCCCTGCCGGCATCGGCGAGTTCGCGGCGATATTCGGCCCAGGCCTCGCGGCGATCCGATTCCTTCTTCGCGCGCCGCAGATCCTTGCGCAGCTCGCGCCTGGCTTCGCTCACATCGGTCTTGTAATCGAGCCAATAGCTGTTGCTGTCATCGCGCGGAGCAGGCTGGGCACGGCTATAGTCATGGGCAGCGGCGGGAGCGGCAAGCAGAATCAGCGCGGCGAAGATCGGGCGCATCGGTTCCTCCAATTTTGTTGCTTGCCCACAACGATCCATCGCGGCGACAGCTCAGCGAATGTCGGCGAACCGTGCTTCGGCTGCGTTCGGCACTAAATTACGGCGGCAGGCGTTGCAGGGCCGTTCCACAGCGAGAATGACCCGATGGACAGACTCTTCACGCATATCGCCACCCGCATCGCCAACGCATCCGGCTGGCCCATTACCTTCATTGTCGCGCTGACGCTGATCCTGGTTTGGGGCGCGACGGGGCCTGCCTTCCATTTTTCGGATACGTGGCAATTGATCGTGAACACATCGACGACGATTGTCACATTCCTGATGGTCTTCCTGATCCAGAACAGTCAGAATCGCGATGCGTCCGCCATGCAGGCCAAGCTGGACGAACTGATCCGCGCGGTCGAGCCAGCGCGCGAGCATTTCATCGGCATCGAACATCTGACCGATCTTGAGATTTGCGAAATTCGCGATGCGCTGGAAGAGGAAGTACGGCATCTGGAGGATAAGCAGGCGACCGCCGACGACACGGTCGAACGGCTCTTGAGCCGGCACTATAGGATCAGGCGGAGACAAGCGAGGAAGGCGAATGGCGGTTGATGCAACCCAGGCTTATGATCCGGACAATATCTTCGCCCGCATTTTGCGCGGCGAGATTCCCTGCCGGAAAATCCATGAAGACGAGTATGCGCTCGCCTTTCACGACATCAACCCGCAGGCGCCCGACCATATTCTGGTGATCCCGAAAGGCGCCTATGTATCGTGGGACGATTTTTCGGCCAAAGCGAGCGAGGCGGAGATTGCCGGTTTCGTCCGCGCGGTAGGCCATGTCGCGCGCAATGCCGGGCTGGTGGGACCGGGATACCGGCTGCTTGCGAACACCGGACCCGATTCCCATCAGGAAGTGCCACACCTCCACGTCCACATCTTCGGCGGACGTCCACTCGGGCCCATGCTCGCGAAATAGGCTGGCTCCCGCGATTCCCGTTCAACGCGGATAAATGTTGCGCGTCGAAGAATTGCCTCTAGGTTTCGCCCCCATAAAGGGGCGCCTCACCGGGCGCGATCAGAGGATCGGATAGGCATGATTTTCGGGCGCACAAAGCCACTCGACGCCGTACTTGCAACTGCCGAAAAGAAAGGGCTGCATCGCACGTTGGGCGCCTTCCAGCTGACGATGCTGGGCATCGGCGCCGTGATCGGCACCGGTATTTTCGTGCTGACATCGGAGGCCGCGCAGAAAGCCGGGCCAGGCATGTTGTTCAGCTTCGTCGTCGCGGGCTTCGTCTGCGCGGTTGCAGCGCTCTGCTATTCCGAACTTGCTTCGATGGTGCCGGTTTCGGGCTCCGCCTATACCTATACCTATACCGTCGTCGGCGAGTTGCTCGCCTGGATGGTCGGCTGGGCGCTGATTCTCGAATATGCCGTGGGAGCAAGCGCGGTCGCGGTCGGCTGGTCGAACCACGCGGTCGGCCTGCTGAACGGATTAGGATTCAATTTCCCATCGGCCATCAGCAATGCGGACGCGCTGAACGCGAAAGTGCTGCTGGCGTTCGGCGTGACCGAAACGCCCGATCTCGCCAAGGCGCTGGAGGTCGGCGGCTGGATCAACGTGCCCGCCATCCTGATCGTCGGCCTCGTCACCTGGCTGCTGGTGATCGGCACGACCGAAAGCGCGCGCGTCAACGCCGTGCTCGTCTTGATCAAGATCACCGCTCTCACAGCCTTCATCCTGCTCACAATCCCGGTCATGAACGCCGAGAATTTCAAGCCGTTCATGCCGACCGGCGGGACAGGCGTGTTCGGCGCTGCGGCATCGATCTTCTTTGCCTATGTCGGCTTCGACGCGGTCTCGACCGCGGCGGAGGAAACCAAGAATCCGCAGCGCAACGTGCCGATCGGCCTGATCGGCAGTCTGTTCATCTGCACGCTCTTCTATCTGCTTGTCGCATCCGGCGCGATCGGCGCTATCGGGGCGCAGCCGGTCATGGGTGCCGACGGCACGGTGCTGGCGCCGGGCTCGGCCGAGATTGCCGGCCGCTGCGCCGCGATCGTCGCCTCGGGCGCCGTCGAGCCGCTGGTCTGCTCGAAGGAAGCGCTGGTGCACGTGCTGCAGGTCATCGACTGGCCGGTGGTCGGCCGCCTCGTCGGCCTCGCCGCCGTGCTGGCGCTGCCTTCGGTCGTGCTGATGATGATGTTCGGCCAGACCCGCGTCTTCTTCACCATGGCGCGTGACGGCCTGCTGCCGGAGCGGCTGGCGGCAGTGCATCCGCGCTTCCGCACGCCACATGTGGTGACGGTGGTGACCGGCATCGGCGCACTGATCGCGGCAGCTTTCCTGCCGGTCGGCAAGCTCGCCGACTATTCCAACTCAGGCACGCTCTTCGCCTTCTTCATGGTCGCCGTCTCGGTCATGGTGCTGCGCCGCACCGATCCGGACCGCAAGCGGCCGTTCCGCACGCCCGGCGTGTACATCATCGCGCCGCTGTCGATCATCGGCTGCGTTGTGCTCTATTTCTCGCTGCCGCTGACCGCGATCCTGGTGCTGCCGGGCTGGGGTCTTGTCGGGCTGCTGATCTACTTCCTGTACAGCCGCAGCCGCAGCCATGTCGGACGCGGCATCATCGAAGTGCCGGAGTTGGGCGCCGATACGCCGCCGATCCCGGTCCCCCCGCTCCCCGGCGCGCCGACGCCGGGCGGCAAGCAGGCATAAGAAAAGCCCCGGAGCGAAAACTCCGGGGCTTTTTCATGGTCAGCTCGTCATTGCGAGGAGTGTGAGCGACGAAGCAATCCGACACCGAGGCTGGATTGCTTCGCTACGCTCGCAATGACGGGGTTTCCTCAGCCCAGCCGGGTCTGCACCAAGGCGCTGAGGTCGGCTTCCGGGCGCGGGCCGTAGTGCGAAATGCACTCGGCGGCGCAGATCGCGCCCATGGTCAGGCTGTCCTTCAGGCTGCGCCCCTGCAGCTGACCGGCGAGGAAGCCCGAGGTGAAGGTGTCGCCCGCGCCGGTCGTGTCGATCACGCGAGCCACGGGTTCGGCCGGAACTTCGGCGCGCACGCCGCCCTGCACCGCCAGCGCGCCATGCTCGGACCGGGTCACGATCAGGGTCGGCACTTTGCCCGACAGCTCGGCGATCGCTGCTTCGAGATCCTCGGTCTGCATCAGCGCGGCCACCTCTTCCTCGTTGCAGAACAGGGTGTCGATCGTGCCGTCCTCGATCAGGTCGAGAAAATCCTGGCGGTACAGGCCCATCAGATACAGTGCGGAGAGCGCGAACACGACGCGGCAGCCGCCCGCGCGCGCCGCCGCCATCGCCCGCACGATCGCGGCGCGCGGCTCCGGCGCGTCCCACAAATAGCCTTCGATCAGCAGATATTTGGCGCGGCCGATCATCGCTTCGTCAATCGCGGAAGCGGGCAGATAATGCGCGGCGGCGAGCGCGGTGTTCATCGTCCGCTCGCCGTCCGGCGCGATCAGGATGAGGCAACGCGCGGTCGGCTGCGCGCCCTTCAGCGGCGGCACGTCGAAAGCGATGCCGGTGGCGCGCATATCGTGAGTGAAGACTTCGCCCAGCTGATCGTCGGCGACCTGGCCGATGAACGCGCATTGATGGCCGAGCGCCGCGAGGCCCGCGAGCGTGTTCGCCGCCGACCCGCCCGAAATCTCGCGCGCCGGACCCATCCGGCCATAGAGTTCGACCGCGCGCGCGCCGTCGATCAGCTGCATGCCGCCCTTGGTCAGCCCTTCCGAAGCAAGAAATTCCTCGCTGGCATCGGCCAGCACGTCGACGATCGCATTGCCAATCGCGACGACATCATAGGTGGCGTCGGTCACTCATATCTCCGGGTCAGATTCGGTTGGCCGCTCGCATAGAGAGGTTCAGCCGCAGGTCAAACGGCTTGCGCGGGCTGTCCCGTCGTGGTGCAAGGCCATGATGCGCAAATGGATCATTGCGGGCGGGATGGCATTAGGGCTCGGGGCCTGTGCGGCGGTGCCGGAAGCAGCGCCGGTACAGACGGTGACGCCGCCTGTGATCTCGACTTCGGGGCTCGAGCGCGTGCTGGGGCACGACGCCCGCGCTCTGGTGGCGCTCTTTGGCCAGCCTAATCTCGACGTGCGTGAGGATCAGGCGCGCAAATTGCAATTCGCGGGGCCCATCTGCGTGCTCGATGCGTATCTGTACCCCAAGGGCGGCCGCGAACCTGTCGTCACCTATTTGGACGCCCGCCAGCCCGACGGCCGCGACATCGACCGCGCCAGCTGCATCGCAGCCCTGATCGCGAGCCGGAAACGCTGATAACACCCTCCCCCTTGTGGGAGGGCAAGGGAGGGGGCCGGCGCGCGTCCACAAGGCGAGAAGAGTCTTTGTGGCGAGTTCGGCTTCGCCAAGCTCGCGCCCCCACCTCAACCCCTCCCCCACAAGGGGGAAGGGCTTGTGCGCTATTCGACTTGGTGCCGCTTCAGCTCGTCGCCGGCGATGCGGGCAACATGGAGGACGTTGGTGGAGCCGGGCGTGCCGAACGGGACGCCGGCCATGATGATCACCCGGTCCCCTGCCTTGGCCATATTCTGACGCATCGCCATCCGTTTCGACTTGGCGATCATTTCCTCGAACGATTCAACATCCTTGGTGCGCACGGCATGCGCACCCCAGAGTATGCCGAGGCGGCGGGCGGTTTCCAGCTTGGGCGTCAGCACCAGCAGCGGCACCGAGGGCCGCTCGCGCGCGACGCGGCGCGCGGTCGAGCCCGAGGTGGTGAAGCAGATGATCGCCTGCGCTGAGACCGTGCGCGCGATCGCGCCGGCGGCTTCGGCGAGCGCGTCGGCAGTGGTCGGATCGGGCCGGGTCTCGGTGAAATGGACGCGCGCGGCATAGCCCGGATCGCGCTCCACTGCAGTCGCGATCGCATTCATCATTGCGACCGATTCCTCCGGCCAGTCGCCGGCGGCGCTTTCGGCCGACAGCATCACTGCGTCGGCGCCGTCATAGATGGCGGTTGCGACGTCCGACACTTCCGCGCGGGTCGGCGTCGGTGACTTGATCATCGATTCGAGCATCTGGGTCGCCACGACAACCGGCCGCCCCATCCGCCTGGCGCATTCGACGATCCGCTTCTGCATCGGTGGTACGTCCTGGGGCGGCAACTCGACGCCCAGATCGCCGCGCGCGACCATTACGGCGTCAGCAAGCTCGAGAATGCCTTCCAGCCGTTCCAACGCTGCCGGTTTCTCGATCTTGGCGAGCAGGGCCGCGCGACCGCCGATCAGGCGCCGCGCCTCTGCTACGTCCTCCGGCCGCTGCACGAAGCTCAGCGCGACCCAGTCGATATTCTGATCCAGCGCAAAGGCGAGGTCAGACCGGTCCTTTTCGGTCAGCGCCGCCAGCGGCACGACCACATCGGGCACATTCAGGCCCTTGTTGTTGGACAGCGCGCCGCCGACTTCGACCATTGTCTCGATCCGGTCATGTCCTGCATCGGTTACGCGCAGCACCAATTTGCCGTCGTCCAGCAGCAGCCGCGATCCATTTTCCAGCGCCACGAAAATCTCGCGGTGGGGCAGGCACACGCGCGTCGCATCGCCCGGCGCCGGATCGCGATCCAGCACGAAGCTCTGCCCGGTTTTCAGCATCGCAATGCCCTCGGCGAACGCGCCGACGCGCAGCTTGGGCCCTTGCAGGTCGACCAGGATGGTGGTTGGCCGGCCCAGCGTCTTTTCGAGGGCCCGGATACGGGCGATGGTTTCGGCATGATCGGCCTGCGCGCCATGGCTCATATTGACGCGGAAGGCGTCGGCACCGGCGCGGAACAGCCGCTCGATCATATCGGGGCTGCGGCTCGCCGGGCCCAGCGTCGCCAGGATGCGGACCTTGCGGGATCGGGGTGCGACGAAGCTCGCCATATCTTCTCTTCTCGTTGGAGAACGGTGTCGTAGAGGCTAATCGGAGACGATCAACCCGGAGAGCGATTTCATGGTCGAATATGAGGATGCGGCGGCCGCTCGGGCGTTCCGGCGGCTCGTCCGGCATCTGCAACAGCGCAGCGACGCCCAGAATGTCGACCTGATGGGACTGGCGGGCTTTTGCCGCAATTGCCTGGGCGACTGGCTGGCGGAAGCAAGCGAAGGTGTGTTGACCAGGGATCAGGGCCGGGAAGCCGTGTACGGCATGCCCTATCCCGATTGGAAAGCGCTGCACCAGCGACCCGCGAGCGCGGAACAGCTTGCAAGAATGGATGCAAGCGTCGCGCGAAACAGCGCGTTGGGACTCTAGCCGAAATCTCGCTACCGGCTTGCCTGAGCTTGTCGAAAGCGTCCCTTCTTCTTACGGCGCTGAAAAGAAGGGAGGGCTTCGACAAGCTCAGCCCAGCCGGGGAGGGATCATGCGATTTTTCGTTATCACTGCGCTCGCCACGTTGCTGGCTTCGACGGCATCCGCCGAGACCGCGCCCAAAGTCACCTATATCCAGGCGGGCGCGCTGCTCGCCACGCCGGGCGAGGCGCCGCGTGGCAACAGCACGATCATCATCCGCGGCACCAAGATCGCCGAGATCCGCGACGGTTTCGTTCAGCCGGAAGCGGGCGCGGCACTTGTCGACTTGCGCAGCCAATTCGTGCTGCCGGGCCTGATCGACATGCACGTCCATTTCTATTCGAGCGGCTATCCGCTGCAATCGCGCCTTAGTTTCGCCAATAAGGACAAGGCCGACCAGTTCGTGGATGCCGAAGTCCATGCCCGGCAGACGCTCGACGCCGGCTTCACCACCGTGCGCGATCTCGGCGGCGATCCGCGCGGCATAAGGGCGCTGCGCGACGCGGTCGCGCGCGGCGACGTCGAGGGGCCGACGATCGTCAACGCGGGCGAGATGATCTCGGTCACGGCAGGGCACGGCGACGCCAACGGCCTGCGTGAGGATATCGCCCATGCCGAACGACAGGAAACGACAGCGATCTGCAATGGCGCGGACGATTGCCGGCGGGCGACCCGCGACCAGATCTTCATGGGTGCCGAAGTGATCAAATTTGCGGCCTCGGGCGGCGTCGGTTCGAACATCGCCGGCGGCCTCGAAGCGCAGATGACCTATGACGAGATGAAGGCGATCGTCGATACCGCCCATGCGTTCGGCCGAAAGGCGACCGCCCATGCCCATGGCAAATCGGGCATCGACACCGCGCTCCGCGCCGGCGTCGATTCGATCGAGCATGGCTCCTACATCGACGACGAGACGGTGGCTTTGTTCAAGAAGACCGGGGCCTATCTGGTGCCGACCCGTCTCGCCTTCGAGAATGTCATCCGCCAGGGCCGCGCCGGCGAACGCCCGCGCGCATCGGTCGACAAGGCCGAACAAGTCGCGCTCGTCGTCGCCGAAAGCCACAAGCGTGCGGTCAAGGGCGGGGTGAAGATCGCGTTCGGCACCGATTCAGGCGTCGGCCCGCACGGCATCAACGCGCAGGAATTCGCGCTGCTGACTCAAGTCGGCATGACGCCCGCCGCCGCCATCCGGGCGGCGACCATGGATGCGGCGACGCTGCTGGGCCGGGCCGACCGGCTGGGCACGATCGCGCCGGGCAAGGACGCCGATATCATCGCCGTCGCCGGCAGCCCGCTCGAGGATGTGAAGCGGTTGGAGCATGTCGGCTTCGTCATGCACCAGGGCGTCGTCCACAAGATTGGCGACAAGCGCACGGCTTTCCCGGCCGATTGACGTCATTGCGAGGGGCGGAGCGACGAAGCAATCCAGCTACGCCGAGACTGGATTGCTTCGCTTCGCTCGCAATGACGGTGTTGAGTGCTGCAGCGGGTTCGCCTAGAGCCGCGCCTTCATCTGATCCGAGGAATCAAGCATGAGTGACAATGTCGCCGCCGATCAATTGCGCCTGTTCATCGAGCGCATCGAGCGGTTGGAAGAAGAGAAAAAGGGCATCGCGGACGACGTGAAGGACGTCTATGCCGAAGCCAAGGCCAATGGCTATGACACCAAGACGATGCGCGCCATCGTCCGCCTGCGCCGCATGGAAAAGAATGCGCGCCAGGAAGCTGATGCGCTTCTGGAGACCTATCGCGTCGCGCTGGGTCTCGACTGACCGGAGGGAACACCATGAAGATCTATGGCTCGGTCGCGTCGCCTTTCGTCCAGCGCGTGCTGATGGCCGCGCGGATCAAAGGGCACGAAATCCCGGTCGAGCCGCCGCCGGGCGGCGGCATGCAATCGCCCGAATTCCTCGCGATCAGCCCGATGGGCCGTATTCCGGTTCTGGATGACAATGGCTGGACGCTCGCCGAATCCGTGGCGATCGTCGGCTATCTCGAGGACGTGCTGGATGGTCCTTCGGTGCTTCCCGGCGACGCCAGGCAACGCGCCCATGCGCGGATGATCGACGCGCTGGTGAGCCACGAGCTCGCCGGGCTGCGGCCGATCATGGTCTGCAAGGTCTTCGGGATGCGCGACGAGCCGGTGCTCGCCAACGAAGCGATGGCGACGGTGGCGGCGGGGCTGGCGGCGATCGAAACGGCGCGCGACCCGGCACATAGCTGGGCAGCCGGCGACGAGCCCGGCTTCGCCGATTGCCTGTTGCTGCCGCTGCTGACCCTGATGGAGATCATCGACCCGATTGCCGGCACGGCAAGGCTGATCGACGGCCATCCGGGTCTCGCCGCCTATCGCGACCGCGCCTCCGCCAGCGAACTCGGCGGCCGTACTGTCGACGAGATGAAGCAAGCCTTCGCCGCGATTATCGAACGCCGCCGGGCGCAGGCACAATAAGCAAAAGGACGAGACGGGCTCATGGCCGGCCATTCCAAATTCAAGAACATCATGCACCGCAAGGGCGCGCAGGATAAGAAAAAGTCCGCCGCCTTCTCGAAGCTCAGCCGCGAAATCACCGTGGCGGCGAAAATGGGCACGCCCGATCCTGACATGAACCCACGCCTGCGCGCCGCGGTCAACGCCGCCAAGGCCGTGTCGATGCCCAAGGACAATATCCAGCGCTCGATCGACAAGGCGAGTCGGGGCGACGCCGAGAATTACGAGGAAGTGCGCTACGAGGCGTTCGGACCCGGCGGCACCTCGCTGATCATCGAGGCGCTGACCGACAATCGCAACCGCACTGCCACCAATGTGCGCACTGCCGTCACCAAAAATGGCGGCAACATGGCGACGGTCTCGCACGGCTTTGACCGGCTGGGCCTGATCACCTATCCGGCGAGCGCGGGCGATGCCGAGAAAGTGTTCGAGGCGGCGCTGGAGGCCGGCGCCGAGGATGTGGAATCGGACGAGGACGAGCACCGCATCTGGACGCAGCTGGATTCGCTCCACGAAGTCGCCAAGGCCCTTGAGGGCACGCTGGGCGAAGCCGAGGGCGCCAAGCTCGCCTGGCGCCCGCACATGCAGGTTTCGGTCGGCGAGGACGAGGCGAAGTTGCTCTTCAAGATGATCGACACGCTGGACGATGACGACGATGTCCAGACCGTCTGGGGCAATTACGATGTCGCGGACGACGTGATGGAGAAGATTGCGTAAGATGGCAAAGCCTCGCTCGTCCCGAGCGAAGTCGAGGGGCGCGGCTCGGAGCGGGTCAAACGCCCCTCGACTACGCTCGGGACGAGCGGGGCTTTGCGCATGATCATCCTCGGCCTCGATCCCGGGCTCGGTACCACCGGCTGGGGCGTGATCCGGGCGGAAGGCAATCGCCTGACGCATGTCGCCAATGGTCGCATCGCCACCGACGCGAAGCTGGAGCTCGGCGCGCGGCTCGTGGTGCTGCACGACGCTTTGGCGTCACTCCTCGCGCAATACGCCCCGCAGACGGCTGCGGTCGAGGAAGTGTTCGTCAACAAGAACCCGCAATCGACATTGAAGCTGGGCCAGGCGCGCGGCGTCGTGCTGCTCGGCGCCGCGCGGGCGGGCATCGAAGTTGGCGAATATGCGGCGCGACTGGTCAAGAAAGCGGTGGTCGGCACCGGCACGGCCGAAAAAGCGCAGGTTCACGCGATGGTGTCACGGCTCTTGCCCGGCGTGACGATCGACGGGCCGGATGCGGCAGACGCGCTCGCTATCGCCATATGCCACGCGCATCATTTGGGGACAGCGCGCAGGCTCGGCTGAGCGCGGCGATTGAGCGCGATGCTTTCGGCGGTGCCGCAACCCGCGCACGCCGCGGGAACTTCGCCTTGCTCCAGCGTATCGCGCAGCGCGGCCCGGCGCGCGGCGGCGGCGGCCGGATCATGCGTGGCGTCGGCCTCGTCCTTCATGAAGCAGCAGCCGGTAATGCCGCCGCCGGCGTCAAGATACGCGCCGCGCGCGAGCCAGGGGCAGGTATCGCGGCGCGCGTCGAAACCTTCGAACAGCGCGTAATAGAAAAAGCCGTCAGCGCGCGGGACCGGCATATGTCTGGCGATCGCCGTGCGCAGAGTGATGAATTTCTGCATCTCTTCCGCGCCCAGCATTTCGCCGGCCATCGCCGCGTCATAATGGCGGCTATAGACCGGCATCGGCTGTAGCTGCTGCGCGACCACGCCGCCGTCCAGTCCCAGCTCCAGATAAAGGCGCGCGACCTCGTCGAGGCCGGCGATCGTGCTTTTCAGCACCGTGACGGCGAGACCGACCAAAGGCTCGGCCAGCCCCCGCTCGCGCCGTCGCGCGATCAGCAGGGCAAGGCCGTCCTTTACCTTTTGGAATTTGCCGCCCCTGATCGCCTGGAATCGCGCCGGATCGGCACTTTCGATCGAGACATGGATCGAGCCGACGCCGGCGCCCAGCAGCCGCTCGATGCGCTCCGGGCTCAAAAGGCTGCCATTGGTGATGAGGGAGACGCGGACGCCGCGCGCCTTGCAGGCGGCGAGCATGTCGAAGAAGCGGGGATGCAGCAGCGGCTCGCCCTCGCCCTGCAACTCGACATGGCGCAGATCCGGATGCGCGACGAGGAAGGCGCGAAACGCCGCCCAGTCAAGATCGCGCTGCTCCATCGCCCGGCCCGCGCAGAAGCCGCAGGTGAAATTGCAGCGCGTGGTCGGCTCGATTTGGGCGAAAGTGACGGTCACGCCTTGCCTATACCCCAATCTGTCCTAGGGTCCGCCCCATGATTGCGCGGTTGAGCGGGGCCTTGGCGGAAGTGGCGGCGGATCACGCGGTGATCGACGTGGCTGGCGTCGGCTATCTCGTGCAGGCATCCAGCCGCACACTCTCCGCGATCGGGCCGGTCGGCGGCAGCGTGATGATCTTCACCGAGCTGCAGGTGCGCGAGGATTCGATGACGCTGTTCGGCTTCGGATCGGCGGCGGAGCGCGACTGGTTTCGGCTGCTGACTGGCGTGCAGGGCGTGGGTGGCCGCGTCGCGCTGGCGATCCTCTCGGCTTTGTCGGCGGAGGAGCTGCAGCGCGCGGTCGCGAGCGGCGACAAGGCGATGGTCGCCCGCGCGAACGGCGTCGGCCCCAAGCTCGCCGAACGCATCGTCCGCGAGCTGAAGGACAAGGTCGGTGGCATCGCCCTCGGTCCGAGCGTCCCTGCGGTCTCGACGCCGGCCAGCGGCGCTGCGCAAGACGCCGTCTCCGCTCTCACCCATCTCGGTTTCCGTCCCGCCGAAGCGAGCGCCGCGGTCGCGGCGGCGAATGACGAGCTGGGCGCAGGCGCGACGCTCGACGCGCTGGTGCGGCTGGCGTTGAAGAAGGCGGCGCGGTGACTATAATCGTTGGCATGAACGAGCTCAGCATCGCCCTGCCGAAAACACTCCGGAGCTGGATCGACCAGCAGGTGCAGTTCGGGCGTTTCGTGGATGCGTCCGACTATCTGCGCGATCTCGTGCGCCGCGATCAGGAAAATACCTGGCGCCTGCGCGATCTCGTGGAAGAGGGGCTTGCATCGGGCGTTGTCGACGAAGAGCCCGAGGACGTTATCGAGCGGATTATTGCGGAAGCCGCTCAGCGGAATGGCTAGGCTGCGGCTCAGCCGAGCTGCGGACGACGATCTCGCTGGCATTCGACGATATAGCGAAACCGAACATGGCGCGGAAGCGGCTGACTCTTATCTGAGAAGTTTCAACAACGCCTTCGCGCGTTTGCGCGAACACCCCAAGCTGGGACGGCAGCGACTTGGCTTGCCGCGTGGTATCCGCGGCCTGAGTTGCGGACGGCACATCCTGATTTATCGCTATGCCGGCGATGAGATTTTCGTTGTGCGTGTCGTGCATCAAGCCATGGATGTGCGGGCTGTCGACCTTCCGGACCTGCAATGACCGACACCGATCGCCTGATTTCCGCCGCGCGCAGTCCCGAGGATATCGACGCGGCGCTCCGCCCCAAGCATCTCGACGAATTCGTCGGGCAGAAGGCGGCGCGGGAGAATCTGCGGGTGTTCATCGCCGCTGCCAAGGCGCGGGGCGATGCGCTGGATCATGTGCTGTTCTTCGGGCCGCCGGGGCTGGGCAAGACGACGCTGGCGCAGATCGTCGCGCGGGAATTGGGCGTCGGCTTTCGCGCCACCTCCGGCCCGGTGATCGCCAAGTCGGGCGATCTGGCGGCTTTGCTCACCAATCTGGAGGATGGCGACGTCCTTTTCATCGACGAGATTCACCGGCTCGCGCCCGCGGTCGAGGAAGTGCTGTATCCGGCGATGGAGGACCGCGCGCTCGATCTGATGATCGGCGAGGGGCCGTCGGCGCGGTCGGTGCGGATCGACCTACCGCGCTTCACTCTGGTCGGCGCGACGACGCGGCAGGGGTTGCTGACGACCCCCTTGCGCGACCGCTTCGGCATCCCGCTGCGCCTGCAATTCTATACGGTCGACGAACTGGAGCAGGTGGTGCGCCGCGCGGCCGGGTTGCTGCATCTGGCCATTGCCGAGGACGGCGCGCGGGAGATCGCCAAGCGCTCACGCGGCACGCCGCGCATCGCCGGGCGGCTGCTGCGGCGGGTGCGCGATTTCGCTAATGTCGCGGGCGAAGCGGTGGTGCACGCCGATGTGGCGGACAAGGCGCTCAACCGGCTGGAAGTCGATCAGCTCGGCCTCGATGCGATGGACCGGCGCTATCTCCATATGATCGCCGATATTTATCGAGGAGGCCCGGTGGGTGTGGAGACGCTCGCGGCGGGCCTCAGCGAACCGCGCGACACCATCGAGGAAGTGATCGAGCCGTTCCTGATCCAGCTCGGCCTGATCGCTCGCACCGCGCGCGGGCGCTGCCTCAATTCGCCCGGATGGAAGCATCTGGGGCTGAACCCGCCCAGCGGCGCGCAGGAGGGGTTGTTCGACAATTAGCACCTCTCCCCGCTGGGGAGAGGTCGAGACGGCGGAGCCGTCCGGGTGAGGGGGTTCTGCCTATCCGAATAGGGCGTGCGCCCTCACCCCGCTCGCTTCGCGAGTCGCCCTCTCCCGCCGGGAGAGGGAGTTAGGCAGCCGCCCTTATCGGAGGCCCATCCTGGATCTCCAGAATGCGGAGATAATTGCGCAGCCGGTTCTGCTCCAGCGAGGCGAGCAGCGGGTGGCGATGATAGGGGAGGAGCGCGCGGCCCAGCGCTTCGGCCCAGGGCGCTGTGGCGTCGAACAGGACGCCGAGGCCGAACACGGCGGGCACTTCGGCATAAGCGAGCTCGCGGCCGGCTTCCGCCTTGAAATCCTCGACGGCGGTCAGCACGCCGTTGCGCGGTCCGCCTTCATGCGTCGCCCAGGCGAACGCCCCCATGCCGCGAAAGCCGCCGCCGGGGATCAGATCGCTGCGGCCAGGAACGGCACCGCCATTATAATCATAAGGCTGGCGAAACTCTGCCGGGATGCGGTCTGGCGCGTAGTAGAAATCGCGGCGCCCGCTGGGCCAGCAGACATCGTGGAGGAGGACGAACAACGGCTTGCCATGGCGCGCGCAAACGCGGTCGATCGCTTTCAGCTCGTGATAGACGGTGTACCAATTGTGATCGCCGTCGATCACCCAGGCATCGACGTCGCGCTGATCCTCGATCACGTCAAGGCTGGGCGCGACGACGTGGCGTACATGCGGGTTGGCGGCGACCCAATCGAGAAATTCCCGCTTCGGCGTCGGATCGACGCTGGTCAGCGTGCCGCCCTTCGACGCCGCGTGGGCGGCGAAGATCGGCGTGGTGCCGCCGAATTCTGCGCCGATCTCGACGATGTTCGCGGCCTCCGCGATTGCAAGCGCACCGGTCAACAGCGGCTCGAACTCGGCCATGGAATGGATCAGCAGGTCGGCCATCGTTTCGTCCCTATGCGCAATGCGGTCAGGCGGCCCGTATCGGCGACGAACGGTATCCAAAGCGTTAACCAAGAGGGGTTCTCACGCCCGCCCCGCCCCCCTAAGGCCCTGGTGATGGACCGAAACGACCTCCCGATCCGGGGCCGCTTCGTGGGCGGCGAACATCGCTTTCCGGTGCGCGTCTATTTCGAGGACACCGACCTGTCGGGCGTCGTCTATCACGCCAATTATCTGCGCTTCATGGAGCGGGCGCGATCCGACATGCTTTCCGTCGCCGGCATCGACCAGCGCGCGGCGTTCGAGGGCGAAGGCGGCTTCTATGTCGTCGCCGATCTGTCCATCCGCTACCGCCGGCCCGCTAGGCTGGACGACGACCTGATCGTGGTCAGCACGCTCAAGGGTTTCACGGCCGCGAGCGCGACCATTCATCAGCGAGTCATGTTGGGACGGGACATTCTGACGGAGGCGACCGTGCTCGCCGCTTTCGTCGCCCCGGGCGGCAAACCGCGCCGCCAGCCCCGCGCCTGGCTCGCCATTTTCGAGGGAATTCTGGAGGTATAACGGGTTTGGATCAGCTTTTCGTGAACGCGGACGCGGCGACCCTGTCGCCGATCGGCCTTTTCCTCCAGGCCGACTGGGTGGTGAAGGCGGTGATGCTCGGCCTGTTGCTGGCGAGCATCTGGACCTGGGCGATCATCATCGGTTTCGGTTTCCGCATGCGCCGCACCGTCGCCGCCTCGGACAATTTCGAGCGCGAGTTCTGGAAGGCGCAGGATATCGACCGTTTCGTCCAGCGGCACGGCGAGGAGGATGTGCCCGTCGCGCGGGTGCTGGATGCCGGCATCAAGGAGTGGCGCCGCTCCACCAATGCCAAGAAAGTCGATGCGGAGGGCGTCCGCTCGCGCCTCGCGACGCTGATGGCGAGCGCGACCGCAGCCGAGATCGACACGCTCTCCGGACGCCTGAACGTGCTGGCGACGATCGGCAGCGTCGCGCCGTTTGTCGGCCTGTTCGGCACCGTCTGGGGCATTATGCGCAGCTTCACCTCGATCGCGGCAGAGCAGAATTCGTCGCTGGCGGTGGTCGCGCCAGGCATCGCCGAAGCATTGTTCGCGACCGCGATCGGCCTGTTCGCGGCGATCCCGGCGGTGATCGCCTATAACCGCTTCAGCCACGCGCTGAACCGGCTGGAAGCGCGGCTGCTGCGCTTCGCCGACAAATTCCACGCGACCTTGTCGCGCGAGCTGGACGCGGAGGCGTGAAGATGGCGGCGCTTCTTAGGCCCCTCCCCTTCAGGGGAGGGGTGCGGGGTGGGGGCGAGCGTCCGCTCGCCCAAAAGACTCTGCCCCACCCCAACCCCTCCCCTGAAGGGAAGGGGCGGTAATGGCGGTCAAGCTGCCTTCCGCCAGCCGGGGCCGCGCACGCGCGCCGATGGCCGAGATCAACGTGACGCCGCTGGTCGATGTCATGCTGGTGCTGCTGATCATCTTCATGGTGACCGCGCCGCTCTTGACCGCAGGCGTGCCGGTCAATCTGCCGCAATCCAAGGCGGGTGCCCTGAAGCAGGACAAGGAGCCTGTGACGGTCTCGATCGAGAAATCGGGGCAGATCTTCATCGGCGAAGATGAAGTGGCGGAGGATGCGCTCGGCGAGCGTTTCCGGGCCATCGCTGCCAACGAACCGAGCCAGATCTATCTGCGCGCCGACCGTTCGCTCGATTACGGCGCGGTGATGCGCGTGCTGGGCGAGCTCAATCGCGCCGGATTGAACAAGGTGGCGCTGGTGAGCGTTGGGGATCAGCGCTGATGGACCGCGCCGAGAAAATCGGACTGGGAGCTGCGACCGCGGGACATATCGTCCTGTTCGGACTGCTCTCGGTCGGCTTTCTCGCGACGCCCAACCCGTTGAAGATCGAGCGCAATCCGGTCGAAGTGACGTTCGCCGACGATGTCGGGCTGGAAGCGACGACGCCGCGCCCGTCCGACCAGGCGCCCGCGACCAGCGTGGCGCCGGAAATCGGCAAGCCGGAACCCGCGCCTGCCCTGCCCCAGCCCGACACGGCGCCCGTGCCCGCTCCGACGCCCAAGCCGGATAAGCCGCCGGTCCGCGAGCGTGAGGCCCTGCTGTCTCCGGCGCCTGCGAAAAAGACGCCGGAACGCCCGAAAGGCGCGCGGCTTGGCTCCGACTTCCTGAAAGGCATTACCGAGGCGGCGAGCGTGAGCCGCGCGCAGACCGCGAACGCGGCGATCGGCCCGCGCGAACAGGCGTCGCTCGCCGCCGAGCTTAAGCGTCAGCTGAAACCGCATTGGCGGCCGCCGAGCGGCGCGGATGTCGAGAAACTGCGCGTCACCATCGTCGCCAATTTGGACGAGAATGGCGCCGTTCAGGGCCAGCCGCGCGTGATCGGGCCCACCGGCATCACCCCGAGCAATCGCGCCCAAGCCGCCGTGTTCGTCGAGCGTGCACTCGCCGCCGTGAAGCTCGCTTCGCCCTACAAATTTCCCAAGGATTATTACGCGGCGTGGAAAACGATCCGCCCGCAACTTTACGAGGGTCTGTGATGAAGCATCTCGCATTCGCTTTTCTGGCTTTGTCCACGGCTGCCTTGGCGCAGGTGCAGCCGCCGACGTTGCCCGATCAGGGGGGGCTCAGCGTCGACGTCACGGCATCCAGCGGCGACGATCTGAAGATCGCGGTGCCGGTGCTCGCGACCGACGAAGTGCGCCAGACGGTCGCCGGCGGTACCGACGCGCTCGGGCGCCAGATCGCCGACGTGATCGCGGCCGATCTGCGCGGCAGCGGCCTGTTCCGTCCGATCGGCCCCGGCGGCGTGCCGACGGTCAGCTTCGGCGAAGCGAACACGCCCAATTTCGCGATCTGGCCGCAGACCGGGGCGGAGGCGCTGGTCAGTGGCTTTGTCCGCGCCGGAGCGGACGGGCAGCTGACGGTCGGCTGCTATCTTTACGACGTGAATTTGAAGTCCGAGCTGAAGCGCACCGGCTTCGTCGTCGCCCCGCGCGACTGGCGGCGGGCGGCGCATAAATGCGCGGACATGATTTATTCGCGGCTCAGCGGTGAAAGCCCGTTCTTCGACAGCCGCATCGCCTATATCGCCGAGACCGGCCCTAAGGACCACCGCGTCAAGCGGCTGGCGATCATGGATTCGGACGGGGCCAATCACCGCTTCCTGACCAACGGGCAGAACCTTGTCCTGACCCCACGCTTCTCGCCCGATTACAAGTCGATCGTCTATGTGAGCTATCAGCAGCGCCGGCCGCACGTGTTCGTCTATGATGTCGGCACCGGGCGGCAGCGACTGGTGCTCGATACCCCCAATCAGGTGATCGCGCCGCGCTTCTCACCGGACGGCCGCTGGCTGCTTTTCTCGATGAGCCAGAGCGGCCGCACCGACATCTATAAAATGCCCGCCGGCGGCGGCACGCCCCAGCGTCTGACCAACGGACCCGGCATCAATGTCGGCGGCAGCTTCTCGCCCGACGGGCAGCGCATCGTTTTCGAGAGCGACCGTTCCGGCAAGCAGCAGCTGTACGTGATGAATGCCGACGGTTCGAACCAGCAGCGGATTAGCTTTGGCGGCGGTTCCTACGCGACGCCCGAATGGAGCCCGCGCGGCGACCTGATCGCCTATACGCAGCTCGGCAGCTTCAACATCGGCGTGATGTCGCCCTCGGGCAGCGGCGCCCGGCTGCTGACCAGCGGCGGCTGGCAGGACGAAAGCCCGACCTGGTCGCCCAACGGCCGCGTCATCCAGTTTTTCCGCAGCACGCCGGGGCGCTCCGGAACGTCCAGCGTGTGGCAGGTCGATCTGACCGGCCGCAACATCCGCAAGATTCCAACGCCCGTCGATGGATCGGACCCGACCTGGGGACCGTTACTGCCCTGAAATAACCCGAAAGGAGGACGATCATGAAGAAACTCGGCCAAGCAATGCTGATCGCGACCGCTCTCGTCGCCGTCGCAGGCTGCGCCAAGAAAGCGCCCAAGGAATTGCCGCCTCCCCCGCAGGCTTCCCCGACCGCCGAGGCGCCGCCGCCGGC
This sequence comes from Pseudomonadota bacterium, assembly GCA_018240865.1. Classification (GTDB taxonomy): domain Bacteria; phylum Pseudomonadota; class Alphaproteobacteria; order Sphingomonadales; family Sphingomonadaceae; genus Sphingomonas_B. The sequence continues at coordinate 162 of JAFEEY010000064.1, read as the reverse complement.
CGATCAGGGGCCCGTGCCCGGCAGCCAGGCGCATTTCCTTGCGCATGTCTCGTCGGACCGAATTTTCTTCGACACCGACAAGTCGGACATCGATGCCGAGGATCAGGCCACGCTGCAGAGCCAGGCGGCCTATCTGAAGCAGTTCGCCAATGTCCGCGTGAC
>JAFEEY010000063.1 GCA_018240865.1 Pseudomonadota bacterium | reverse complement strand
GAGCAGGGCCGGGCGGGCGGGGCACTGAGGGCGCGGCGCGGTGACGAAACCGTGCGTCGCGAAATGAAGGATGCGGAAATCTGCAAGGTCTGGACGGGTCATCACCGCTTCGTCGGTGAAAGCCGCACCCGTCACCACATCGGAGCCCGCCCCGAGTGTGCTCTGCGCGGTACGCAGTTCGGCCGGCGAGATCGGCTTGTTCCATTCGCTCAAGGGCCATTGGCACGGATCGTTGGCATTGGGCCCGGTGTTCAGCGACACGCGGGTGAAAGCCGGCGCATTGTTGCCGAAGCCGAGATAGGGCTTTGAAGCGTTGGAGCCCGGCGCCTTGCGTCCGTCGCGGAAGCCACGCGCCGAGACGGCGGTGCTCAGCTGCGCGTTGCGGCCGAGCCAGTTGACGCCAGTGAAATCGAATTTATCGGCGCCGGGTTTGGCGGCACGGGCAGCGTAGCGGTCGACGCTCACCTGATCGACCGGCAGCAGCGCGATCGGTAGGCGCAGCATCGCGCCGTCCGGCTCGAACACCAGCGATCCCGCGCGGGCGACGCGGTCGGCGACCGGGCCGGTGAGATCGACATAAAGCTGGCGGGCAAGGGCAAGGTTGAACGGGTAAGTGACGACTTCGCCCCGGTCGATCGTCGAGATCGTCGCGCGCAGATCGTCGACCCGCTTGTCGAGCGCAGCGGCGGAGATCGGCAGCTTGTAGGCGACCGCATCATTGGCGCCGACATACACCCCGTACATTGCGGGGCCGACCATCGCGAGCTTCAGATACGCCTCGTCCGGGCGGAGCGCCGCGCGCAGATCCTGCAGCGACAGCGTGTCGGTGGAGAGCGCGCGGTATTGCGGGAACTCTGAGAGCTTCGCCTGCATTGCGGCCTGTTCGCGCTCCAGCCGGTCCAACTCGGTGCCGAGCATCGCGACCTGGTTCGCATCGGGCCGGTCCATCATGCGCTGGGTCGCCAGCTCGACGCGAGTGCGCTCGACTTCGCGCTGCAGGGTGGTCGCCTGCCGGAACAGGTTGGCGGCTTCGCCTGCGCCCTGGCTCAGCTGTCGGGCAAGCTGGGTCTGGGTGTCCGCGACGCCGGGGCGGACCAGGGTCTGCGTGGCGAGGAAGAATTCCTCGACCGCGGCGGGATCGTTGCTGGCGGTCAGTATCTCGAAATAGGGCGCGAGCAGATTGCTCATGCCGGTGGCCGAATTGCCGTGACGGATCACATCGGCGACAACCTGCTTGTAGAGCGCGCGCGCATCGGCGGTGCGGCCCTGGCGGACATAAAAGGCGGCGAGCCGGCCTTGCGCCGCAGCGACCACATTGCTGTCCGGATAGCGGGTCTGCAGCAGGACGATCGCCTGCTGGAATCGCTGCTCGGCCCCGGCGGCGTCGCCCGCGCCTTCATGAGCGGCGGCCGATTCGGCGAGGATCTGGGCGCGCAAGCGGATGATCGAGATGACGCGGCCATTGCGCACGCTGACCGCCTGACGATCGGCATCGTCAAGCAATTGCTGGGCGCGGGCATAATCGCCTTTCAGCCGGTAGACGGTGCCGCGCAGCTGAAGCGCCTGCGCGTCGATGATCAGCGCGCGTTCCTCGGCAGAGAGCTGCCCGGCCTCGGTCGTGCCGAGCCGCTCGCGCGTGGCCCCTGCATTGATCTGGGAAGCGACCTGGTTGCCGATTTCCACCGCGCCGCCGATCACGCGCATCGGCTCGTTGAGCGGTGGCACGATCCGGTCCAGCTCGACAAGCGCTTCGTCCAGCTTCTTCTGGTTGATCAGGTGCATCGCCCGGAAATTGCGGCGCAGCCGGGTCTGGACCAGATCGTTGCTGGGGACGCGATCGGCCTCCGCGAACAGGCGGTCAGCCTCGGCGAACTCGCCCAGGTTCGATTTCTGGAGCGCTTCATTGATCAGATATTCGCCGGTGCGGTCGATGTCGGCGGTGGGGCGCTGCTGGAGCGTGCTGAAGAACTCCGCAGCCTCGGCATAGTCGCCGGCATTGTTGCGGCGATAGCCTTCGGAAAGCGCGCGGTCGGGATCGAGCGAGCCGGCCTGGATGCGCGCGAATGCGATCGGATCATTGACGCTGGTGGTCGCGACCTTGATCTCGCCCGGCACGATCCGGTCCGCGATCACGGTGCGCAGGCCAAGCTTCAGCGCGTCGTCGTAACCGGCAAGGCCTTCGGCTACCCAGACGACATTGCCTTTCCGGATCTGATAGACGCGGTAGCCCACATCGGCGTCGGCAAGGCGGCAATCGGTCTGCGCGACATTGCCCAGATCCTCGATCGCGACCTGGGTCGTGGCGCTGCCGCACCGGGCCTCGTCCTCGCGCACTGCCGCGAGGCGTTGGGCGACGGATTCGGACGTACCGCGCAGGCCATAAAGCTTGCCGACCGGGCGTGCTGCGTCGCGGCAGACGATGACCCAGGCGCGGTCGAATATCGTGCCGACCGCGGGGTCGCGGCCTTTCGATTCGACCTGGCAAAGTGTGCCGGTGCCGGTGCCGAGCGCAAAACTGTCGCTGAGGCTGGGCGGCCGGTTCTGCGCCGAGAGCGGCGACAGGCCGAGACCGGACAGGGCGGCGGCAAACATCAATCCGCGCACGATAAGCTTCCCCCAAGAACGGCCAAGAAGCCGTCAAACTTTCGAAAATGCGCCCGTTTAATGATTGGCGCTGATCGTAACCCCTTAGCTTTCCAAAGCCAAGAGCGCGAACGTCGCCAGCCAATGCTCGCCCATATAGTCGCCTTCGACATGCGGCAGGCTGGCGGCGAGATGGCGGTCTGCGGCGTCGCGCGCGATCGCGGCGGTCTTCGCCGGCAGCGCATCGGCGATCTGCCGCCAACACCAGGCGCGGCTGAGATTGCAACCGTCCAGATGCGCGATCTTGCCGTCGCTGCGGTCCGAAACGTGACAAGGCGTCAGCAGGCTTGCCGGCTCTCCCTCGCTGAGGCGTGGCAGAAAACTGCCGAACCAGACGCCGAAATCGTCGCCCAGCACCCGCTTCATCAGCAGCGCTTCGGTGAGGGCGGAGGACAGGAACTCGTCGCCGCCAGGCTCCCAGGCCTGGCAATCGCGGTCGTTCGCGAACCAGTCCCGGGCTTTCTGGCCGATCAATGCCTGCAGCTCCTCGTCGGGCCATTCCAGCGCGAGGATCAGCGCGAAGGCGGAGTTGAAATGGGTGCCGACCCGGATCGGGTAGGTGAGGCGGGAGAGATACCATTTGAACAGGTCGGCAAGGCGCGCGGCAAGGGGGTGGAGATTGGCGCCCCAATCTTTGTCATCATTGCGCATAGCCTCGGCCCAGAGGGCGATGGCCCAGGCCCAGCCATAGGGGCGGGAGAAACCGCCGGAATAGGCGCGGTCGAGATAGGCAACCTCGCCCAACACGTTGGATTCAGTCAACATTTCATCCGCAAGCGCTTCGATCCGGCGGGCTTGCGGCAGGTCGGGGAAGAGCCGGCGGATGCGGAGCAAAGTTCGGTAGCTGTGGACGCAGCTGTGCCAGTCGAAACTGCCGTGGAAGATCGGATGCAGCGCCGACGGCGAGAGCACGTCCTCCGGCCCGTTCATCACATGATCGAGCTTGTGCGGATATTCGCGGCGGACATGGCCAAGCGCGATGTCGGCGAAATGCGCGGCGGTTTCTGGGGTGAGTGTATGATTCATCTAAAGGCCAGCCAGTAGATCAGGAGGATGTTGCAGGCGAGGAGGGGGAGGGCGGTGCCGACCTGCGCCTTCACCACCGCGTTGCGATCCTTCAACTCCAGCAGCGCGGCGGGGACGATGTTGAAGTTGGCGGCCATCGGCGTCATCAGCGTGCCGCAAAAGCCGGCGAGCATGCCGATCGCGCAGACGATCGCGGGATTGCCGCCGAAACCGTGAATGAGCAGCGGGAGGCCGATCGCGGCCGTCATCACCGGGAAAGCGGCGAAGGCGTTGCCCATGATCATCGTGAACAGCGCCATGCCGATCCCGTAAGCGGCGACCGCGGCGAACAGATTGCCTTTCGGAATGAACGTGCCCGCCGCCCCGCCGACCAGATCGCCGACACCCGCGACCGCGAACACCGCGCCAAGGCTGGCGAGCATTTGCGGCAGCACCGCCGCCCAGCCGACCGCGTCGATCAGCCGCCGCCCTTCCTCCAGCGCCGAAAGAGCAGGCGGGCGCAGCCAGACGTAGAGCGCGATCAGCGCCAGGATCACGCCCAATCCCAGCGAGACGAGTGTGATCTGTTTCGGGTCGATCAGGCCGGAACCGGGCAGCAGGAACGTGCCGCCCAACGCCGTGACTGGGATGATCAGCGCGGGCAGGAACAGCTTGTTGCCGAGCCGCGATCCGTCGTCCGCTTCATCGCCGGGCTCGGGCTTTTTGAGCGCGCCAGTGCCGGCCAGCACCACGAGCGCCAACACGAGCAGGCCATTGCCGAAATCGCCGAACCGGTCGCCGGCGAGGAAGCTGGCCGCGACCAATCCCCAGAAAGCGGCGTTGCCGATGCGCCTCCGGGCGAGGCTCAGGATCGCATAGGCGGCGAAGACCAGGCCGGCGAAAGTGTAGAGAGCTGGCAGGCCGATCATGCCTTGCCTCCACCTTTCCCGCTCGTCCCGAGCGTAGTCGAGGGGCGTATCTCCGGATTTCGTGCCAGCGCCCCTCGACTTCGCTCGGGACGAGCGAGTTTTCTGTCGAGGAGAAGCAGCCGCGCGCCGTGGATGCAGAAAGCGAGGAAAGCGGTGGGTATCGCCCAGACCGAGAGGTGCAGCGGGGCGACATGGATGCCGTTCTGGTCGAGGAAGCCGACGATCAGCAGGATCGAGCCGATCGCGATGAAAATGTCCTCGCCGAAGAAAACGCCGACATTGTCGGTGGCTGCGGACATGGCTTTCACCCGCTCGATCTCTGCTTCGTCCCGCGCGCCGTCGCGCTCGGCGGCGGCCTCGGCCATCGGCGCGACGAGCGGGCGGACGGTCTGCGCGTGGCCCGCGATCGAGGTCAGGCCGAGCGCGGAGGTCAGTTGGCGGAACAGAAGATAGCCGATCAGCAGCCGCCCGGTCGTGGCGCCCTTCAACCCCGTGATCACGCGGCGGGCCTGCTGCTGCAGGCCATAGCGCTCAAGCAGCCCGATCACCGGCAGCGCGATCCACACGATCGAGACATAGCGGTTGTCGTTGAACGCCTTGCCGAGAATCGAAACGACCTCGGCCAATCCCTTGCCTGCCGACAGCCCGGTCGCGAGTGCGGCGGCGGTGACGACGGCGAGCGGGTTCAGCCGGAGCAGAAAGCCGATGATGACGATCAGGATGCCGATGAGGGGCCAGTAATTAGTCACAGCATTTGCCCCCGCTCCGTTCGGGCTGAGCCTGTCGAAGCCTTCCCTTCTTTCGGCGATTCAGAAAAGAAAGGGAGGGCTTCGACAGGCTCAGCCCGAACGGTATTAAAGACGCTCATTCCTTTGCCTCCCCATATCCCCCGCCGCCGGGCGTTTCGATGACGAACACGTCGCCGGCGTTCATCGCGACCGTGGCGGTGGCACTGAGCGTCTCCGCCGAGCCGTCCGCGCGCTCCACGCGGTTGACGCCCGGCGTCGCGTCACCGCCGCCGCGAATCCCGCGCGGGGCGACCCGGCGGCGGTTGGAGAGGATGCTGGCTTCCATCGGCTCACGGAAGCGGATGCGGCGTTCGACGCCGTCGCCGCCGCGCCATTTGCCGTTTCCCCCCGATCCGCGCCGGATGGCGAAGCGTTCGAGCAGTACCGGGTGCCGCTCCTCCAGTACTTCGGGATCGGTCAGGCGCGAATTGGTCATATGGGTCTGAACGGCGCTGGCGCCGTCGAAGCCGGCCCCGGCGCCTGCGCCGCCCGCGATCGTTTCGTAATATTGATAGCGATCATTGCCCCAGGTCAGGTTGTTCATCGTGCCCTGCGACGGGGCGAGCGCGCCGAAGGCGGCGAAGATCGTGTCGGTCACGACCTGGCTGGTTTCGACATTCCCGGCGACGACGGCCGCGGGATAATGGGGCGCGAGCATCGACCCGTCCGGAACTACGAGGCGGATGGGCCGCAGGCAGCCGTCGTTCATCGGGATCGCGTCATCGACCATCGTGCGGAAGGCGTAGAGCACGGCCGCACGCACGATCGCGCTGGGCGCGTTGAAATTGTCGGGCAGGTGCGCGGAGGTGCCGGTGAAGTCGATCGTCGCGCCGCGCGCCGCGCGATCGACGGTGACGGTGGCTTTCACGACCGCTCCATTGTCCATCTCATAGGCGAATTCGCCATCGGACAGGCGGCCGATCAACTGACGCACGGCCTCTTCGGCGTTGGCGATGACGTGACGCATGTAAGCGTCGATCACGTCTCGGCCATAGTCGCCGGCGACTCGCTGCAGCTCCGCGGCGCCACGCGCGCAGGCGGCGATCTGGGCCCTGAGATCAGCGATGTTGCGGTCTGGACTGCGGGCAGGCCAAGCCCCCGCGCTCAGGATCGCGCGCATTTCAGCTTCGAGGAAGCGGCCCTCATCGACGAGCAGGACATTGTCGAGCAGGATGCCTTCCTCCTCGACCGACTGGCTGTCGGACGGCATGGAGCCTGGCGCGATGCCGCCGATATCGGCATGGTGGCCGCGCGCCGCGACATACCAGGCGGGCGCATCGTCGTCGTCCACGAACACCGGCATGATGACGGTGATGTCGGGAAGGTGGGTGCCGCCGCGATAGGGCGCGTTCAGCACATAGACGTCGCCGCGCCTGATGCCGCGGCCGTCGCGCGCATGACCCCGTGCCTCGATGATCGTGCGGATGCTGTCGCCCATCGAGCCCAGATGCACGGGGATGTGCGGCGCGTTGGCGATCAGCGCGCCTTCCCGGTCAAACAGCGCGCAGGAGAAATCGAGCCGTTCCTTGATGTTGACGCTGGTCGCCGTGTTCTGGAGAGCGACGCCCATTTCCTCCGCAATCGCCATGAACAGGTTGTTGAAAATCTCCAGCATCACCGGATCGACATCGGTGCCGATCGCGGGGGCGGATTCCCGGGCAGCGGTGCGTTCGAGAATCAGGTTCAGATGGCGGTCAACGCGGGCGGTCCAGCCGGGTTCGACGACCGTGGTGGCGGAGGCATCGGTGATGATGGCGGGGCCGGGGAGGGTAGTGCCGGGGGTGAGGGCGGCGCGGTCGAATAAATCCTCCCCGGGACGGGGAGGGGGACCATGCGAAGCATGGTGGAGGGGGCCCGTCGCCTCGCCGGGTTGGCCCGGGGCCCCCTCCACCACTGGGCTGCGCCCAGCGGTCCCCCTCCCTGTCCCGGGGAGGATTTGGGTGACTTCCACCACCAGCGTTTCGACGATCACCGGGGTTTCGGGCGCGGCGTAGCCGAACTGGGCTTTATGCAGGGCCTCGAACGCCTCCCGCATTGCTTGCGGCGTGTCGATCTCGACCTCCAGGGCGCTGTCGCTGCCTTCATAGCGCAGAGCCGCGCGGCGCTTCGCCACCGCCTCGCCGCCAAGGTCTTCGCGGGCGGCGGTTTCCAGTGCGTCGAACGGCATCTCCTCGCCGAGCGGTTTCGCGAATGTCTGTTGCCGGATCAGCGCGCGGTCAGCGATGCCGATGCCGTGCGCGGAGAGGACGCCGGCGAGCGGGTGGATCATCACCCGTTCCATGCCGAGCGCATCGGCGACGAGGCAGGCATGCTGGCCGCCGGCGCCGCCGAAGCAGGCAAGGGTGTAGCGGCTGACGTCATGCCCGCGCGCGATCGAGATCGACTTGATCGCGGCGGCCATGCTGTCCACTGCGATGCGCAGGAAGCCTTCGGCCAATGCCTGCGCGGTCATGCCGGTCTCGGCGGCGAGCGCCTCGAACTTTTCACGCACGATTCCGGCGTCGATCGGCTGGTCGCCGTTTGGGCCGAATACGGCGGGGAAATGATCGGGCCTGATCTTGCCGAGAAAGACGTTGCAGTCGGTGACGGTCAGCGGACCGCCGCGCCGGTAGCAGGCTGGCCCCGGCACCGCGCCCGCCGATTCCGGACCGACCCGCAGCCGCGCGCCGTCGAAGCGGCAGATCGAGCCGCCGCCCGCTGCCACGGTGTGGATCTCAAGCATCGGCGCACGGACACGGGCGCCCGCGACGACGCGCTCGGTGGAACGTTCGTAGCGTCCGGCATAGTGCGACACGTCGGTGGAGGTGCCGCCCATGTCGAAGCCGATGACCTTATCGAACCCGGCCTCCGCCGCCGTCTTGACCATGCCGACAATGCCGCCGGCCGGGCCGGACAGGATCGCATCCTTGCCGGAGAAATTGCCGGCATCGACCAGGCCCCCGCTCGATTGCATGAAGAGGAGGGGGGGCAGTTTTCCAGCATTCCCGCTCGTCCCGAGCCCTTCGACTGCCTGCCAAGGCAGGCGCTCAGGATGAACTTCACCGCTTCGCGATGAAGTCGAGGGGCGTTTGACGAGCTCCGAGCCGCGCCCCTCGACTTCGCTCGGGACGAGCGAGTTTGGTGAGCCTAAAAGGGCGGAGGTGACCCGGTCAACGTACCGGCGCAGGACGGGTGAGAGATAGGCGTCCACCACCGTCGTGTCGCCGCGCCCGACCAGCTTGATCAGCGGACCGACTTTGTGGCTCACTGAGATTTGTTCGAAGCCGGCTTCGGCGGCCAGCTCGGCCAGCCGGGCCTCATGGGCTGTATGCTTCCAACCGTGCATCAGGACGATCGCGATGGCCTTGAAGCCCTGCGCACGGGCGGCCGCGAAATCGGCGCGGGCGCGGGCTTCGTCGAGCGCGGTCAGCACTTCGCCTTCGGCGGTGACGCGCTCGGCGATCTCGATCACTTCGGAATAGAGCGGTCCGGGCAAGCGGATGTCGCGGGCGAAAATGTCCGGCCGGGCCTGATAGCCGATGCGGAGCGCGTCGCCAAAGCCTTTGGTGATCGCCAGCACCAGCGGCTCGCCCTTGCGTTCCAGCAGCGCGTTGGTGGCAACGGTGGTGCCCATTTTTACGCTGTCGATCGCGCCGCCGCCATGTTCGGCGATCAGCAGGGCGATGCCGGCGGTGGCGGCATCGTCATAGCGTTCGGGGTCTTCGGAAAGGAGTTTCTTCGTTATGATCCGCCCATCCGGCGCGCGGGCGACGACATCCGTGAACGTGCCGCCCCGGTCGATCGCAAAGCTCCATCCCATGCGCGAGGCTTTTAGGGTGGGCGGCGCTTGCGTCCAGCCCCGCTTTCAACCGGTGCGCGAACCGATTAGGCTGGGGGCATGACTGGTCCGCTTCTTCCCCGCCGTTCGCTCCTGATTGGCGCCGCCGCCCTGGCCGGCACGGCGAAGGCGCAGCGGACGGTGGACCTGCGCCTGCCCGGAGGGGTTTCGGAACGCCCGACCAGCAGCGCCTTTCCGCAGAAAGGCGAAATGATCGTCCAGCGCGTGCGGCCGCCATTGCTGGAGACGCCGTTCGAAGTGTTCGATGAAGGCGTGTTTACGCCCAACGATCGCTTCTTCGTGCGCTGGCATTGGGGCGATATTCCGACTTCGGTCGATGCCGCCACGTTCAGGCTGACGGTACGCGGCGCGGTCGGCAAGACGTTGTCGCTGAGCCTGGCCGAGCTGATGAAGCTGCCGCGCATCGACTATGCGGCGGTGAACCAATGCTCCGGCAATTCGCGCGGGCTGTTCGATCCGCGCGTGCCCGGCGCGCAATGGGGGCACGGCGCGATGGGCAATGCGCGCTGGACCGGCGTGCGGCTGAAGGACGTGCTCGACATGGCCGGGGTCAATCCGGGCGCTGTCGCGGTGCGGTTCGGCGGGCTGGACGGCGCGCTGATGCCGGACGCGCCCAAATTCCTGAAATCGCTCGCCGTCGACCATGCCCGTGACGGCGAAGTGATGATCGCGTTTCTGCAGAATGGCGAGCCTTTGCCGCTGCTGAACGGCTTTCCGCTACGGCTGGTCGTGCCCGGCTGGTTCTCGACCTATTGGGTGAAGATGCTGAGCGACATCGAAGTGCTGGACAAGGCCGACGAGAATTTCTGGATGGCCAGAGCCTATCGCATTCCCGACACGCCGGGCGCGAGCGTGGTGCCGGGCGCTAAAGGCTATCCGACCAGGCCGATCGGGGCGATGGTGGCCAGGGCTTGGATCACCAGCCATGCCGAAGGGGCGCGGATCCGCGTCGGCCAGCCATTCGCGGTGCGCGGCATCGCGATGGGCGGCGACAGCGGGGTCAAGCAGGTCGAGCTGTCGGTCGATGGCGGCAAAAGCTGGTCGGCCGCCAGGCTCGGCGCCGATGAAGGCAAGTACAGCTTCCGCCGGTTCGAGGCGGTGCTGCCGCCGCCTGCTGCCGGGCCGCTGACCTTGATGCCGCGGTGCACCAGTGCGGCGGGTGCGGTGCAGCCGTTGGCGCCGGTCTGGAACCCGAGCGGCTATCTGCGCGCGCAGGTCGAGCCCGTTCAGGTGATCGCGGCATGAAGCTGATCCTCGCCGCCCTGATCGCCGCCGCCGCGCCGCCGGCGCTGAAGTCCGTCGAAGTCTCGCGGCCGTCAGACGAACCGCAGTTCACAGGCCCCGATGCCGAGCTGCTGAGTGCCAATTGCGCCGCGTGCCACAGCGCGGACATGGTCTTGTATCAGCCGCATATGGACGCGGCGCATTGGGCGGAGACGGTCAAGAAGATGCGCGACGTGTACAAGGCCCCGATCGAGGATGCCGACGCGGCGAAGCTGCCGGAAGCGCTGGCGCGGCTGCACGAGAAATGAGGCAGCGGATCAAAGCATCGGAATTGCGTGTCTGACGGGCTTGCTGACGTCCGGCCGTAAAGCAATGGCGCCGCCGGGTGAAATCGGGTAGTGGTTAACGCCTCTTGAAGAAGGGGGTGACCATGACGTTCCGTGCTTTGGCTTTGTCTTTCGGGGTATTGGCTGCGGGACTCGCTGCTGCCCCAGCATCTGCCGCGCTTGTCATTGCCGATTTTGGCGGCGGCGTGCTGTTTCCGACCGGCGTCGGCAATATTTTCTACGGCATGAACCGCAACGCCGCGCCGTACAATGTGGTGACGGGCTCGATCGTCTATGACACCGCCGCGGTGCCGGGAGCAGGGACCGGGTTCGTCAACGTCTCGATTCCGGTGCCGAACGCCAATGCGTTCGCCTTTGCCGCCGGCACGCAGCTGAGCATCGACCAGGCCGATCTGGAAACAGGCGCGACTGCCGCGATCCAGTTCAAGAACGGCGTGTTCAACGGCGTCGTCTTCACCAGCGACTTCTCGGATGGCGGCAACAATTATCAGCTGAACATTCAGGGCGGCACCTGGATGATCTACGATGCTCAGACATTCCAGACCAAGGCATCGGGCTATATCGACATCGGCGCCAACGGCCTGACCAACATCCGGCCCTATGTGACCGGGGTTCCCGAACCGGAAAGCTGGGCGCTGATGATCGCCGGCTTCGCCCTGGCGGGCCTTGGCGTTCGCAAGCGCAGGCTTTCAGCGCACTTCGCCTGAACGTTCACGCCAGCGATTGACCGCCGGTTGCTCGCACCTCTAGAGCGCGAGCAACCGGTGGAGGTTTCATGACCACAATCTATTCCGATGCCGCGAGCGCGCTCGACGGCCTGCTGTTCGACGGCATGACGATTTGTTCGGGCGGATTCGGCCTGTGCGGCCTGCCGGAACGGCTGATCGACGCGATCCAGGCGAGCGGCGTCAAGAACCTGACCTGCGTTTCCAACAATGCTGGCATCGACAATGAAGGCCTCGGCAAGCTGCTACGCAGCCGCCAGATCCGGAAGATGATCTCTTCTTACGTCGGCGAGAACAAGGAGTTCGAGCGGCAATATCTGGCGGGCGAGCTGGAAGTGGAGTTCTGCCCCCAGGGCACGCTTGCCGAACGGTGCCGCGCGGGCGGGGCGGGCATTCCCGGCTTCTACACCAGGACCGGCGTCGGCACGCTCGTCGCCGAGGGCAAGGAGCATAAGGAGTTCGACGGGGAGACCTATATCCTGGAACGCGGCATCCGCGCCGACCTGTCGATCATCAAGGGATGGAAAGCGGACGAGAGCGGCAACCTCGTCTTCCGCAAGACCGCCCGCAACTTCAACCAGCCGATGGCGACCGCGGGCAAGATCTGCGTCGCCGAGGTGGAAGAGATCGTGCCCGTCGGTAGCCTGGACCCGGACTGTATCCATGTGCCGAGCATCTTCGTGAAGCGCCTGGTCCTGGGCGCTCCGTATGACAAGAAGATCGAGTTCCGTACCACCCGCCAGAGGGAGGCGACGTGAGCGGCGGTTCCCCGGTGAAGGCGGGGGTCCAGAACGCGGGGAAATATGGGCCCCGGCCTGCGCCGGGGAACAATGGGGAGTTTATTTGATGGCTTGGGATCGCAACCAGATGGCCGCGCGGGCGGCGCGGGAGCTGCGGGACGGCTATTACGTCAATCTGGGCATCGGCATTCCGACGCTTGTGGCGAACAACATTCCCGAAGGCATGACCGTCACCCTGCAGAGCGAAAACGGGATGCTCGGTATCGGGCCGTTTCCCTATGACGGCGAAGTCGATCCGGACCTGATCAACGCCGGCAAGCAGACGATCTCCGAGCTGCCCTCGTCCAGCTATTTCGGGTCGGAGCAGAGCTTCGGCATGATCCGGGGCGGGCATATCGACCTGACCGTGCTGGGCGCGATGGAAGTCAGCGAAGGCGGCGACATCGCCAACTGGATGATCCCCGGCAAGATGATCAAGGGCATGGGCGGCGCGATGGACCTGGTCGCGGGCGTCAAGAAGATCATCGTGGTGATGGAGCATACGGCGAAAGACGGCAGCCCGAAATTCATCCCGGCCTGCACCCTGCCGCTCACCGGCAAGAATGTCGTCGACATGATCATCACCGATCTGGCGGTATTCCAGCGGCCGGATCACAACAGCCCGTTCAAGCTGATCGAGCTGGCGCCAGACGTGAGTGCGGACGAAGTGAGGGCCAAGACCACGGCCCATTTCGTATCGTAGCGCGCCAACGTCATCCCGAACTTGTTTCGGGATAGGGTGGGGTGCGCGTTGCAGTCGAGAGCAATCGCAGCCGTCGCGCCGTATCGCGCTTATCCCGAAACAAGTTCGGGATGAGGATTCCATAGGCGCAGTTCCGGAATCAGCCGCGCCTTTCTTTCGTTTCGTCGTGAAAATCGGCGCTAAAAGCTTGTCGTTAATGTGAAACTCTGATTCTTTGTCCTATAAGCGGGGCAAAGGCATAGGGTCGCAGGCTTTGGTCAGGAAAATCGGAACGGGGATTAAGCGCCAGCCGAAGGCGGCGGCGATCGGCGGCGGTATCGCGGGTATATTCCTGACGCTGGCGGTCGCCCCGGGTCTGATCGCCGCGCGCTCGCCCGCGCAGGCGCAACAGCCGGGTGTTTACGCCGGCACCCGTTCCGGTCTCATCGCTTCCGCTTTCCACGCGCCATACAAGGTCGATTACGAGCGGCTGGATCAGCGGCTGCGCCTCGCCGCATCGAAGCCGGACATGGTCGGCATGGCCGTGGCTGTGATCGAGAATGGCGAGATCACGTTCGTCCAAGGCTATGGCACCACCGTCGCGGGCGGCAGCGAGCCGGTAACGCCGACGACCGTGTTCCGCTGGGCTTCGCTGTCCAAAGGTGTGGCGGCGACGATGGTCGGGCTGCTGGCCGATGAAGGCAAGCTCTCGCTCGACGAGCCGGTTTCCAAGTTCAACACCACACTGAAGCTTCCCGCGGGCGGCGAGCAATTGGCGACCGTCGCCGATATCCTGTCGCACCGCGTCGGCCTGCCGCACAACTCCAACGACAATCTGCTGGAATCGGGCGCCGACCCCAAGGCGCTGCGCATGTCGCTGGCGAAGCTGAGCGCGGCCTGCGCGCCCAATACCTGCCACAGCTATCAGAACGTCGCGTTCGACACGGCCAGTGAGATCGTCGAGCGCGTGACCGGACAGAGCTATCAGAACGAAGTGCGCCGCCGCCTGTTCGCACCTTTGGGCATGCAGAATGCGAGCCTCACGCGCGCCGGGCTGATGTCCGCGCGCAGCTGGGCGCGCCCGCATGTCGGCCGCCGCACGGTTGAAGTGAACGACAATTATTACCGCGTGCCGGCCGCCGGCGGCGTCAATTCGTCGATCATGGACATGGCGCTGTGGATGCGCGCGCAAATGGGCCTCGCCCCGCAGGTCGTGCCGGAGCGGGTGCTCGACACGATTCACCAGGCGCGCGTGAACACCGAACGGCGCGGCACGATGTTCGCGCGGGCGATGGGGCCGTCGCAATATGCGCTCGGCTGGCGCGACTACACTTATCAGGGGCACTGGCTGGTCGGCCACCAGGGCGCGGTGATGGGCTATCGCTC
>JAFEEY010000062.1:2486-7030 GCA_018240865.1 Pseudomonadota bacterium | reverse complement strand
ATTTCTGCGGCGCGGATATCCATGTTTAGCCTTTCATGCCTGATCGCGTGTCCGCGATCAGCCTTTCATTGCGTGCGCGAGGGAATTCAAACGGGTGCGGATGGAACTGTCGATCATCTGCGAACCGATGCGGACGACGAGGCCGCCCAGGATCGAAGGATCGACGTCGAGTTCGACAGTGACATCGCGGCCGAGCCGGCCCTTCAGCTGCCGCTTCAGTTCGGCCACCTGGTCGTCGTCGAGCGGATGTGCGGACGTGACTTCCGCCGTCGTCTCGCCGCGGTGACGGGCGGCGAGGGTGCGGAAGTCGCGAATGACCGTGCCGAGCTGGCCGAGACGGCGATTCTGCGCCAGCACCCCCAGGAAGCGCGCCGTGATATCGTCCAGGCCGAGCGGGCCGGCGACGGCGGCGATGCCCTTTTCGGCTTCGGCACGGCTCAGGACCGGGCTGATGGTGAGGGCGCGCAGATCCGCCGATTCGTCGAGCGCCCCGCGGAGCGTGTTCAGGCTCGCTTCGACCGCGTCGATCTTCTTCTCGTCGCGCGCAAGCTGGAACAGCGCGGTCGCATATCGCCCCGAAAGGCTAGCCCCAATGCCGCCGGAATTCTCCACGCGCTCGATGTCCTCCAGACAGGAAAAGTTGGCCCTATGCCAAAAAGGGCGCGCGACGCGCACCCGGCAAGGTCGCGGCGCGGTTAGCAAAGGGGTGGCAGGGATGCAAGCGGTGTGAAGGACACCCAATCCCGCTCGTCCCTCGACTACGCTCGGGACGAGCGGAATCAGCGGATATCGCTTTGACCGCAAGCCCTGGGACGCGACCGATTCGCGTCCGCGCTAGATCGCCCTTACATCAAGGAGACGATCGATGGCGTATCGGACCGAAGGACTGGCGGAGCGGATGACGACCCGCGCGATGAACGACGACGACCGCTGGGCGGCGGTGTTGCGGCGCGACCGGTCGCTGGACGGCCAGTTCGTGACCGGCGTGCTGACGACCGGCATTTATTGCCGGCCGAGCTGCGCGGCGCGGCATCCGAAACGGGAGAATGTGCGCTTCTTCGCCGATGCGGCCGCGGCCGCTGCCACGGGGTTGCGCGCCTGTCTGCGCTGCAAGCCCGACGAAGTCGCGCGCGATGCCGAGGCGGTCGCCAGGGCGGTGAAAATGATCGAGGCGAGCGAATCGCCGCCTTCGCTCGATACGCTGGCCGAAGCGGTCGGCTATTCACAATTCCACTTCCACCGGCTGTTCAAGCGCGCGACCGGTGTGACGCCGGCCGACTATGCGCGGGCGCGACGGGCTGGCCAGATGACGCAGAGCCTGGAGCGCGAGGCGCGTGTTACCGACGCGATCTACGATGCCGGTTATTCGGGGCCGAGCCGCTTCTACGAGGATGCGAAGCAGCGGCTCGGCATGACCCCGAGCGCCTGGCGGAATGGCGGGGCGGGCGTCACGATCCGCTGGACGGTTGCTGATACAGCGCTCGGCCGGATGCTGCTGGCGGCGACCGACAGAGGCATTTGCCGCCTGTCGTTCGACGAGGACGAGCGCGAACTGAAGCGGCGCTTTCCCAATGCCGAAATCGTCGAGGGCGGCGCAGCGCTGGATAGGCTGGTGCGCGGCGCCGTCGCCGCTGTCGAGCGGCCGGCGCAGATGCCGGAGCTGCCACTCGACGTGCAGGGCACGGCTTTCCAGCAGGCGGTGTGGCGCGAGCTGTCGCGCATCCCGCCCGGCGAGACGCTGAGCTATGCTGTGCTCGCGGCGCGGGCCGGGCGGCCCAAGGCGGTGCGCGCGGCGGGGACGGCCTGCGGCCAGAATCAGGTCGCGGTGCTGATCCCCTGCCACCGCGCCAAACGCGGCGACGGATCGCTCGGCGGCTATGCCTATGGCTTGGACCGCAAGGTCGAACTGCTGAAGCGCGAAGGGGCGGCCTGACCCGCTGCTTTAGCGCTCCGCCGGGGCCTTCTGGACATGTTCGCAAGCATAGACCAGCCGCTCGTTGGCGGCGGCCGGCAGCAAATCGCGCAAGGCCTGCGTGAAATTGCCGGCCATGCGAGCGCCGTCGGGTGTGCAGGCCTTGGCCGGATATTTGGCTTGCAGGGCGCGGGCGGCGGCGAGGGTGTCCGCGGCCAGAAAATAATGCTCGACCGAATAGCGCGCGGTCGCGGGATCGAAGCGGCGGATCGACGCGACCGCCGAATCGGTGGAGACGTCGGCTCGGATCCAGCGCGTCTCGTCCTGGGCGAATTGGCGGCTGGCGCCCTCGCATCCACCCTCGGCCCAGTCGAGTGTTTCGTCTTGCGGGTCGGACACAGTGATGCGGCTGCGCTCGAGGTCGATACGGCAGACGTAACTGCCGGCGGCGGCTTGCGCGGCGGCCGCCGCCTGTTTCGGATTCTCCGCCGCCAGCCGAGAGTCAGCCTGATCGAGATCGGGGCGCGAGGCCCAGGCGACCGGCGCGCCCGCCATCAGCAACAGCCCGGCCGCGCCCGCGCCTATGGCCAGCCGGCGGTCGTCCTTAGCCAGCAACACGAATGCACCGTTCAATAACACCGCGCCGAAGACAAGCAGCAGCCCGGCGATCGCCGCGCCCTGATCGCGCTCGGCGAGGATGCGGTCGCGAATCTGTTCGCGGCGGGATTGGAGACGGTCCTGGCTGAGCTCGGCGCGATTGCGCTCGGCTTCGGCGCGCGCGGCGTCGGTGCGATCGAGCCGCTCGTCGATCGCCGCCTGCTCGGCGCTGGTGCGGCAGGGCAGCGCGATCACATGCGGCTTGACGCCCTCGGCGCGCAGGAAGGGGATGATCTCCTTTACCGACACCGCGAAGCCGAACACCGCGTCGACGCCTTCGGAGTTGGAGACGAAGCTGTTGATGCCGACCACGCGGCCGCAGGCATCGACCAGCGGCCCGCCCGAGTTGCCGCGTCCGATCGAGGCGTCGTGCAATACCGTGTCAAAGCGCTGCGACGATGCGCCGCCGGAGACGCGGCCCCAGCTTTTGACCGGCGCTTGCGGGGTGACGAAGCCCTCGGCGCTCAGCTCGCGCGCGCGATCGACCGAATAGGGATAGCCCAGCGCGGCGACGGCGGCGCCATCCGGCACTGGGCCGGACGCGATCGTTCCCGGCTCGACCCGGCCATCGAGCAGCTGGATGAGGGCCAAGTCGCGCTGCGGCTCATAGGCGATAAGCTTGCCGGTGAAGCGCTTGCGGCCTTCGGAAGGGACGACGCCGATGATCGCTTCGCCGTCGGCCGCATCGGCGACGACATGGGCATTGGTCAGGATCTTGTCCGGCGCGACGGCGACGCCGCTGCCAGTGCCAATGCCCGACGGCTCGCCTTCCAGCATGGACACCACCACCACGCGCACGACCGAACGGCCGGCGGCTGCGACATCGAGATTGTCCTGCGCGGCGGCGGGGGCGGGGAGGAGCGCGACGATGCATGCGAGCATCCCCAACACCGTTCGGGCTGAGCTTGTCGAAGCCCTCCCTTTCCTTCTTACGCCGCGAGGAAAGAGAAGGGAGGCCTTCGACAAGCTCAGGCCGAACGGTGCTTTAAGACCACGCAGTGCTTTAATTGCCAAGGAACGCCTTCACCTTGTCTGCGAACACATCCGGCTGATCCAGCATGATGAAATGGGCTGAGTTCGGCACGCGCTCCAGCTTCACGCCGTCCAGATTGGCGAAGGCCGCCTTGTACATCTCGTCCATCTGCGCGTCGGTGAAAGGGGCGCCCTTGGGCGTCACATAAAGCACTTCGGTGGGCGCCTTGATGCTCGCGAGTTCGGGGCGGAGATCAGTGACGATCAGCTCCGAAAAGGCATTGGCGACGGCGTTGGGGTCGCTCGCCAGGCCGTCTTCAATCGGGCCCGCGCGCTCGCTTTCGGTGTCGATCATCGAGGTGATCGTCGCCTTGCGCTCGCGCTCGCGGTCCTCCGGCGTGGCCTTCGCGGACCGGGCGCGCATCGCGTCGGCGATCGGGCGGACACTGTCGGCGGTGGCGTTCGGCCCGCCGAACATCGCGCCAACGAACGGGCTCATATCGACGACCATCAGTCTGCCCACGCTTTCGGGATGGCGCGCCGCGACCATCATCGCGATCGTGCCGCCCATCGAATGGCCGATCACCGCCGGTTTGCCGAGCTTTTCCTCACGGATATAGCGCGCGATTTCTTCCGCGACCGGCGCGATCAGCGCGCCCTGCGCATTGCCGCCGGGCGGGTTGGCGCCCATGCCGGCGATCTGGACGAGGTGGTAGCGGTGGCCGGGCACGCGCTCGACCGTGCCTTTCCACACCCGGGTGGTGGAAGCGAGGCCGTGGACCAGCACCACATCGGAGCCGCTGCCTTCGGTCGTGACCGTGATCCGGTCGGACTGGAAGGCGGCGAAGGCAGGGCTGGCGAGCAGCAAGGCAGTGGCGGTGAACAAGGCGCGGAACATCGGGCGAAACCTCTCGATTTGCGGCGATGTTTAGAGAGGGATTTCAGCGCCCGCTAGAGGAAGCCTTTCAATTCCCTCCCCCTTGTGGGGAGGGCAAGGGAGGGG
>JAFEEY010000062.1:0-2426 GCA_018240865.1 Pseudomonadota bacterium | reverse complement strand
GGGGAGGGGCTAGAGTTACAAAAACGAATACGGATCCACGTCCACCGCGACACGCACGCTGTTCGGCCAGTCGAGGGCGCTGAGCCAGTCGCGGATCACATCCTGCACGTCGAGCGCGCGGCGGGCGTGGACAAGCAGGCGGTGGCGGTGGCGGCCGCGCAGCATCGCCAGCGGGGCGGGGGCGGGGCCAAAGACGTGCATATGCTCGACCGGCGGGGCGGTCTTGCCGATCAGACGCGCCGTTTCCTGCGCGGCCTGCGCGTTCTCAGAGGAGATGATGATCGCCGCGAAGCGGCCGAACGGTGGGGCGCCGGCATCCTGCCGCGCTTCGGTTTCAGCAGCGTAGAAACTCTCGGCATCGCCCCGCACCAGCGCCTGGATGACGGGCGCGTTCACATCGTGCGTCTGGATGAAGACGCGGCCGGGTTTGGCGCCGCGTCCGGCACGTCCCGCGACCTGGGCGATCTGCTGGAAGGTCCGCTCCGCCGCGCGCAGATCGCCGCCCTGTAGCCCGAGATCGGCGTCGACCACGCCGACCAGCGTCAGGTTCGGGAAGTGATAGCCTTTGGTAACGAGCTGGGTGCCGATCACGATCGAGATTTCATTGGCTTCCATCCGCGCGACGAACTCGGCTGCCTTGGCGGGGGACCAGATCGTGTCCGAGGTGACGATCGCGCGCGGCGCGTCCGGGAAGAGCGCGGCAACTTCGTCGGCAATGCGCTCGACGCCCGGGCCGCAAGCGACGAGACTGTCCTCCGCCTTGCACTCGGGGCAGATTTCGGGCGCTGGGGCGATCAGCCCGCAATGATGGCATTGCAGCCGGCGGATCAGCCGGTGCTCGACCAGCCAGGCGGTGCAGTTGGGGCATTGGAAACGGTGGCCGCAATGGCGGCAGAGAGTCAGCGGCGCGTAGCCGCGGCGGTTCAGGAACAGCAAAGCCTGTTCGCCGCGCTCCAGCGTCTCCTCGATCGCCTTCACAAGTGTCGGCGCGAGCCAGGCCCCGCGCGGCGGCGGGTCTTTCAGCAGGTCGATCGACTGGATGTCCGGCAGGGTTGCGCCGCCGAAGCGGGCGGGGAGCTTCACTTCCTGGTACCGGCCGAGTTCGACCTGGTGGCGCGTTTCGATCGCGGGCGTGGCCGAAGCGAGGATGACGGGGATGTTCTCGAAGTGTCCGCGCATCACGGCGGTGTCGCGGGCATGGTACTGGACGCCTTCTTCCTGCTTGAAGCTGGCTTCGTGCGCTTCGTCGACGACGATCAGGCCGAGATCGCGATAGGGCAGGAACAGTGACGAACGGGCGCCGATCACGACCTTGGCCTCACCGGTCGCGATCGCCCGCCAGGCCCGGCGGCGCTGCGACTGGCGCAGCTCCGAATGCCACGCGACGGGCAGTACGCCGAAACGGGCGGCGAAGCGGCGCAGGAACGGCTCGGTCAGCGCGATCTCGGGGAGCATCACGAGGCTCTGCTTACCGGCGCGGATCGCGGCGGCGATCGCCTCGAAATAAACCTCGGTCTTGCCGGAGCCGGTGACGCCGTCGAGCAGAAAGGGTTGGAAACCGCCGGATTGGACGGCTGCGACGAACCGGTTCGCCGCTTCAGCCTGTTCGGGCGTCAGGTCGGGCGGGTCGTGACCCGGATCGGGCGCGTCATAAGGCGTGTCGAGCGAGACCTCGACCGGCTCGATGGCGCCGGCCTTGCACAGACCACGAATGACCGCGTCGGACACACCCGCGATCAGCGCCAGCTCACGCACCAGCCCCTGCCGGTCCCCGATCCGCTCCAGCGCCTGCGCGCGCTGCGGCGTCATCCGGTCGGGCACCACGCCCGTGGCGCGATATTCCAGCACCGTGCGCCCGCCCTCCAGCGCCGATGACGACGGCAGCGCCATCCGCAGCACCGACCCGGGCGGGGCAAGATAATAGTCGGAAGCCCATTCGATCAGCCGGCGCAGGTTGGCGGGCAGCGGCGGCACGTCGTGAACAGCGATCAGGTTGCGCAGCCGGTTGTCGCCGACTTCTGCGTCGGACGGCATGTGCTCCGGCTCCCACACGACGCCGGTCAACTGACGCGGGCCCAGCGGAGCGACGACGACCGAGCCCGGCTCCACGTCCATCCCGCGCGGCACGCGATAGTCGAGCGGCCCGAGCGCTGGGTTGAGCAGAAGAACGCGGGCGCGGGACATGGAGAGGATAGGTAGTGATCGGTTTTTCAAACGTCATCCCGAACTTGTTTCGGGATGACGATGAAAGGAGGATAGCTCAGTCCTCAGGCTGCGGGTTCAGGCCGGTGGCGTCCGATTCCGTGTAGAAGCAGCTGACCAGGTCGCGCTCGAGCGGCGTGATGTACGGGTTCCAGACGTCGAAGATGAGCACGGCGCGCAGCTTGTCGCTGTCGTTCCAGGCCTCATGCTCGATCGTGTCGTCG
>JAFEEY010000061.1 GCA_018240865.1 Pseudomonadota bacterium | reverse complement strand
CTTGTTGGCACAGAAGCTTCAGGTGGCAGGCACGCCTGCGTCCCGATCGTCTGCCTAGGCGCCTTAAAAGACTCGATCGAAGATCGTGTCGACGTGTTTCAGGTGGTAGCCGAGGTCGAATTTGTCGGCGATCTCTTCGGCAGAGAGATAGTGCGTCACCTCTGCATCGGCCTTCAGCAATTCCTCCAGCGACAATGCGCCATCCGATTCCCACACTTTCATCGCGTTGCGCTGGACGAGCTTATAGGCGTCTTCGCGGCTCGCCCCGGCCTGGGTCAGCGCCAGCAGCACGCGCTGGGAATGGATGAGGCCGCCCATGCGGTTCATGTTCTTCATCATCCGCTCAGGATAGACGAGCAATTTGTCGACTACGCCGGTCAGGCGGGCGAGGGCGAAGTCCAGCGTGATCGTCGCATCCGGGCCGATATAGCGCTCGACCGAGGAATGGCTGATGTCCCGTTCATGCCACAGCGCGACATTCTCCAGCGCCGGGGTCACATAGCCGCGGACCATGCGGGCGAGGCCGGTCAAATTTTCGGTCAGCACCGGGTTGCGCTTGTGCGGCATTGCCGACGAGCCCTTCTGGCCCGGCGAGAAATATTCTTCCGCTTCCAGAACTTCGGTCCGCTGCAGATGCCGGATTTCCACCGCCAGCCGTTCGATCGAGGACGCGATCACGCCCAGCGTCGCAAAGAACATCGCGTGGCGGTCGCGCGGAATGACCTGGGTGGAAACGGGCTCCGGCGTCAGGCCCATTTTCTCCGCGACATAGGCTTCGACGCGCGGGTCGATATTGGCGAAAGTGCCGACCGCGCCCGAAATGGCGCAGGTGGCGATATCCGCGCGCGCGGCAACCAGGCGGGCGCGGTTGCGGCTGAATTCGGCATAGGCTTCGGCGAGCTTCAGCCCGAACGTGACCGGTTCGGCATGGATGCCGTGGCTGCGGCCGATCGTCGGGGTCAGCTTATGCTCGAAGGCGCGGCGCTTCAGCACTGCCAGCAGCGCGTCGATATCCGCGATCAGGATGTCGGCGGCACGGACAAGCTGCACGGCCAGACAGGTGTCGAGCACGTCCGAGCTGGTCATGCCCTGGTGCAGGAACCTCGCCTCCGGTCCGGTCCGCTCGGAGACGTGAGTCAGGAACGCGATGACGTCGTGCTTGGTCTCGGCCTCGATCGCGTCGATGCGGGCGATGTCGAACGGCGGCGCGCACTTGTGCGCTTCCCAGACCTTCGCCGCCGCGTCCTTCGGCACGATCCCCAGTTCCGCCATCGCGTCCAGCGCATGCGCCTCGATCTCGAACCAGATTTCGAAGCGGGTCTCGGGCGCCCAGATCGAAACCATTTCGGGGCGCGAATAGCGGGGGATCATGCGAGACTGTTCCTAGCGGGCCGGTGGAAGGACGCGGCTCGGCACGGAGTCGCGACGAGCCGGGCGATAGCAGGGACGGAAAGGGCCGGCAAATGACGCCGGCATGGAACGGATGCGTATCTATATCCGTTCACATAGCGCTCGCACGAGCCAAGCATTTTCAATGGCTTAATGCCAGATGACGAGGAGTTTCAAATGCTTAAAGGCCTTCTGCTGATGAGCGCGGCGATGATCGCAGCTCCGGCGCTCGCGCAGTCCAAGGCTGCGCCGCCCGCTTCGACCAACGCCGCGCAGCCGGCCGCCGCTGCCCAGACGCCGCCGGCTGCGGATCCGGCGCAGAGCCCGACAGCCGCCACGCCCACCACACCGCCGGCTTCAAACACGCCGACCACGGCCGCGACGCCGGCGCCTACGGGCGAGACCGCGACACCGGCGGCCAGCGCCACCCCGGCGCCGGCCAATACGACGAGTGCGGTCGCTTCGGTCGTCGCAACCGATTGGGCCAAGTACGACAAAGACAATAACAGCCAGCTCTCCAAGGAAGAGTTTGCTGCCTGGATGACGGCTCTGCGCGAGCAGAATCCGGCACAAAAGGCTGCGGTGAAGGACGTCAATGCCTGGACAACCGCCGCCTTCGCCCAGGCCGACAAAGACAAAAGCGGTTCGGTCACCAAGGCCGAGCTCGAGACCTTCCTGAAGGGATAAATCCCTCGGGTCGCACGCGGGAAAGGGCGGCGCCGGCCGCCCTTTTCTTTGAAGCGCGTTCTGTCGTCATTGCGAGCGGCAAGGCCGCGCAGCAATCCAGCCGCGGAATCTGGATCGCTTCGGCGCTGCGCACCTCGCGATGACGTGCTTCTAAAGCCGCAGCCCCGCCGTCTCTGGCAGGTTCAGCATCAGATTGAGGTTCTGCACGGCGGCGCCGGAGGCGCCTTTGCCGAGATTGTCGAGCGCAGCGATCAGGCGGAACTGCGCGCCCGACCCATCGGCGAAGACGAACAGCCGCATATCGTCGCGGTCCTTCATCAGCTCGATCCGGAGCGTCGCGTCGTCATGATCGTCCGCGACCGTGACGATCGCCGATCCAGCATAGTGGCTGGCAAGCGCGGCGCGGAGACTTTCCGCCGTCGTGCCTCGGGCAAGCTGCGCGGCGTGAAGCGGCACGTCCACCAGCATGCCCGAATAGACCGACACCACGGCTGGCGCGAACAGCGGGCGTTCGGCGAGGCCGCAATGTTGCTGCATCTCTGGCACATGCTTGTGGGCAAGGGTCAAAGCGTAACTGCGATAGGCGGACGGCGCGCCGTCCGGCCCTTCGAACTCGGCAATCATCGCTTTGCCGCCGCCGGAATAGCCGGACACGGCATTGCAGCCGAGCAGCACACCAGCCGGGATCAATCCCGCCTTCACCAGCGGCGCGACCAGAGCGATGAAGCCGGTCGAATAGCAGCCGGGATTGCTGACGAACCGGGCATCGGCGACCGCGTCACGGCCCGAAATTTCCGGGAAGCCATAGACCCAGCCGGGCGCGACGCGATGCGCGGTCGAGGCGTCGATCACGCGCGTGCGGCTGTTGCCGATCAGTGAGACCGCCTCGCGCGCTGCATCGTCAGGCAGGCAGAGGATGACGAGATCGGCGTCGTTCAGGGCCTCGCGGCGGGCAGCGTCATCCTTGCGCCGCGCCTCGTCGAGCCGGATCAGCGCGATGTCGGCGCGGCCGGCGAGCCGCTCGGCGATCTGCAGGCCGGTCGTGCCGGCGCCGCCGTCGATAAAGACGGTTGCTGTCATGGCCGGTAATGCCCGGTCGGCGGCCCGATGCGGGCGATGATGTCGGCAAGAGGTTCAGTCACGACTTTCATATGGTGGCCATTGGCATGGATCGCATCGGCGGAGCCGGTCATCATCACCACATGCCCCGGAAAGAAGAGGAGATCGCCCCGATGCAGCTTGTCCGGAACGTCCGGCGAACCGAGCGCCGCCTGCTGATCGCTGTCGCGCGGCAGGGCGACGCCGACCAATCCATAAGCCAGCTGAACGAGGCCCGAGCAATCGATGCCGCCGATCCCACGCCCTCCCCATAGATAGGGCATGCCGGTCAGCCGCTCCGCGATGGCGACGGGATCGGTGGCGCCTTCGATCGAGCCGAGCTCCGGCGGCAGGGCAAAAACCGCGTCTCTGGCCGGCATCAAGGCCGTTTCGGCGACGTAGCCGACATAATGATCGTGCTCGCTATACCCCCAGGCCCAACCGCCACTTTGTTCGACCACGGCGAAATGCTCGCCTGGCAACAACTGGCTGATCCGCTTTCCGTCCGGCACGTCCAGAATGTCGGCGCCAGCATGGCCGCCGGCCAGCACTTCGGGCACGGAGTAATGTGGGGCGAACCAGCGTCCGGCGACCGCGATTTCGGCGAGGTCGCGCCGCGCGGCGTTGATCCGGTGGTCGATCGCCCGGGAAGGGCCTATGAGCGCGAACCGGCGCCGGTCAGGCGTGGGCGGGTTCGCGGACGTCGTTACGCTGGCTTCGCTTCTCGCTGCCCTGGCCGTTGCCGCCGCCGATGAGCGATTTGAAGTGCTCAAGGAAATCCGCCCCTTCCGACGTGGGCGCGACGAAGATGTTGCGCCGGTCCGCATCGTCGCGTTGGCGGCGCAGATAGCCGAGCGCGCCCAATCTATTCAAGGCACGGGTGACGACCGGTTTCGATACGTTCAACGCTTTCGCCAAACCGCGCACGGTATGCGGCCCGGGCTTCAGATAAACGAGCAGAAGCAACGCCATCTGGCGGTTGGTGAGATCGGGGTCGCCGGAGCGAACATAGCTGAGCAATGTTCGCATCCAGGATTGCAAGCCGTTTTCCGACACAGACACTCTCCTCCGCCATCCGCATCTGCTGCTGGCGATTCGGATGGTCCTTGGGTTCGGGGGTCGAACGCTCGGGAAAAGCGTCGGTTTCGCGTCAGTATCGAAATTTAGGCCGAGGCTTCTGTGGCGTAGCGCTTCTTCAGGGCGGCCCAGACCGCTCTCAGGCCAAGCGCTTCGCCGCCTTTGGGTCGTCCCGGCCTCGCCGAAGGGCGCCAGGCGAACGTATCCAGATGCGCCCAAGGCGTGGCCTTGTCGACAAAGCGTTGCAGGAACAGCGCGGCGGTGACGGCGCCGGCCATGCCGCCTTCGGGCGCATTGTCGATATCGGCGATGTCGGATTTCAGCATCTCGTCATAGCCACCCCACAGCGGCATCCGCCACAGCGGGTCCGCCTGCGCGGTGCCGCCCTCCAAGAGATCGGCGGCGAAGGCATCGTCATTGACGAAGGTCGCGGGCAGGTCGGGGCCGAGCGCTACGCGGGCGGCGCCGGTCAAAGTGGCGAAATCGACGATCAGTTCCGGCTTGTCCTCGCCCGCCCGGGTAATTGCGTCAGCCAGGATCAGCCGTCCCTCCGCGTCGGTATTGCTGCTCTCGACCGTCAGTGCCTTGCGGCTGCGCAGCACGTCACCCGGGCGATCGGCATTCGCCGAGATCGCATTCTCGACGGCCGGGATCAGCAGATGCAGGCGCGCGGGCAAGCGATTGCCC
>JAFEEY010000060.1 GCA_018240865.1 Pseudomonadota bacterium | reverse complement strand
GTCACCCAGCACTGGCTTCATACGCGGCCCGACGCATATAATAACGGCCACTGGATTCCACCCCGTCCTCCTCCCGGCGCGCAGCTGCGACACCCCATGTCCCCCCGTGCCTCCATGCCGCCCCCTAATCGTAAAATGATGGTTAATATGCACAAGCCGATTCTCGAAGCGACGCAGCGTTCGATTCATCGGAATTCCGGCACGTTTCGCGTGGGTTATCTCAGTAGAGAAGGAACGGACGGCGGGTTTCGGCCCAGGCCGTTTCATCGGGGATCGTCAGCGCGTCCAGATCGGCTGGCGACGAAGCCGCATCATCCACCCATTCGCGCAAGGCCGGGCCGCCATTGATCACGTCGATCGCGAGCTTGCCGAACTCATATTCGTAAGGGAAATCGCGCCACAGTGGATAGTCCGGATAGAGCCGCCGGACCGCCTTGAACGCCAGCGCCTGCAGCCGCCAGGGGCGGAAGGCGCCATGGTCGTAGAATGCGCCTTCGGCATGAATGTGCAGGCCGTTGCAAAGCTGCTTCACATGCTTGTGAAATGTCGGCTCGAACCAGATATCGCGCAGTGCGCAGCCTTCCAGCCAGTGCGGCGCCAGCGCGCGCATTTCGGCGACGACCAGTTTCGCATCGATGTCGGGCGCACCGAACAGCTCCAGCGGCCGGGTCGTGCCCCGCCCTTCGGAGAGGGTCGTGCCTTCCAGCATCACCGTGCCGGCATAGGCGCGCGCCATGTTGAGGTTGGGTGCGTTGGGGCTGGGGTTGATCCACACGCGCTCGCCCAGCGGCCAGCCGAAGCCGGGGCCCGCCTCCGGCTGCCAGCCTTCCAGTTCGACGACGCGGTAATCGACGTCGAGCTTGAGCAGGTCGACGAACCAATGGCCAAGCTCGCCGAGGGTCAGCCCGTGCCGCATCGGCATCGGCCCGGCGCCGACGAAACTCTCCCAGCCCGGCAGCAGGGTCAGCCCCTCGACCGGTCGCCCGGCAGGATTGGGCCGGTCAAGCACCCAAACCGCTTTGCCGTGCGCGGCGCTCGCCTCCAGCACGTATCGCAGCGTCGTGATGAAAGTGTAGATGCGGCAGCCCAGATCCTGCAGATCGACCAGCATCACGTCGAACGTGCCCATCGACTGGCCGGTCGGCCGCCGCACTTCCCCATAGAGGCTGAAGACCGGAATGCCGTAGGTCGGATCGGTGAAGTCCGGCGACTCCATCATATTGTCCTGCAGGTCGCCGCGCACGCCATGCTGCGGCCCGAACATTGCCGATACGTTCACGCCCGCCGCTACGAGCGCGTCGAGCGAATGGGTCAGGTCAGCGGTGACGGACGCCGGATGCGCGAGCAGCGCCACGCGCTTGCCCTTGAGTGCATCCAGCAATTGCGGGTCGGCAAGCAGCCGGTCGATACCGAATTTGATCATAGAAAACCCGTCATTGCGAGCGAAGCGAAGCAATCCAAGCTCAGGTGAAAAGCGAAGCCGTGGATTGCCGCGTCGCTGCGCTCCTCGCAATGACGAAATCAGGGTGCAGCTGGCAGTTCCAGCGCAAAGCAATCGGGATGATGGAAATCGGGCTTGTCGCCCGGCGGATGGCGCAGCGCCCAATAGGATTTGGTGCCGTCGGTTTCCTCGATCACGGCGGAAAGACCGAGGCGGATCGGGTGGGACGGCGCGGTGATCTCGGCAGTGAGTTCGAGGAGATGATCGGTTTTCTTCACCCTAATCGAGGGCGGGTCGGTATCGAGGTTCTGCATTCCTTGGCGATAGCCGGTGAAACTGTACGCCGCCCATTCCGTCGAGGGCGAGAAATTGAACTCGGCATAACCGCCATCGGCGAAAGCGACAAAGGCTTCGAAACAGGTGTGCTGCCACAGATTGTCGCGGCGGGTGGGCGCGGCTTGTGTGGGGACGCGGAGGTCATTAATCAAACCGGTCAATCGAAATCGCAGTTTGAGCCGACTGGTATCCAGCCGCGCCGACACCTCGAAGCTGAAGGATTGCGACCCCCGCAAATTCGGGTGCGGATGAAGAAACAGGTCAATTGGCGCCAACCTCAATGCCGGCTTGGCTGAGCTTGTCGAAGCCTTCCCTTTTCTTTCCGGCCGTCGGGCAAGCGCAGAAATCGCGTCCCAGTCACCCCGGATCAATGCTAATTTCTTATCTCGTCGCCAGCCTTTCAACTGAAGTTCCGCCGCCCGCGCTTCTTCCCGCGTCGCGAACTCCTGGGACCAGACCAGCTCCACCGGCCGCCGGCGCTTGGTGTAACCGCGGAATGTACCCGCTTGATGCTGGCCCATGCGAATCCCAAGGTCATCGGTATGGCCGACATAGAATGTCCGATCAGCGCATTGGAGCATGTAGGCCCAGAAGGTCATTGAACCTGTAAAGAAGAAAGGAAAGGCTTCGACAAGCTCAGCCAAGCCGGAAAGGGAGCCAGCGCACAATCCGGCTTGGCTGAGCTTGTCGAAGCCCTCCCTTCTTCCTTGTCTGCAACCCCCATGCTACGCGCGCCGCGCGATGACCGAATACAGATCCGATCTCCTGCGCCTGCTCTCGACGCGCGGCTATATCCACCAGGTGACCGACGCCGCCGCGCTGGATGCGCTGGCGGTGCAAGGCCCGCTGCCGGGCTATATCGGCTTCGATCCGACCGCACCGTCGCTGCATGTCGGAAGCCTCGTCCAGATCATGCTGCTCCGCCGCCTGCAGCAGAGCGGGCACAAGCCGATCGTGCTGATGGGCGGCGGCACCGGCAAGATCGGCGATCCGAGCTTCAAGGACGAAGCGCGCAAGCTGATGACGGACGAGGTCATCCAGTCCAACATCGCCTCGATCAAGACGGTGTTCCAGCGCTTCCTGACCTTCGGCGACGGGCCGACCGACGCGATCATGGTCGACAATGCCGACTGGCTCGACGCTCTCGAATATATCCCCTTCCTGCGTGACATCGGCCAGCATTTCTCGGTCAACCGGATGCTGAGCTTCGATTCGGTGAAGCTGCGTCTGGATCGCGAGCAGTCGCTCAGCTTCCTCGAATTCAACTATATGATCCTCCAGGCCTATGATTTCCTGGAGCTGTCGCGCCGTGCCGGCTGCCGGCTGCAGATGGGCGGCTCCGACCAATGGGGTAACATCATCAACGGTGTCGAGCTCGCCCGGCGCGTCGACGGCACCGAAGTGTTCGGCGTCACCACGCCGCTCATCACCACCGCGGACGGCGGCAAGATGGGCAAGACCATGTCAGGCGCGGTGTGGCTGAACGAGGATCAGCTGTCCGCCTATGACTATTGGCAGTTCTGGCGGAACACGGACGACCGCGATGTCGGCCGCTTCCTGCGCCTGTTCACCGACCTTTCGCTGGACGAGATCGCGCGGCTTGAGGCGCTGCAAGGCGCCGAGATCAACGAGGCGAAGAAAATCCTCGCCAACGAAGCGACCGCCATGTGCCGGGGTCGCGCGGCGGCGGAAGAAGCGGCCGAAACCGCGCGCCGCACGTTCGACGAAGGTGCGGCCGGCGAGGCGCTGCCCAGCTTCGCGGTCACGGGCGGCAGCATCGGCATCGTCGATGCGCTGGTAAATCTCGGCCTCGCTGCTTCGAAGAACGAGGCGCGCCGGCTCATCAAGGGCGGCGGCGCCCGCGTGAATGGCGACAAGGTTGAAGATGAAGCGCTGACCGTCTCGATCGGCGCCGAACCCGTCCGCGTCTCTGCCGGCAAGAAGCACCACGGGCTGCTGACCGCCGCCTAACGCGGCCGGTGCTGGGTTCCCTCCCCGGCGGTGATGAACACCGCCGTCGCGCTCTCGTCGATGTCCGCCGTGTGCCAGACGTCAGGGGCGTTGATCGCATATTCGCCGGCGACCAGTGTCAGCGTTTCCGCGGTCCCGTCCGGTTTTTCCTGGTGAAGCGTCATCGTGCCGGCCACGCAGATCACGACCTCGTCACCGGCCGGGTGCATTTCCCAGCTCGTCCAATTCTCGGTGAAAGTGTACATGCTGACGAGCCGCCCTTCCCGCCCGTCGCCGGCGTTGCGGTCGCTATAGGCCGCATACCATTCCATGCCGGTGAACTCGGGCTGCGGCACGGCGCGGGCGCCGAGCCCCAGATGGACCGGAAAGCGTTCGATCGAGATGCCCATGCGCGCTCCTTTCGTCCCTGCCTTCCATCTCCCTTTCGTGCCCGCTCGGCAAGCGAGCGGGATTACCGCTTCCGTTAACGTCATGAGAAGCGTTAGACAGGCTTCGAATCAGAAGGAGCGCCAGTCATGACCACGCCCTATGTCCGCCCCGATGTGCAGGGCTTTCTCGCCTTTCTGAACAATCTGCCGGGGCCGCGCACGCACCAGCTTTCCGCGCCGGAAGCCCGCGCGATGTATGCGGCGATGAAGGATGTCGCGGACCCGCCGGCGGGCGAACTCGCCGTGAAGCGCGACCTGAAATCGGGCGATATTCCGGTGCGACTCTACGACGCACGCGCACACCGTGAACCAGGCCCGGTGATTGTCTTCTTCCATGGCGGCGGTTTCGTGATCGGCGATCTTGAGACGCATGACAGTTTCTGCGCGGAAATGGCGCGGGCCATGGATTTGCCGGTGGTGGCGGTCGATTACCGTCTCGCCCCCGAACATGCCTTCCCCGCGGCGCCCGACGATTGCGAAGCGGCGGCACGTTGGGTCGCCACCAGTCCTTCGGAGCTTGGCCTCAAAGTCACCAGCCTGGTGCTGGCGGGCGACAGCGCGGGCGGCAACCTCACGATCGTCACTTCGCAGCAACTGCGGGACAAGCCCGCCAAGGTGCCGGTGATCGCGCAATGGCCGATTTATCCGGTCGTGGACGATGTGCAGAAATATCAGTCCTTCGAGGATTTCGGCGAAGGCTTCCTGCTCGACAAGCCGTCGATGCAATATTTCTTCGAGGCTTATAAGGCGACCGAAGGGGATGTGCGCAACACGCCGATCCTGCACCGCCACGACGGCATGCCGCCAACGCTGATCATCACCGCCGGCCTCGATCCGCTGCGCGATCAGGGTCGCGCCTATGCTGGTGAGCTGATCCGCGCCGGCGTGCCGACCACTTATCGCGAGGCGCGCGGCAATATCCACGGCTTCGTCACGCTTCGGAAGGCCATTCCCTCAAGCGCCGGCGACGTCGCGGCCTGCTTCGCGGTGCTGAAGGATATCGTGAACGAAGCCGAGGCCGAGCGCGTGATGGCGGAAGCGGCGCAGGGCGCGGCGGTCGCCGCGGCGGCGGAGTGACAGACCTCCCCTATCGCGCCGCGGTTGGCGTGATGCTGCTGAATGCCGAGGGCAAGGTGTTCGTCGGGCAGCGGCTCGATAACGCGCTCGACGCCTGGCAGATGCCGCAAGGCGGGCTCGATGAAGGGGAGACCGCCGAGGAAGGTGCGTTGCGGGAGCTCGAGGAGGAAACGGGCGTGGCGCGCGATCTGGTCGAGATCGTCGCCTGCGCGTCGCGAACGCTGGATTACGACCTGCCGGAAGACCTGCAGGGCAAGGTCTGGGGCGGCAAGTATCGCGGCCAGCGCCAGACATGGTTTCTCGCCCGCTTTCTCGGCACCGACGCCGATGTGCATATCGACACGGCCGAACCCGAATTCCGTGCCTGGAAATGGGCCGAGCCGCGCGACCTCCCGGCGATGATCGTGCCGTTCAAGCAGGCGCTGTATCGGGCGGTGCTGGCGGAGTTTTGGGAGTATCTTGAGCTCCCAACCGAAACGAACGGACGCTAGAAACCCCGTTCGCGCTGAGCCTGTCGAAGCCCTCCCTTTCCCTTTGTGATCCCGAGCAAAAGAAGGGAGGCCTTCGACAGGCTCAGGCCGAACGGTGTTTAGGGGGCGAATTCGAGCTCAAGGCCCCCGCACCACCACCCCGCCCTTCATCACGAACCGGACCTGGCTGACCGCGCCGATGTCCTGCGTCGGGTCGCCTTCGACCGCCACCAGATCGGCGAGCAGCCCCGGCTTCACCGCTCCTAGCCGGTCGCCCAGTCCGAAAATCCGCGCATTGCCGGAGGTCGCCGCGACGAGCACATCCACCGCCGGCATGCCTGCCGCGTTCATCAGAACCATCTCGCGCGCATTCTCGCCATGCGTAAACACGCCGACATCGCCGCCGACGCAGATCGTCACCCCGGCAGCCCGCGCCGCCGCGAACGCCTTGCGGCTTTCGATCACCCCGCCCGGCGCGGGCTCCTGCCCATTCCATCCGCGATAGCGAGCGATCGCGTCGCGTGCGGCGAGCGTCGGGCAATAGGCGACGCCTTTCTCCTTCATCAGCTTGAAGATCTCAGGCGTGCCTTCGTCGCCATGCTCGATCGTGTCCACGCCCGCGAGGATTGCGCGCCGCATGCCTTCCGCCGTACTCGCATGCGCCGCGACTTCGCGCCCCGCCGAATGCGCCGCCTCGACCCCG
Source organism: Pseudomonadota bacterium (assembly GCA_018240865.1). GTDB lineage: Bacteria > Pseudomonadota > Alphaproteobacteria > Sphingomonadales > Sphingomonadaceae > Sphingomonas_B. Next base: position 10,411 of record JAFEEY010000060.1, on the reverse strand, counting down.
GCCTTCAATTCCTCCAGCGTGAAAGTCGGCCGGCTCGGCTCACCTTTGCCCCAGCGATAGTCGGCATAGAATTTGACGACATCTGCACCAGCGCCGATTTGCCGCCGGACCGCCTGCACGAGCGCTCCGCCATCAGCCTCTTCAGCGCCCTGCGGCACGGGGACGCCAGCCTCGAACCCCTTCGGGCCATAGCTGCCTGTCGCCACCAGCGCCCGGGTCGCGACCAGCATCCGCGGGCCTGGGACCACGCCCTGCTCGATCGCCTGTTTCAGCCCGACATCGGCATAGCCGGCGCCCTCGGTGCCGAGATCGCGGACGGTGGTGAAGCCCGCCATCAGCGTCGCCTTGGCCGACACAGTCGCCCGTGCGGTGCGCAGCGCCAGCGGCTCGTGCAGCACCTGATCGTCCCACGGGGTTTCGTTGTACGGGTGGAGGAAAAGGTGAGAATGCCCCTCGATCATGCCGGGCATCAGCGTCGTGCTCGGCAAGTCGATGACTGTCGCACCGGCGGGCGCGGCAAGGCCGGCTCCCGCGGCTTCGATCTTGTCTCCGCGCACCAGCACGGCCCAGCCTTTGTGCGGCTGGCGGGCCACCCCGTCGAACACCTGCGATGGGCGGATCAGATATAGGCTTTCCGCCAGGGCGGGCCCCGCCAACAAGGCGGAGATGGCGAGCAGGATACGGATCACTTGCGCGGCGCCGGGCCGGCGAAAGTCACGATGCTTTCGGCGCCGTTCGCCGACAGCGAGGCGACGCCGAAGAAATCATGGTCGATATTGACCCCATCGAGCTTCAGCGACGTCGCTGAGGCCGGCACATCCTTGAAGCTGGTCCAGTCCGGTCCGTCCGCCTGCCGCCAGCGCACACGGTAGCCCGCCGCGCCCGATACCGGCTGCCAGGAGACTTTCGTGTCGGCGCTCAGCGCACCTTCGATCGTCACGCCTTCGGGCGCGGCCGGTGCGCTCGCAAGCTCACGCATCACCGCCATATTCAACGCGGTCACTTTGGCGAGATAGGGGAAGTCCATGAATTCGATCGTATCGCCATAAAATTTGCCGTTCTCGGTGCGCAGCGTCTGGTGCTGGTGATCGTAATTCTCGGTTACTTCGCTGAAGCGGACCGCCGGATAGCCGAGTTCCAGGAACGGCGTGTGATCGCCGCCGCGCTGGAAGCGGTCCGGACGGCGCACCGCGATCACATCGATGCCCTTGGCCTTGGCCGCGACGCGCTTGATCGCCTTGGCGAGCGCGCGCGACGGCGAATCGTCCTCGCCGCCATTGGCGCGCTGGGCCTTGGCCGCATCGAGATCGCCCGAAAGCTGCACGCCTTCGCTGAACACGCGGACGCGCTTGTCGTCATGAGCGCCGCCGACGCCATGGGTGTTGCCGACAATATCGTTGTTGAGCACCGCCGCGACCTTCCACCCGCGCGCCTTCGCCGTCCGCGCGAGCAATTGGCCGCCCCACAACCCCTGTTCCTCGCCGGAAAGCGCGGCATAGACGATGGTCGCGGCGAATTTCTCCTTCGACAGCAGCCGCGCCGCTTCCATCACCAGCGCGACGCCGGACGCATCGTCATTGGCGCCGGGCGCATCGGACGTCGTATCCATCACATCGGTGACGCGGCTGTCGATATGGCCCTGGACGATGACGACACGGTCCGGATCGGCCGTGCCCTGCTGGATCGCGATGACATCTTCAATCCGCACGCCGTTGGGAGCGCGCGGGCCGGTGAACTGGTCGCCGATCGTCTCGACTTTGAGGCAGCCGCCGCATGCCTTGCTGAACGTTTCGAACCGCGCGGCCGCCCAGCGTCGCGCAGCACCGATGCCTCGCTTCGGATCGGTGGTGGTGGACAGCGTGTGGCGCGTGCCGAATCCGACAAGCGTGGTGATCGTCGCTTTCAGCTGGGCAGGATCGGGTTGGGCGGAAGCAGCGGCGAGTAGGAAGAGAGCGATCACATCTATCTCCGGCTTGGCTGAGCTTGTCGAAGCCCTCCCTTCTTTTCGTCAAAATTTCAAAAAGAAAAGGAAGCCTTCGACAAGCTCAGGCAAGCCGGCATTGGGTCAGAACATCTTTTCCAAATCTCCCGCCGAACCCACCCGCCGATAAAAGCAAGTCCGGGCACCGGTGTGACAAGCGGGCCCCGCGGGCACCACTTTCAGCCAGAGCGCATCTTGGTCGCAATCGATCCGGGCTTCGATGACGCGAAGCGTATTTCCGGAAGTCTCGCCCTTTTTCCAGAGCCTTGCCCGGCTGCGCGACCAGAAATGCGCTTCGCCGGTCTCAAGCGTCAACCGCAGTGCCTCGTGGTTCAAATGCGCGACCATCAGCAATTCGCCGGTTGCCGCATCCGTCACGACGCCGGTGATCAATCCCTGGGCATCCCATTTTGGGTCGATGGTTCGCCCCTGCTCACGCGCTCCGTTCATCCGCATGTCATGCGTCGGAACGCGATCGAAGGGAAGATTCTGTCCATTTCCGGGACGGCGAGAGCCCATGTTCAAGTAGACTCCCGGTTAACCATAACATAACTTCAGGCTCTGGGCCGCTTGCGGGGTGACAGAGCGGCAGAAACAAAGGGGGTTCCATATGAAGAAGTTGCTGATCGCGGCCCTATGCTGCGCATCCTGGTCGGCTGCCGCCAACGCGGCGGTCATCTGGGAAGATGACACGAATTTCCAGGGCACTGTCGGCACGAATGCGGGCGGGGTCGTACAGGCGCCGCCGCTGAACGCCACGGGCGGCCTTACCATCATCCTCAACAATACGGGCGGCGTCGAAGCCGGAACCCAGGCGCGCGCGGGATTCGAAGCCGCCGCTGCGATCTGGTCGAGCATTCTGCGCGATCCGGTGACGATTCGCCTGGATGTGGGCTTCAGCCAGCTGGGCCCCAACATTCTTGGCCAGACCCAATCGACGACCAACAATATCAATTATGCCGGTCTTCGCGCGGCGATGGCGGCCGATGCCAAATCGGGCTACGACCAGCTCGCGGTCAACAGCCTGCCGCTCGGCCCCAGCATTTCCTTTGCCTCCAACGAGCCAGGCAATTGCGTGACCAATGTTCCGACCTGCGGCGCAATCAGCACCAGCAGCCGCACGTTGGACAATGACAATACTGTCGACAACCTGACGATCGCGATCAACACGGCGCAAGTGAAGGCGCTCGGCCTCAATCCGGTCTACACGGCGGCGAACACGACGCAACGCGATGGCCTGGTGGCGTTCAGCAACCAGTTCAACTGGGACTTTGATCGTTCGGACGGCATCGACCCGACGCTGATCGACTTTGTCGGCGTCGCCGCGCATGAAATCGGCCACGCGCTCGGCTTCCGTTCGGGCGTCGATCTCGCCGATGTGAACGCCAATCTGAACCGCGCGGGTCTTGACGGTCTCGCCTGGGGCACCGTGCTGGACCTGTTCCGCTATGGCGTCCTCGACGGTCAGACTGTCCGCGACTGGACGATCGGCGGCGCGCCCTGCTTCTCCTTGAACTCGGGCGGCACCTGCCTCGGTGCTTTCTCGACCGGTGCGACCAACGGCGATCGCCGTCAGGCGAGCCACTGGAAGGACGATGCGATCACGGGCACTACGCTCGGCATCATGGATCCGACCCGCTCGGGCTTCAACGGCGCCATCACGTTCCTGAACCCGACCGCGCTCGACCTGATCGCGTTCGACGCGATCGGCTATGATGTCGCGGTGCCGGAACCGGCCACCTGGGCAATGATGATCGCGGGCTTTGGTTTCGTCGGTGCGGCGATGCGCCGCCGCCGGCGGACGGTGCAGGTCAGCTTCGGCTGATCTAAAGCACTCGAACAGCAGGGCTGGCCCCGTCCGCGCGAGCGGGCGGGGTCATCTTTTTATGACAATGGGGAGACAAGGGCGGGATCAATCCCTATATGGCCGGCCATAGCCACAGGCCGGGTCCGCGATGCTGACGACCAATCCGTTCGACGACGACAAACTCCGCGAGGAATGCGGCGTTTTCGGCATATATGATGCCGAGACCGCATCCGCCGTAGTGGCGCTCGGCCTCCATGCGCTTCAGCACCGGGGCCAGGAAGCCGCTGGCATCACCAGCTGGGATGGCGCGCATTTCCATTCGCACCGCGCGATGGGGCATGTCGCCGGCAATTTTGATCGCGACGACATCATCCGCGGTCTGCCAGGGCGAGTCGCCTGCGGCCATGTCCGCTATTCGACGACCGGCGAGACGGCGCTACGCAATGTCCAGCCGCTGTTCGCCGAACTGAGCTCCGGCGGCTTCGCGGTCGCGCATAACGGCAACATCTCCAACGCGATGAAGCTGAGGCGCGAGCTGGTCCGCCGCGGCTCAATCTTCCAATCGACCTCCGACACCGAAGTCATCATCCATCTGGTCGCGACCTCCACCTACCGGACGCTGCTCGACAAATTCATCGATGCGTTGAAGCAGCTGGAAGGTGCCTATTCGCTGATCTGCATGACGCCCGAAGGGATGCTCGCCTGCCGCGATCCGCTGGGCATCCGCCCGCTCGTCATGGGCAAGCTGGGTGACTCAACGATTTTCGCGTCCGAAACCGTCGCGCTGGACGTAATCGGCGCCGATTATGTGCGCGATGTGGAGCCGGGCGAAATCGTCATCGTCAGTGAAGGCTCGGTGCGTTCGATCAAGCCGTTCGGTACGATCCATCCGCGGCCGTGCATCTTCGAACATGTCTATTTTTCGCGCCCCGATTCGATCGTGGACGGCACCTCTGTCTATGACGTGCGCAAGGCGATCGGCGCGCAGCTGGCGATCGAAGCGCCGGTCGATGCCGATCTCGTCATCCCTGTGCCTGATTCGGGCGTGCCGGCGGCGATCGGCTATGCCCAGCAATCGGGCATTCCGTTTGAGCTCGGCATCATCCGCTCGCACTATGTCGGCCGAACGTTCATCCAGCCGGGCGATCAGGTCCGCCATCTCGGCGTCAAGCTGAAGCACAACGCCAACCGCGCGTTGATCGCCGGCAAGCGCGTGGTGCTGATCGACGATTCGATCGTGCGCGGCACGACTTCGCTGAAGATCGTGCAGATGATGCGCGATGCCGGCGCCGCCGAAGTTCATATGCGCATCGCCAGCCCGCCGACACGGCACAGCTGCTTCTACGGCGTCGATACGCCCGAGCGCGCGAAGCTGCTCGCCGCCAAGCTGGATGTGCCCGGCATGTCCGATTACATCCATGCCGACAGCCTGGCGTTCGTCTCGATCGGCGGCCTCTACAAAGCGCTGGGCCATGACCGCCGCGCCGAAGTCCGCCCGCAGCATTGCGACGCCTGCTTCACCGGCGATTACCCGACCACGCTGACCGACCAGGACGAAATCGCGCCTGCGGACCAGCTTTCCCTTCTCGCTGAGCGCGTCGTCTAGCTCTCGCTCCGTTCGTTTCGAGCGAAGTCGAGAAACGATAAGTGCTGGATAGGCCGTGTCTCGACTTCGCTCGACACGAACGGATGTTGAATGACTGAAAAACCCCTCGCCAACCGCACCGCCCTCGTCACCGGCGCGAGCCGCGGCATCGGCGCCGCCACCGCTGAGGCGCTCGGCAAGGCCGGCGCGCATGTGATCCTGACCGCGCGCACCGCCTCCGATCTGGAAGCGGTGGAGGAGCGCATCCACCAGGCCGGCGGCAGCGCCACGATCGCGCCAATGGACCTGAGCGATCTCGAAAGCATCGGCCGCCTCGGCGACGCGATCGCCGGGCGCTGGGACCGGCTGGACGCGCTGGTGCTCAATGCCGCGATGCTCGGCACGCTGAGCCCGGTGCCCGCGATCGACGCCAAGGAATTCTCCAGGCTGCTGACCCTGAACGTCGCCGCCCAGCAAGCGCTGATCGCCGTTTTCGATCCCCTGCTCCGCCGCGCCGATCCGGGCCGGCTGATCGCAGTCACTTCCAGCGTCGGCGCCGCGCCCCGCGCCTATTGGGGCGCCTATGGCGCATCCAAAGCCGCGCTGGATACGCTGGTCGCTGCCTATGCCGAGGAACAGCGCAATCTCGGCAAGGTCAAAGTCGCGATCCTCGACCCCGGCGCCACCCGCACCAAAATGCGCGAACGCGCCTTCCCGGGCGAAGACCCGGCGACGCTCAAAGGCCCGGAAGTGGTCGGCGAACGCATCGCCGCGCTGCTGGCCGACGGGTTTGAAACCGGCCACCGCGAGCGGGTTGGGAGCTGATCAACAGCGCGCAAATACGGCGTCGGTAGTTTCTGCTTTGGGGTGGAAAACGGTCGTTAGCTTCCGCCGCTAAAGCCCAGCTCTTGGTGGGCGTCGAACACGTCAACGGGGTTGAATATTCTTTCGCCAACTTTGACCCAAGCTCCCTTTCCGTGAGCGCAATCGGCCGTCGCGGCAAATTTTATGGCATCCACAAATGTCTCGAACGATTGGGGATTTTGTTCCGGAGGATCGCTTACCCAACCCCAATCAAAGTCATCCTCGTCAAGGTTGTCGCCGGGAAAAAGCCAAACCAACATGGCCGCTTCGCCCCATGGGAACTGATCTGTCATAGGGTGAGGCTAGCATGGCCTCTAATGACCGCAATGGGGTCGTTAGCTGACAATCCACTCAGCGCTTCGCCGCTACCCCAACACCTCAATCCCGACGATTTCGATCGCCTCGGCCTTGCCGCCGAAATCGACCTTTTCGCCCACAAACGCGCCGATCATCGCTCGCGCCAAGGGCGCCGAGAAGCTGATCGCGCCGTTCGCCGGATCGGCCTCGTCGTCGCCGACAATATCGATCGTCTTGCCCTGCCCGCCCAGCTTGCAGGTGACGCGAGTGCCGAACGCGACCTCCTCGCCGTCCGGCGCCGGCGCCAGTTCCGCCGTCGCCTGCCGCGTCGCCCAGTAGCGCTGGTCGCGCTTCAGCGCCTCGATTTCGGCCTCATCGCCGCCGGCCGCGATGCGTTCGTCCAAGTCGCGCAGCTTCGCCTCGATGAGCGCCAAGCCGCGCGCGGTCACCAGATTGGGGCCAGGCGGGATCGGCAGTTCGAATTTCGGTTCCTTATGTTCCTCGTCGCTTTCGCGCCGAAACGCCACGCTCACGGACATTCTCCTTTCCGCGCATCATAGGATCGGGCAGGCCAGACGCCAGCCCATGCTGCACATCGTTCATCATCCCGGCTATCTGACCCCGCCTCCGCCCAGCGGCGGCTTTCCAGCCAGCAAATATAATCTGCTGATGGACGCACTGGATGGCCTCGACGTTCCACAGGTCCGGCACCTGCCCGAGCCGATGCCGCGCGCTTGGCTGGAGGCTCTGCACGATCCCGCCTATGTCGCCGAAATACTCGCCGCCGCGGTGCCGCCGGAAAAGGAGCGGCGCATCGGCTTTCCGGTCACGCCGCCCCTCTCCAAACGCGCGCAGCTGACGCCCGGCGGCACCTGGTTGGCAGCGAAGCTGGCGCTGCGCTACGGCTATGCCGCCAACACCGCCGGTGGCAGCCACCACGCGCTGCACGAGACCGGCGCCGGCTATTGCGTGTTCAACGATCTCGCCCTCGCCGCGCACCGGCTGCTGGCCGAAGGCGATGTCCGCCGCGTGCTGATCGTCGATTGCGACGTGCACCAAGGCGACGGCACCGCCGCGCTTCTCGCGGGACGCGACGATGCCGCGACCTATTCGATCCACGCGGACAAGAACTTTCCCGCGCGCAAGGCCCGTTCGACGCTGGATGTGCCGTTGCCCGACGGCGCGGGTGACGGTGTCTATTTGGAAGCTTTGGGCGGCACCCTGCCCTCGCTCATCGACAGCTTCGGGCCCGACCTGATTCTTTATCAGGCCGGAGTTGACCCACACGCCGACGACCGGCTCGGCCGCCTCGCCCTCACCGATGCCGGGCTATCAGCGCGGGACAAGTTCGTCGCGGAGCAGGCCCGCACGCGCGGCATCCCGCTCGCCAGCACGCCCGGCGGCGGTTACGGCGACGACAAAGCCGCGATAGCGCGCCGGCACGCGACCAGCATTGCGACTTTGTACACAACGATCAGCGCTTAGCGCTTTTCCAAACCCGTGGTGCCATATCTCCGTTCGGGCTGAGCTTGTCGAAGCCCTCCCTTCTTCTTCAACTCAGCAAAAGAAAGGGAGGGCTTCGACAAGCTCAGCCCGAACGGTGCCTGATGCCGAGGTGATAGGCCGAAAAGCCGGCGCCGTCTCAGGCCGCGCCGCTTTCCTTCTTCTTGGCATAGACGCGGACCGGTTCCTTGCGGCCCTCGACCACGTCCTTGTCGATCATCACTTCGTCGACGCCGTCCATGCTGGGCAGGTCGAACATCGTGTCGAGCAAAATGCCTTCGAGGATCGAGCGCAGGCCGCGCGCGCCGGTCTTGCGGATGATCGCCTTCTTCGCGATCGCCACCAGCGCTTCGTCCTGGAACGAGAGGCGCACATCCTCCATGTCGAACAGCTTCTGATACTGTTTGACGAGAGCGTTTTTCGGCTCGGTCAGGATCTTGACCAGCGCGTCCACGTCCAGATCCTCAAGCGTCGCGATCACCGGCAGGCGGCCGACAAATTCAGGGATCAGGCCGAATTTCAGCAGATCCTCGGGCTCGCACTGGCGCAGCACTTCGCCGGTACGGCGTTCTTCCGGCGCCGCCACATAAGCGCCGAAGCCGATCGATTTGCCCTGCAGACGGTCGCCGATGATCTTTTCGAGACCAGAAAACGCGCCGCCGCAGATGAACAGGATATTCGTCGTGTCCACTTGCAGGAATTCCTGCTGCGGATGCTTGCGGCCGCCCTGCGGGGGGACGGAAGCCGTGGTGCCTTCCATCAGCTTCAAGAGCGCCTGCTGCACGCCCTCGCCCGAGACGTCGCGGGTGATCGACGGATTCTCCGCCTTGCGGCTGATCTTGTCGATCTCGTCGATATAGACGATGCCNNGATGCCGCGCTGCGCCCGCTCGACATTATAGTCGCTGGCCTGGAGCAGCTTCAGGATGATGTTCTCGACATCCTCGCCGACATAGCCGGCCTCGGTCAGCGTCGTCGCATCGGCCATTGTGAACGGCACGTCGAGGATGCGCGCCAAGGTCTGGGCAAGGAGAGTCTTGCCGCAGCCGGTCGGGCCGACGAGCAGGATGTTCGACTTGGCTAGCTCGACATCGGCGCCCTTCGCGCCGTGAGCGAGCCGCTTATAGTGATTGTGCACCGCGACCGAGAGCACGCGCTTGGCCTGCTTCTGCCCGATCACATAATCGTCGAGAACGTCGCAGATTTCCTGCGGCGTCGGTACGCCTCCGTCCTTCTTGGAGACGAGTGCGGATTTGGTCTCTTCGCGGATGATGTCATTGCAAAGCTCGACGCATTCATCGCAGATGAACACCGTCGGGCCCGCGATCAGCTTGCGCACCTCGTGCTGCGACTTGCCGCAGAAAGAGCAATAGAGCGTGCTCTTGGAATCCCCGCCGCTCAATTTCGTCATTCACATCATCCTTCGGCCCGAAATACACAGGCCATTGCTAGCGGGTGCCATGTTAGCCCTCGCTCCCGAATCCACAATGCCGAATGTGCAGGCGCGTTCCCGCTTGCCGTCTCAGCTGTGGACCATTTGACCGGTACGGTGCGATATGTGGCTGCAAACATGGCCCTTCAAGACGGCCGCATGGCCACGAACCGGTAGCGAAAGGCAAATCCGATGAAGACATTTACCCTCTTTATGGCTCTCGCCTTTGCCGTTCCCGCCTTTGCGCAGCAGGCCGCGCCCGCGCCAACGCCTCCTGCACCGGCAACAGTGAAGGTCACGCTAATGACCAGCGCCGGCCCGATCGTGCTGGAGCTGGAAAAGGAGCGAGCGCCGATCACGACCGCCAATTTCCTGCGCTATGTCGATCAGAAGCGGCTGGACGGCGCTGCCTTCTACCGCGCGGCCAAAGCCCCTAACGCGCCCAAATATGGGCTGGTCCAGTTTGGCACCCGCAACGACCCGAAGCGCACATTGGCGCCGATCCCGCTCGAGCCGACGAGCAAGACCGGCCTCACGCACAAGAGCGGCACCATTTCCGTCGCGCGCGGTGCGCCGAACAGCGGCGCCGGGGATTTCTTCATCATGGTGGGCGACACGCCGTCGCTGGACGCCAACCCGTCCGCGCCCGGCGACAATCAGGGCTTCGCCGCCTTCGGCCATGTCGCGGAAGGCATGGACCTCATCAAGACGATCCTCGCCGCGCCCACCGACCCCAACAAGGGTGAGGGCGTGATGAAGGGTCAATATCTCGCCGCCCCGGTCGTGATCGTCAGCGCAAGGCGCAGCAACTAGATGACATATAGGGTTATTTTTCGCGCAAGCCCGTAACGACTGCATCGCCTGCCCGCGTCGCACGTTCAGCGCTGCGATGGGAGGCCCGGACGAAATCGCGTGGCGGGAAGCGCTTTACCGGCAGCTGGCA
>JAFEEY010000005.1:39584-47249 GCA_018240865.1 Pseudomonadota bacterium | reverse complement strand
CGCCCGGTCGGTGCCCTTGGCCGTACCCCAGTCGCGATTATGGGCGGCGACAGTTTGCAAACTCGCCATATCGAAAAGCGCATCGCCGCACTGATCGGCGATATGCGCCTCGATGTCGTCGACCGGGATTTCGAGCGCGCGGCGGATGAATGGCGCGATGCCGGACGGCAATTGCTCCATCGCGTCCGGGGCGCGGGCGCAATCCCGCAGGAAGCTTTCGGCGCCTTCTTCGCCGAGCCGCCTGCTGAGCGCCTGCAGATCGGCGATCAGGCCGTGCCGACCTTCGCGCTCAGCCTCCAGCACCAGATCGGCAAGCACGCGCCGCGCCAGCGCCGCCTCCTCCCGGCCTTCGAGCGGGCGCATGCCCGGTGTCAGCCCGGCTTCCAGCGGGAAGGACGCGAGCAGCGCCTGCGCAAAGCTGTGGATCGTCTGGATGCGCAGGCCGCCGCCGCGGGCATCAAGCACCCGCGCGAACAGGCCGCGCGCGCGCTGTTGCGCGGCAGGCCCGAAATCCTCCCCCAGCGCCCTTAGTTCGGCGGCAAGCTCCGTCCCGGGCAATCGCACCCAATGCGCAAGCCGTTCGCTCAGCCGGTTGGACATCTCCGCCGCGCCGGCCTTGGTGAAGGTCAGGCACAGGATCGCGGACGGATCACTGCCGGGCTGAAGCAGCAGCCGCAGGACGCGCGCGACCAGCACTTGCGTCTTGCCGGTTCCGGCCGAAGCGGAGAGCCACACCTGCTGCGACGGATCGGACGCATCGCGCTGTTCGGGCTGAAGCGGAGGCAAGGGACGCATCAGCGCTGATCCCGCCCGTACCATTCATCCAGCCGCATCAGCTGGTCATAATCGCCATAGGGTGCGTGTTCGGGATGCAGCTTCGCAGTGAAAGGCTCGGCGCCCGTCAGCCAGCGTTCGACCGCGCCCTGCAGATTGCTTGCCGCGCGCGCCACGAACTGGTCGCTGAAGATGCGCCCGCCCTTCCCCGCCGGATCGACCGGCGACACGATCTTGCCGAATCCGTCCTGCGTATTGCGCGCGAGCGACCAGTATTCGAACGCCGTCGCCGTGCCGGCCACGCCCTCAAACGCACCCATCTGCGCCATCATGCCGATCAGCCCGAGCTGCTGGGCATAGCCGCCTGCCACCTGCCTGGGGCTGGGCGGATTGCCGGTCTTATAGTCGATGACAACGAGGCCCCCACCCGCCTGCCGGTCGATTCGGTCGGCAATGCCTTTCAGGGTGACGCCAAACACCTCGACTTCGCCCTTGCATTCGGCGGCGAGAACGGTGTCGCCGGCAGCCTTGCGCGCCAGCATTTCGTCCGCGATCCAATCGATCGCCTCCATCAGCCGCGGCTGCCACAGTGCGCGCATCAGCGGATGCGCATCGGCGTCGCGCAGCATCTGTTCGGCGCGCGGGCGCAGGCGCGACGGATCGCAATCGTCCTGCTTCGCCCATTCTTCCAGAACCGCATGAACCGCCGTGCCGCGCCACGCCGCCGTCGGGTCGGCATCGACAATCTCAAGCGGATACAGTTTCAGCATCGCCTTGGCATAGAAAGCAAAGGGGTCCGCTTTCAGCCTGTCCAGATCGGTGACGGACAGTTTCTTCGGCCGATCGGCGACCGGAGGCTCCGGCTGGGGGCGCGCGACCGGCTGCGCTGTTTCGGCCCCATCCAGCGCGCGCGCCCAGTCTTTCAGCCGAACGGCGCGCGGCATGCCGCCGGTCAGCGCCTCCAGCCGCAACCAGAAGCGCGAGGCGACCGCGGGTCCGCGCGCATCGCGCCGGGCGCGGGTGATCAGAACCTGCGGCGCCCCGAGCGCGCCGGCGAAACTGTGCGCCGCCAGCCCGATCCGGGTCTCCAGGCCCGGCAAGCCAAGCTCCGCACGGATGCGCGGCGCCAGCCACGGGTCGGGCGACGGTAAGGCCGGCCAGGTGCCTTCGTTCAACCCGCCCAGGATCGTCAGATCGGCCTGTTGCAGCCGCGCCTCGATCAGGCCACGGATGGAGATGCGTGGATGCCCGCCCTGTGGCGGCCGCACCGCCACATTGTTCATCAGCTCGGTCAGGATCGGACCCAGTGCATTGGCTTCAATGCGCCGGGGGCCATGCGAGGCATATTCCTCCAGCCCCGCGATCAGCTCGGCCGCCGCGCGCCCGGCAGGCTTCGCCCAAACCTCGTCCCCGGCCAGCCGTTCCGCGGTCTCTCTGACGACAGCCATTAATTCGCTCGTCCCGAGCGAAGTCGAGGGGCGCGTCTCGGAATCAGTGCCATCGCCCCCCGACTGCGCTCGGGACGAGCGGAATGGGGCTTCCAGCACTTCGAGCTTTGACCTGACATCGAACCACCACGCAGCCAGACGCAAGTCATCTCCAAATTGCGTCTCGACGCCCGACAGACCCGGGGCGGGCCTAGGCCCCCGCAGAGCCCGGTCGAGGTCGCGCACCCGATCCAGCCAGGCAGTGCGCTTCTCCCCCGCCTGCACCAGCGGATGCTTGAGCAGCGCCAGCAGCGGCACCGGCGCGAACCGCTCCGCCGCCGCTTCGACGATCGCGAGCAGCAGAGTGCCGGGCGGTGTCACCGAGAGCGGCACACCGGCCGTATCGTCGGCATCGATCCCCCAGCGCTTCAGCAGCGCGGAGACGCGCTGGGCAAGGCCGCGATCGGGCGTGACCAGCGCCGCTGTCCGGCCCGGCGTCTCCAGCGCCTCGCGCAGCGCCAGGGCGATCGCTTGCGCTTCCTCGGCCGGCGTCGCGACTTCCAGCAGCTCGACGCCCGATCGGTCGCGATCCTTGCGCGCCAGGCTGGTCCATTCGACCGTGAAGCGTGCCGGTGCCAGCGCGTTGGAAATCAGCCGGCTGCGGCCGGCGCGTGCGGCATGGCCGCCGCCCCAGCGCCAGCGCTCCACCTCGCCGCGCGCCACCCCCATGCGATCCAGCAGCAGCTTCAGATGATATTGCGGATGGGTCTCGACCGGCCGCTCCGCGATACCGGTGACAGGGTCTGGCCGATATGGGCCCAGCGCCTGCCACTGTTCCTCCGGCATCGCGGTATCGAGTGCGTCGAAGACGACACGGCCATTGGGGGCGAAAGCGACGCTGCGCAACACTGCCGCCACCGAAGGCGCGGCGGTGGAAATACCCGCCGCGACCACAAAGCCGTCCGGCGGCTGAGTCCGCCACCGTTTCGCGACACGCTGGAGCAGCCGGTTGCGCCGGTCGGACAGATCGATCCGGCCGAGCCTGGCCAGCTCTTTCGGCCATTGATCCAGCACGACAGTCAGCAATTGCAGCGAAGCCGCCCAATGCGCCGTCAGTTCGCCCGCATCGATATCGTGAAGCCGTTGCGGCGCGACCCCCTCGACATGCAACTGATCCAGCGTGCGCGCCAGCTCGGCCGCCAGCCGCATCGCCTCGCTGCCCGTGGTGCCGCCGCGGTCCTCGATCAGCCGCGCGAGGATCAACTGGCGCTGAAGAGGGTCGATCGCCGGCGGCACCGGCTCAGCATCATCCAGCGGATCGAGGAAGCCGCCCAGCCGCTCGTCCAATTCGGGATCGCCGATCGGCACCAATCGCGGCAGCAGCAGCCCGCCATCGGCCCGGCGGACGAACGCATCCTGGATCGCGCGCGCGGCGCGGTTGTTCGGCACCAGGATCAGGCCCCGCGCCAGCGTCAGCCGGTCCCGCCCTTCGCGCGCCATCAGACCGGCGGCCAGCGCGTCGGCAAAAGATCGGTGCGGCGGGATGGTGTAGACGGAGGGGCGGCTCACGCGCCCATCCTAGCGGCTGCTCATTCGCTCGCCAGTATCATTTCAGTCCGTTTTATCGCCGGCGGCGTGCCGACATCGAACCAGAGTCCATTATGGACCAATCCGTAGACCCGGCCTTTGGCGATCGCCCGGTCCCAGAGGATGTTGAGCGAAAAGGGCTCGGGCTCGGCGCCTTCGAACAGCCGTTTCGACACGATCTGGACGCCCGTGAACACGAAAGGCGCGACCCTGCCCGGCTTCCGGCGGCTCAGATGGCCCGATCCGTCCATATGGAAATCGCCGCGGCCATTGTGGCAGTGGGCGCGGGCGAGCGGCGCGAGGAGCAGCAGCGCGTCCATTTCGGCATCATTCCAGCGCGCGGCGAGCGATCGGATCGAGTCCGCCGGTCCGTCGACCCAGAGATTGTCGCTGTTGACCACGAGGAACGGATCGGCGTCGATCAAAGGCAGCGCCTTGACCAGCCCGCCGCCGGTTTCGAGCAACCGGTCACGCTCATCGGAAACAATGATTTCAATGCCCTGCACGCGCCTTTTCAGATGCGCTTCGAGCGCATCGGCGAGGTAATGGACATTGACCACGGCCCGCTTCACCCCTGCCGCCTTGAGCCGGTCGATCGCGTGATCGAGGAGCGGCTTTCCGGCGACCTCGACCATCGGCTTGGGCCGCGTGGCCGTCAGCGGTCGCATCCGTTTGCCGAGGCCGGCGGCGAGCACCATCGCGACTTCGGGCGGCGCCGCGCCGGGTTGCGGCCGCAGCGCCAGTGGTTTCTTGTAGCGGCTCATGCGATCGTGGCGCCCCCGCGCTTGTCGGCCGGGATATTGGCATCGAACCAGGCCCGCACCGGCGCCAGCGCGGGCTGGGCAAGATCGCGTTCAAGATAAGCCCAGACCCGCGGCAGGTAGGAAAGGTAGCGTGGCTTGCCGTCACGCTTCCACAACCGCGTGAAGATGCCGACGATCTTGGCGTTGCGCTGCGCACCAAGCAGCCAATAGGCGTCGACAAAGCCCGCGGCAGGCTTCGCGGCTTCGATATAGCGGCTGAGCATCGCGGCCTCGATCGCTTCGGGCACGTCGCGCCGCGCGTCCTGAAGCATCGATACAAGGTCATAAGCGGGGTGCCCCGCCAGCGCGTCCTGAAAGTCAAGCAGGCCGAGCCCGTCAACGCCGTCACGGCCTTCGATCAGCATGATATTCTCCGCGTGATAGTCGCGAAGCACTGTTACCGACCAATCGTGGACGAGCGGCGCCAGCGCGGCGCTCCAGGCAGCGCGGTACCCGGCCGCGTCCACAGTCAGGCCCACTGCGGGCGCGAACCATTCGGTCAGCAGATCGACTTCACGCAGATACTGGTCTTCGTCATAGGGCGGCAGATCGGCTGCGGGATGCCCATGCAGCCTTGCCAGCAGATCGACCGTATCCGCATAGATGCGCATTTCCGCCTCAGGCGCGGCGTCGATGACTTCGCGCATCCGGGCGTCGCCGAAATCCTCAAGCAGGACGAGACCGTGATCGAGATCGGCGGCGAGCGTTCGCGGCGCGGCAAAGCCAAGCCCGATCAGATGTTCCGCGACCGCCAGAAACGGCCGTGGATCCTCGTGCGGAGCAGGCGCATCCATCAACACCGCCCGCCGATTGGGCGCAACCACGCGGAAATAGCGGCGGAAAGAAGCATCGCCGGCGAGCGGCAGAATTTCGGCGTCATGCCAGCCGGCGCGCTTCAGGAAATCGGGCGCAGCTGCGGGCGGGATCATATCGGAGGCCATCGCGCCTCCCATGACGGCGGGACTTCGGCTGTCAAGCGCCGCCCGCCCGCCGGCACCGGTTCCAGCCGCAGCTGCAAGGCGTCATGCCACAAATGCGCGCCCAATCGCTCGGGCCATTCGACCACCAGCAGATGATCGTAGCGCAGGTCATCAAGACCCAATTCGGCGGCGTCGCCTGGATCATCGAGGCGATAGAGGTCGATATGTGCGACCTGCAGCCGCGTTTCCGGCGGGCCATAGGTCTGGACGATCGCGAAAGTCGGGCTCGGCGCTTCCCCCGGCAGACCCAGCGCGGCGAGCAGCCCGCGCGCAAGCGTCGTCTTGCCGGCCCCGAGACCGCCCGACAGCGCGATGACATCGCCCGGCCGCGCCAGCGCCGCGAGTTTCGCCCCGAGCGCGAGCGTATCAGACTCGTCCGCGAGAATCATTTAGATACGAACCCAAAATCCGGCTTGGCTGAGCTTGTCGAAGCCTTCCCTCTCTTTTCCGGGTGTTTGGAAGAAGGAACGCCTTCGACAGACTCAGGCAAGCCGGTGGACAAGGCGGCGCCGTAAACTGCGCAGTTCATTTGCGCGGCAGCTCCACGGTCACCACCGTGCCCTGTCCGGGCTCGGACAACAGGGTCAGCGTGCCGCCATGCGCTTCGACGAATTGGCGGGCAAGCGGCAGGCCCAGGCCAAGCGAGGCACCTTCGCTGCGTTCGCTTGTGCGGCTGAACCGGTCAAAGGCGCGCCCCTGTTCCCTCTCCGTCATGCCCGGCCCGCTGTCGGATACGATCAGGCGCACATTGTCCGGGTCGCCGTCGCCAAGCAGCACCACGCGGCCGCCCGAAGGCGTGAAGCGGATCGCATTGTTCAGCAGATTGTCGAGCACTTGCCGCAGCCGCCGCGCATCGCCGTGCACGGTTCCGACGGTCTTTTCGAGCGTAGCCTCCAGTTCCACCCCCTTTTCTTTCGCGGCGGTTTCCGCATTGCGTGCCGCTTCCCGTGCGATGCGGCGGACATCCACGGACTTTTTCTCCAGCGGCAGCGCGCCGGCCTCGCTTTGGGTCAGGTCGAGCACATGGTCGATCAGCGTGCTCAGCCGCGCGACGGAATCGAGAATCGCTTTCACATAGTCGCCGGCCGTTTCCGTCAGGTCGCCGGCATAACCACCAGCCAGCATCTCCGCGAAGCCGCCGATCGAAGTCAGTGGCGTGCGCAGCTCATAGCTCATATTGGCGACGAAAGCGGTCTTGATCCGATCCGCTTCTTCCAGCGCGTCGTTGCGATCGCGGAGCGCCGCCTCGATCCGGCGGCTGTCCGAAATATCGAGCATCGTGAACAGTGCGTTGCCGTCGGGCAGCGGCACTGCCGCGAACTCGAAATGGCGGCCGTTCTTCAGCGCGACGCGGCCGTTACGCTGCTTGCGCTCCTGTGTCGCCACGCGCACCAGCTCGCGAATGACGGCGGCACGCGACGGATTGGCGAGCTGCTTGCCCGCCGCCTCCGCCAGCGCATCGACACGCGGATGCGTGCCGAGAAAGGCGTCATCGAGCTCCCAGACCTGGCTGAATTTCTGGTTCCAGAGCTGGAGGCGCCCGTCGGCCGCGAAGACGCCAATCGCCTCGAACAGATTGTCGAAGGTCGCCGCGCGTACCCGCAGCAGTGTGTCGCGCGCGCTCGCCAGCGCTACTTGCTCGGTGCGGTCCTCGAAAATCAGCAGCAGTCCGCCGTCCGGTAATGGCTGCGCGACCACGCGGAGATGGTCGCCACCGGGGAGCATCCAATTCTCTTCCTGCCCTTCGTCGGCAGCAATGAACCAGCCGCGCCGTTCGTCGCGCCAGGCGCGGAAGTCGCGCACTTCAGGCAGCCGCCCGGTTTCGCGCATCCGCTCCAGCACGCGGTCGAACTCGGGCCCTTCGGCCAGCCATTCGGGCTTGATCGCGAACAGCCGCATGAAGGCCTGATTGTAAAAGGTCAGGCCGCGCCCACTGTCGAATTGGGCAACGCCCGCCGAAAGACGATCGAGCAGATCGCGCTGTGCCTCGGCGAAACGCTTGAAGGCGGCGCGTGACTGCTCCAGTTCCTCGACGTCGATCGCATAGCCGGCGACGCCTGCCTGCCCCAGCGGTACGTCGACCACGCAGAGGCT
>JAFEEY010000005.1:22440-39484 GCA_018240865.1 Pseudomonadota bacterium | reverse complement strand
TCCGCAGCGCTCTCCCCCTCGACAGCGCGGACATAGGCGCTGTTGACGAGGGTCAGGCGCAGATCGGGGCCGCGATGCCACATCGGGATCGGCGAGGCTTCGATCAGGCCGGACAGCGCATCGAAAGCCTTGGCGTGGCGCTCCGCTTCCTGCGCCAGCCGTGCCATCTCCGTGCGCATTTCAGTCGCATCGAACAGATAGAAGACCGCCGCGCCCGGCTCGGCCACGCCCGGCGGCGCCGGTCCGCCGCGCATGTTCAAGGTGCGGCTGGACCCGATAGGCCTCACCGCCCGATTAAAGGGCCGGGCCGCTTTCTGCGCCGAGCGGATATCCCGGTCGAAGGTCGCATATTCGTCCTCGGCCAGCCCATGCTCGCCTTGGGACAGTGCGGCGATCGTGCGCGGCTGCTCAGGCAGCCCCAGCCAATCCGCCAGCCGCTCCGGTGCGTCCAGCGTGCCGTCCGGATGCACGATTGCGACCAGGGCCGGTACCGATCCGATCAGCGCTTCCAGCCGCGCGCTCCGTTCCTGGGCGGCAGATGCACGGGCGCGCAGCCTGAGGCCGGTCAGCAGCGCCCAGGCGGCCGTCCCCAGCCACAGGGCCAGGAGCAGACCGGTCAGGATCGCAGTCAGGGGCGTGAGATGAATCACCGCCCCTCTCTAATCACGCGATGAGCGATTAGTCATGCCCTGCCGCAAGTGCGGCCGTTGCCGTTCCCGCATTGGGCGAGCCCGAGCCTTCCCACCAATAGGGTTTGCGGACACGATTGCCGGTGACGACCTCGTTCATCGTCATCGGGTCATAAAGTCGGCCGCCCAGCATCACGCGATTGATTTTTTCGGTGTTGCGGATGTCTTGTGTGGGATCCGCGTCGAGCACGACGAGATCGGCGAGTTTGCCCACTTCGAGCGAGCCTACGTCCTTCGCGTAGCCAAGCGACTGGGCCGGCATGATCGTCGCCGCGCGCAGGGCCTCGATCGGCGACCAGCCGCCGCGCACGAACGACCACATTTCCCAATGCGTGCCAAGGCCGGCCTGTTGGCCATGCGCGCCGATGGAAACGAGCACGCCCTTGTCGGCCAGCTTCTTCGCTTCGCGGGCATTGTCGTCGTCGACATAGTCCTCGTCCGGCGCGATGACCCGGCGGGTATTGTCGGCCGCGAGCGTGCCCGGCGGCTCGTGGCGGACCAGGATCGGCTGGCGGAACACGTCCGTGTGCGAACGCCAATAGGGATCGCCCGCCGGACCGCCATAGGACACAACCAGCGTCGGCGTGTAATTGGTCTTGGTCTGGGTCCAGAATTGGACAACGTCGTCGTAGAAAGTGCTGAGCGGGATATTGTGCTCGAGCGTCGAATTGCCGTCCTGGATCAAGGTGATGTCCTGGGTGTAGAGCGAGCCGCCCTCCGGCACCACTTCCATCCCCTCGGCCTGGGCCGCGCGCACGACCATCTGCCGCTGCTCGCGGCGCGGCTGGTTGTAATTCTTGACGCTCAGCGCCCCGTTCGCCTTCAGACGGCGGACGTGCTGAAGCGCGTCCTCATAGGAATTGATCTCGGCATAAACGCCCGCCGCTTTCGCGCCATAGATGATCTCGCCGGTCGAGAAGATGCGCGGTGCGAGGATCTTGCCTGCGCGCTGCAGCTCGGACGCATAGAAAATTTCGGCCGAGCTGGCGGAGGGATCGTGCCGCGTGGTCGTCCCCATCGCAAGATTGACGATCTCCGACCAATTCTGCTGCGGCACCAGCCCATCCTCGCCCTGCGCCCCGTGCGCATGCGCATCGACAAAGCCGGGGACGATCGTCTTGCCCGCCAGATCGACGGTCTTGGCGCCAGCGGGAATCTGGACCGAGGCGCGCGGGCCCACCGCAACGATACGGTCGCCGCGGATCAGGATCGTGCCGTCGTCGATGATGCCGCCCCGCTTGTCCGCCATCGTCACGATCCGCGCGCCGGTGAGCGCGACGGTGCCGGTCGGTTTGTCCGCCGCCACGTCCATCGACAGCGAAACGCCGGTGGTAGGCGGCGTGAATTTGGGCGCATTCTCGCCAGCCGGAGCCGAAGCGAAGAAAGCATTGGTGTTCGCGGTGTAGACCGTGGGCCCAAGGCTCCAGTGGAGTTGCTCGCCGCCGTTCGACCAGTGGATGAAATCGGCGCCATCGCCGCTGACGCGCGTGACCGGAAGCGGCCCACCCTTCTCGTCGGTGGACACATCCTGCGTGCCGGGCATCAGCGGCATCACGAATGCCTGGTAGTTCTGACGGAAAGCGACATACCGTCCGTCCGGCGAAACGTCGAATTGGTTGACCATCTCGCCGGTCGCATGCGCCCGCTTCTCGGTCCCTTCCAGGTTCGTGGAGATGAGCTGCCGCTTGCCGCCGGCATTGACGGACATGAAGACGCGGTCGTTGGATGCGCCATATTGCGGCATCGCCGCGTCCTTCATCACCTTGACCGGCGCACCGCCGCTCGCCGCGACCTTGTAGACGCCCGGATCGTTCGACCATTTGTCGGAGGTCAGATAGCCGCCCTCCCCGCGTTCGAAGACGATCGTCTTGCCGTCGGGCGAGAATTCCGGCCGTGCGTAATGGCCCGGCTGGGTGGTCACGTCTCTGGCCGCGCCGCCGCCCGCGCCAATCGTGCGGATGCGGCCGAGGCCCTGATCGGTCCAATCAACGAACACGATCGTGCGGCCGTCACGCGACCAGCTCGGATACATTTCGAAGCTGTCGGTGCTGTTGCTCGTCAGCCGCTTCGGGGCGCCGCCGGCCATCGGCTTGATCCAGAGCTTGCCCAGCGATTCGAATACGACCTGCCGGCCATCGGGCGAGACGGTCGCGAAGCGGGCCATTTTCGTCTGGAAGCGATCGGGCGCCACTTCGACCTGCGGATGAGTGGCGTCGATCACGAGGCGCGTGTCGTTGACGCGGAACGGAATCTCGACCGCGCCCGCCCCGTCGGCACCGACGCGGCGGATCTTGCCGCCCGCCCAGAACACCACCTGCCTGCTGTCCGGCGTCCAGGCCATGTTCGGATAGACGCCGGTGACCGCCCAGGTTTCCTGCACGTCCTGGTCAAGCGCGTCGTAAATCTTGCGCTCCTCGCCCGAGGCGAGATCGCGGACGTAGAGCTTGGACTTGGCGCGCTCGCGGCGGACGAAAGCGATTTTCTTTCCGTCCGGCGAGGGCGTCGGCCGCACCGATCCGCCCGCGCCCGCCACCGCCGTCGTCACCTCGCCGGTGTCGAGATCGTAGCGCTCGATATGGAACAGGTCTGTGTTCGAATTCTGGGCGTATTCGAAGATCGGGCCCGGTGTGACGTTGCGCGTATAGTAGATCGCCTTGCCATCGGGGGCGAAGATCGGTTCACCCAATTCCTTCTGCAGCTGCTCGCTCGCACGCTTGACCAATTGGACACCGCCGCCGCCCGAGACGTGATACATCCAGACCTCACCGGTGCCTAATGAGCGGCCGGTCGTGAAATGCTTCTTGGCGACGATGAAGCGGCCATCCGGGCTCCATGTCGGCTGATTGAGGAGGCGGAAATCCTCTTTCGTCACCTGACGCTTGTCGGAGCCATCGGCATTCATGATCCAGATATTGTCGCCGCCGCCGCGATCGGAAACGAAGGCGATGCGCTTGCCGTCCGGCGAGAAGCGCGGCTGCTGTTCATAGGCAAGGCCCTCGGCGATCCGCGTCGGCGTGCCGCCCGCGATCGGCATCGTATAAATGTCGCCCAACAGGTCGAACGCGATCCAGCGCCCGTCGGGCGACACGTCGATGTTCATCCAGCTGCCCTGATCGACATTGATCCGGATCTGCCGCGTTGCCATGCCCGGCGGCGCGGTCACATTCCATTTCTCAGCCTTGGCCGGCGCTTGCGAAGCGGCCGGCGCCTTGCCCGCAGTCGGCGCGACCGGGCCACTCTGCTTCTGCTCCGGATTGGTCGCCTGATTCTCCGGGGCCTGCGTTTCCTGCACCGGTGGCTGGGGCTGAGGCGCCTGAGCGAGCGAAGAGGTTGTCGCCAGCAGTCCGGCGATCAGCACGGTCGATCGAAAATACATGTGTGAAGCATCCCCAGGATTTTTCTTATGGCGCATGATCTAGAGGGGAACGGGCCCGCCCTACAAGAGACCGCGCAACTTCAGCCGACTGGGGATTGCTGGGCAGGAAATGCCTGCGCCGCCTGGCGCCGCTGGATGGCGCATTCGCGGGCAAGGAAATCAAGGAAAGCGCGCACCGACGGGAGCAACCCCCGCCGGGACGGAAAGACGGCGTGGACAATCCCCGCACGAGGACGCCAATCGGGCAAGACGTGGATCAGGCGGCCCATCTCAACATCCTGCCAGATCATCATGGTCGGCAATTGAACGATGCCGATCCCGTCGATCGCGGCCTGACGGAGCGCGGCCATATCGTCGGTCACCAGCCGGGGATGGTGCGCCACTTCGGCGGTCCGGCCGTCGCCCGTCGCGAGTTGCCAGGCATGCGCGCGATGCGGCGGGCCGAGATCGAGGCTTGGCCAACCGTGCAGGTCGGCGGGCGACGCAAGCGCGGCTGGAACAAGCGCGGGACTCGCCACAAGACATTGGGTGCTTTCGTCGAGCTTGCGCATCATCAGGTCGCGAGGTTCCAGCGGCGGAAAGCGCACCCTGATCGCGACATCGAAACCCTCGGCGATCACGTCGACGCGACGGTTCGTGCTTTCGAGATGGATTTCGACCGCCGGATTCTCGGCCATGAAGCGCGCGATCGCAGCGCCGAATTGAAAAGACAGGAGCGCGACCGGGCAACTCACCCGGATTACGCCGCGCGGCTCGGCGCGGGTCTGGGCCACAGCCTGTTCGGCGGCCTCAGCCTCGACCAGCATCGCGCTGCAATGCGCATAGAATTCGCGCCCGACCTCGGTCACCGAGAAATGGCGCGAGGAGCGGTTGAGCAGGCGAACGCCAAGCCGCTCTTCCAGCGCCAGAATGCGGCGGCTAAGCTTCGATTTGGGCAGGCCGAGCACCCGGCCCGCCGGTGCGAAGCCGCCATGATCGACCACCTGCACGAAATAATAAAGATCGTTCAGATCCTGCATCGTCCTATTTATAGGACATAGCGTCGATGATCTGCAATCTTCCGTACGCAGCGTTGCGCGAATACATCCGCCCCAACAGCGCTCGACCAATCAAATCCGGGCGCACCGGAGAGATATGATGAACAAGACAATTCTCGGCCGATACGGCAACAATCGCGGCCATTGGGTTGGCGACGGCTTTCCGGTCCGTTCGCTCTTTTCCTACAACACGCTGGGTCAGCACGTCAGCCCGTTCCTGCTGCTCGACTATGCCGGTCCGCACTATTTCGAGCCGACCAAAGCGCGCCGCGGCGTGGGGCGGCATCCCCATCGCGGGTTCGAGACCGTCACCATCGTCTATGACGGCCAGGTCGAGCACAAGGACTCGGCCGGTAATGGCGGCATCATTGGCCCGGGCGACGTGCAATGGATGACCGCCGGCGGCGGCATCATTCACGAGGAATATCACGCGCCCGGTTTCGCCAAGGCGGGCGGGCCGTTCCGGATGGTGCAGCTCTGGGTCAATCTGCCGGCGAAGGACAAAATGACGCCCGGCGGATATCAGGGCATCGTCTCGGCCGACATTCCTGTCGTCGCGCTGCCCGATGGCGCCGGAACTGCCCGGATCATCGCGGGCGATTTAGATGGAGCCAAGGGGCCGGCGCAGACATTCACGCCGATCAATGTGTGGGACGTCCGGCTGAATCGTGACGCCGATACGAAGCTCGCCTTTCCCGAGGGTCATACAGCGATGATCGTCGTACTCGGCGGCCATGTCACCATCAACGGCACGCAGGAGGCTGGCGAAGCGGAAGTCGTGCTCCTCAGCCGCGAAGGCAGCGAGGCTTCCATCCACGCGGATGGCGACGCGACGTTGCTGGTGTTGACCGGCGAACCGATCGACGAGCCGATTGTCGGCCATGGCCCGTTCGTGATGAACAGCCAGGACGAGATCATCCAGGCGATCGACGACTTCAACAGCGGCAGGTTCGCACAGGCGGCCTGACCTGGAGGCCCGGCTCCTGGGGGGCCGGGCCTCCATTCATCCAATCATCAGAGAGAGTGCATGCGATGTCCAGCGAACCGATCCGTGACCCCAAATCCGACCACCTGCTGACGCCGGAGAATTCGGCCTTCATCATCATCGACTATCAGCCGATCCAGGTCTCCTCGATCCGTTCGATGAATCATGAGGAGCTGGTCTTCAATATCGTCGCCACGGCCAAGGCGGCGGTGAACTACAAGCTGCCGATCGTGCATTCGACGGTGAATGTCGCGACCGGCCGCAACAAGCCGCCGATCCCGGAAATCCAGGCCGTTCTCGGCCATCTTCCGACCTACGACCGCACCTCGATCAACAGCTGGGAAGATGTCGAGTTCAAGCGCGCGGTCGAGGCGACCGGCCGCCGCAAGCTGATCATGACCGCGCTGTGGACCGAGGCCTGCCTCGCCTTCCCCGCGCTCGATGCGCTGAAAGAAGGCTATGAGGTCTATGTCGTCGTCGACGCCGTCGGCGGCACCTCGACTGCCGCGCATGAAGCGGCGCTGAGGCGGATCGAGCAGGCCGGCGGCAAGCTCATCAGCAAGACCCAGCTCTATTGCGAACTGCAGCGCGACTGGTCGCGCGAGGCGACCGTTCCCGGCTTCACGAACGTGTTCCAGAACTGGGACGGCTCGAACCCCGAAAAAGACTTCAAGGACTGACCGGCACAAAAGAAATGGCGGCGGAGTTCCCCTCCGCCGCCATTCTGTTTCCGGATAGCCGGCCGCTCAGTAGCGGTAGTGATCCGGCTTGAATGGGCCCTCGGTCGGCACGCCGATATAATCGGCCTGTTTCTTGGTCAGCTTGGTCAGCTTCACGCCGAGCTTTTCGAGGTGGAGCATCGCCACCTTCTCATCCAGATGCTTGGGCAGCACGAACACGTCGTTCTTGTAGTTCGCGCTGTTCTTCCACAGCTCGATCTGGGCGAGCGTCTGGTTGGTGAAGCTTGACGACATCACGAACGACGGATGGCCGGTCGCATTGCCCAGGTTCACCAGACGGCCCTTCGACAGGATGATGATCTTCTTGCCGTCCGGGAATTCGACCAGGTCGACCTGCGGCTTCACTTCGGTCCATTTGTAGTTGGAGAGCGCGGCGATCTGGATCTCGCTGTCGAAGTGGCCGATGTTGCAGACGATCGCCATATCCTTCATGCCCTTCATGTGATCGGCAGTGATCACATCGGCATTGCCGGTCGCGGTGCAGAAAATGTCGGCGCGCTGCACCGCCTCTTCCATCGTCACGACTTCATAGCCTTCCATCGCGGCCTGCAGCGCACAGATCGGGTCGATCTCCGTCACCAGAACGCGCGCGCCGCCGTTGCGGAGCGAAGCCGCCGAACCCTTGCCGACATCGCCAAAGCCGGCGACGCAGGCGACCTTGCCGGCCAGCATCACGTCGGTGCCGCGGCGGATCGCGTCGACCAGCGATTCCTTGCAGCCATAGAGATTGTCGAACTTCGACTTGGTGACGCTGTCGTTGACGTTGATCGCCGGGAAAGGCAGCTCGCCCTTCTTGGCGAGGTGGTACAGGCGGTGGACACCGGTCGTCGTCTCTTCCGACACGCCCTTGATGTTCCTGACGGTCTCGGTGAGGTAGCCCGGGCGCTTGGCGATGAACGCCTTCAGCGCGCGCTGCATCTCGACCTCTTCGTCATTCTCCGGTTCGGGCATGGTCGCGCCGGCTTCGAGCTTGGCGCCCCATAGCGCGAACATGGTCGCGTCACCACCGTCGTCGAGGATCATGTTGCAGGTCTCGTCACCCCAATCGAAGATGCGGGCGACATAGTCCCAGTAATCGGCCAGGCTCTCGCCCTTGATCGCGAACACCGGCACGCCCGAAGCGGCGATGGCGGCGGCGGCGTGATCCTGGGTCGAGAAGATGTTGCAGGTCGCCCAGCGGACGTCGGCGCCCAAGGCGGTCAGCGTCTCGATCAGCACGGCGGTCTGGATCGTCATGTGCAGAGAGCCGGTGATGCGCGCGCCCTTCAGCGGCTGCTCAGCGCCATATTCCTCACGCAGTGCCATCAGGCCCGGCATTTCGGTCTCGGCGATCTCGATCTCCTTGCGGCCGAAATCGGCGAGGCTCAGATCGGCGACGACATAATCCTTGGGGTCAACAACGGTGGCCACGTAGGTTCTCCGGCTTTTAAAAAATGCGGCCGCCCGCTGGATTGCAGACGGCCGTGATGCCGGGCGCCTTAGCGCCGGAAGGGCGCCAAAGCAAATATAAAGATATCTTTATATGCACCCCCGAGGGGTCGGGGCGGGGCAGAAACGCGCTTAACGGCGCGACGCGATGGTCAAAGGCGTATCGACAGGGCCAGTACAGCGTTCGCCGCCGATCGCCGGCTGCATATCTGCGGCCGCAGCGACCCGGTACAGCTCGTCCGGCGAACCGCCGGCGGCAGCGGCCGCGCGCACGATCGAGGCGACATCCTCGCAACCAAGATCGGCAGTGCCCGCGCCATAGCGATTAGCGACCGTCGTCATATAATTGTCATAGGCATTGAGCGCGCCACGCTCACCGACTTCGCCGGCGAAGTGGGTGCGCAGTTCGGCATTGGCCTTCAGCAGCGCCGGGCGGCTGACCTGCACGAAGCTGTTATATTCAGCGACGAAATTCGCCGCCGTCTTGCGGCACCGCAATGCCTGCACCATCAGCATCGTATCCAGCTCGCGGACTTGCGCGGCGTGATAGGCCGCGTCCGTCCAGCAACCGGCTTGCGCCGGCAAGGCAAGCATGGCCGAGGCGGCGAGGCCGCCAAACATTTTGTACAAAGCCCTCATTTGCATTCCCCGATCTGCATCTGACCGCCCCCATCGCGGCCGGGCCGGCAGTTTCGTTCAGGAGCTTTGCACGCGAGATGTAGAAATCGGGTTAATGGGCTAGGAAGTCTAAATAAAATCAGGCCCTAAGCCGCTCCAGCAGCGCAAGTTCCTTACCCTTGTATGGCTGCCGATCGAACAATTTATAACCGATCCCATCGGCGGTCCGCAGCGAAGGCACATTTTCAGGGTCGATCATGCAGACAGTGCGCGTCCAGCCACGTTCCGTTTCGCCCCAATCGAGCGCCGCATTCATCGCTTCGCGCGCATAGCCCTTGCCGTGACCGGCAGGCAGCAGCACCCAACCCGCTTCCGGCGCGGAATCGAAACGATCGCCCAAACCGCGCCGCCCTTCGAACAGGCCGACATCGCCGATGAAAATGCCGGTCTCCAATTCCTCGACCGCCCACAAGCCATAGCCGTTCAGCTGCCAGTGCCCGGCATAGCGCA
The DNA here is from genome assembly GCA_018240865.1 of Pseudomonadota bacterium. Taxonomy (GTDB): domain Bacteria; phylum Pseudomonadota; class Alphaproteobacteria; order Sphingomonadales; family Sphingomonadaceae; genus Sphingomonas_B. The sequence continues at coordinate 30,101 of JAFEEY010000005.1, read as the reverse complement.
GCAGCCGGTTCCAGCTGTCTTCGGGCGAAACCGGCTGGCCGCCGAAATGGCGGACCACAACGGGATCCTGCCAAAGCGCGACCAGTCGCTCGGCATCGTCGAGACGGTGAGGCCGCATCCGCAAGCGGCCGGTGATCAATTCAGGTGCGCTTTTGTGAGTCATCGCTTCTGGCTAGTGGCAAATCTCTCACCACATCCCTAAAGAGCCGCCATCGATTCCCATAGGCCCGGAAATGTCATGACTCGCATCGCGATCGCTTCCGACCATGCTGCCGTCGAGATGAAGACGGCGCTGCGCGACTGGCTCGCCGAAAAAGGCCATGACGTGCTCGACCTCGGCACCGCGACCGAAGCGTCGGTCGACTATCCCGATTTCGGCTATCGCCTCGCCGCCGCGATCGAGGACGGCCGCGCGGAACGTGGGGTGGCCCTGTGCGGTTCGGGCATCGGCATTTCGATCGCCGTCAACCGCAATCAGGCCTGCCGCTGCGCGCTCGTGTCGGAACCGCTCTCCGCCGCCCTTGCCCGCCAGCATAATGATGCGAATGTAATCGCGCTGGGCGCGCGGCTGCTCGGCATCGAAATGGCGAAGGCCTGTGTCGAAACCTTTCTCTCCACCGAATTTCTCGGCGGGCGTCATGAGCGCCGCGTCGAGAAGCTCTCCAATCCCGTGAAGGAGCCCGCATGAGCACCAATCCCCGGACGCTGACCGACGTCCAGCCCGACGGCTTCTTCACCCGCGGCCTCGCCGAGGCGGACCCGGCCGTCTTCGCCGGCGTCGAGAATGAAATCGCGCGCGAACGCTATCAGATCGAGCTGATCGCGTCCGAGAACATCGTTTCCAAGGCGGTGCTGCAGGCGCAGGGCTCCGTCTTCACCAACAAATATGCCGAAGGCTATCCGGGCAAGCGCTATTATCAGGGCTGCGCGCCGTCCGACGAGGTGGAGACGCTGGCGATCGAGCGCGCGAAGCAGCTCTTCGGCTGCGGCTTCGCCAATGTCCAGCCGCATTCGGGCGCGCAGGCGAACGGCGCGGTGATGCTGGCGCTGACCAAGCCGGGCGACACAATCATGGGCATGAGCCTGGATGCCGGCGGCCACCTGACTCACGGCGCCCGCGCCGCGATGTCGGGCAAATGGTTCAATGCCGTGCAATATGGCGTGCGGCCGGACGACCATCTGATCGACTTCGATCAGGTCGAAGCGCTCGCCAAGGAACATAAGCCCAAGCTGATCATCGCCGGCGGGTCGGCCTATCCGCGCATCATCGACTTCGCCAGGTTCCGCGCGATCGCGGACGAAGTGGGCGCGCTGTTCATGGTCGACATGGCGCACTTCGCCGGCATTGTCGCGGGCGGGCTTCACCCCTCCCCGTTCGAGCACGCGCATGTCGTCACCACCACCACGCACAAGACGCTGCGCGGCCCGCGCGGCGGCATGGTGATGACCAATGACGAGGGGATCGCGAAGAAGATCAACTCGGCGGTCTTCCCGGGTCTGCAGGGCGGCCCGCTGATGCATGTGATCGCCGCCAAGGCGGTCGCGTTCGGCGAAGCACTGCAGCCGGACTATAAGAGCTATATCGCCGCCGTGGTCGAGAACGCCAAGGCGCTCGCCGGCCGGCTGAAGGAGCGCGGCGCCGACCTCGTCGCGGGCGGCACCGACACACATCTGGCGCTGGTCGACCTGCGTCCGCTCGGCGTGACCGGCAAGGACGCCGACGAAGCGCTGGAGCGTGCCGCGATCACCTGCAACAAGAACGGCATCCCGTTCGATCCGCTCCCTCCGGTCAAGACCAGCGGCATCCGCGTCGGCTCGCCCGCCGGCACCACGCGCGGCTTCGGCCCCGCCGAGTTCCGCGAGATCGCCGACATGATCGCGGACGTTCTGGAAGGCCTGCGCAAGAACGGCGAGCAGGGCGACGCCCAGATCGAGGCGAATGTCCGCGAGCGGGTACGCGCGCTGTGCGAACGCTTCCCCATTTATCCGGAGCTGTAAGCCATGGATCTGAAACGCCGCCCTGACGGCAGCATGTCGCCCGACGCCAAGGAATTGCTGGCCGGTGCCGCGATCGGTGCCGTAGTCGGGATGCCCCTCCCGATCGTGACCTGGTTCACCGGCGGCCTGATCGGCGGCGCCATAGCCGCCTATCGCATCCACAAACGCGAGGGCTGAGATTGCGCTGCCCTTATTGCGGACATGAAGACAGCCAGGTCAAGGACAGCCGGCCGACCGATGACGGCGCGGCGATCCGGCGGCGACGCCAGTGCGAGGGCTGCGCCGCGCGGTTCACGACGTTCGAGCGTATCCAGCTCCGCGACCTGACGGTCGTGAAGAGCGAGGACCGGCGAGAACCGTTCGATCGGGAGAAACTCGCGCGCTCAATCTCCATAGCCTGCCGCAAGCGGCCGATCGAGCCAGTGCGGATCGAGCGGTTGATCAGCGGCATCCAGCGCCAGCTTGAAACCAGCGGTGAAAGCGAAGTGCAGGCCAAGCAGATCGGCGAGCTGGTGATGGACGGCCTCAAAGGCCTGGACAGCGTCGCCTATATCCGCTTCGCCAGCGTCTATAAGGATTTCGCGGAAGCCAAGGATTTCCACGAATTCGCCGGCGCCGTCGCGGAGGCCGGCGAAGGGTGACGAAGCCTGTCATCGTCCTCGTCCGGCCGCAGCTCGGGGAGAATATCGGCAAGGCGGCGCGGGCGATGCTCAATTTCGGGCTGACTGAAATGCGGCTTGTCAGCCCCCGCGACGGCTGGCCCAATCCTGCGGCGGGACCGGCTGCGTCCGGCGCGGACGTCGTGCTCGATCAGGCGCGGGTGTTCGATAGCGTTGCCGGGGCGGTCGCGGATTGCGCGCATGTGTTCGCAACGACGGTGCGCAAGCGCGGCGTCACCAAGCCCGTCCTGACGCCCGAGGAAGCGGCACGCGACATCCGCTCAAACGCAGGCCGCAGCGCCATTCTGTTCGGCGCCGAGCGATCCGGCCTCGAAACCGAGGATGTGGCGTTGGCCCGCGCGATCGTCACCGTGCCGATCAACCCGGAATTCGGCTCGCTCAATCTTGCCCAGGCCGTGATCCTGCTCGCTTATGAATGGTCGAAGCAGACCGATCTGGTGCAGCCGACGGCGACCGACGCCCTGCCGCCCGCGCCGCAGGACGAACTGGAAGGCCTGATCGCGCACTTCGAAACCCTGTTGGAACCGACCGGCTATTTCCTGCCGCCCGACCGTATTCCGGCGACCAGGCGCACTCTGCGCGGCGTGCTGACCAAGCCGGGCTGGAACAGCCTCGAAATCCGCACCCTGCGCGGCGTGCTCAGCGCATTGGGCCGCGAACGGGGTTAACCGCGCAGGCGATCGAATTCGTCGAATTCATAGGCGATCGACGCTTCGATCAACCGGTCCCAAAGGTCCGCGACCGATGCTTCGGGAATGCCAGCCGCCCTGGCATGCGCCCGCACATTATCGATCACCTGCGCCTTGCGGACTTCGTCGCGGACCGCCCCGCGCTCCGGCTTGATGCGGGCGGCGGCGTCCATATAGCCGAAGCGGCGTTTCAGCAGCTGTACCAGTTCCTTATCGGTCGCATCCACCCCGGCGCGCACCTCGGTCATCGTCTGGCAGTCTTCAGGGGGGACCAATTGCGAGAATCCTTTGCGAGTGCAGTATTTTCGCGATAGCTTGCTCCGATCAGAGTTCAACCCGAGACCGAGGCTCACGATGCGTATTGCCACCACTCTGCTCATCCTCGCTTTCAGCGCACCGGCGTTCGCGGCCGACACCAAGCCGCAGGCCGGCAAGGCAGGCGGATCGGACAATCCCGTTGTCTGCAAGCGCGAAGTACCGATCGGATCGCTGATCGCCAGTCGAAAAGTGTGTCTCACGAAAACCGAGTGGGAAGCTCGGTCTGTGCGCGGCAATGAGGAAGCGCGCCGTCAGGCGTTCGAAAATATGGCCCGCAATCCAACGCCCGGTAATTGATGATCGACGATTGGGCTGCGCTTGACCTTCCGCGCCGCGTCGTATAGGCGCGCGCCCTTCGCAATTGGCCCCGCACTCCGGTGAAGCGGTGGCCCTGCCTCCCCACGGACCAGCAGGCGATACCGGAAACAACCCTCGCCTTCCCCGAAAAGCGGGAACCGGTTTTCGGATCAGGAAGGCGCGAAAACGTCAACGCGATTGAAGGAATATCGAATGTCGAAGCGCAGCAGCGCCAAGCATAAGCTCGACCGCCGGATGGGCGAGAATATCTGGGGCCGTCCGAAGTCCCCGGTGAACAAGCGTGAATATGGCCCGGGTCAGCATGGCCAGCGCCGCAAAGGCAAGATGTCGGACTTCGGCATCCAGCTGCGCGCCAAGCAGAAGCTGAAGGGCTATTACGGCGACGTCACCGAAAAGCAGTTCAAGCAATGCTATCAGGAAGCGTCGCGCATGAAGGGCGACACCGGTCAGAACCTGATCGGTCTGCTCGAGCAGCGGCTGGACATGATCGTCTATCGCGCCAAATTCGCGCCGACGATCTTCGCGGCCCGCCAGCTGGTCAGCCACGGCCACATCCGCGTCAATGGCGTGAAGTGCAACATCGCGTCGCGCCGCTGCTATGTCGGCGACGAGATCTCGCTCAGCAACAAGGCGCAGGAAATGGCGCTGGTGCTGGAGGCGCAGAGCCTCGCCGAGCGCGACATGCCCGACTATGTCGCTCCGGACGGCGCCGCCAAGGTGACCTTCACGCGCGTGCCGACGCTCGATGAAGTGCCCTATCCGGTGAAGATGGAGCCGAACCTGGTCGTCGAGTTCTACTCACGCTGAGGTTCGCTTCAGTTACGGTTTACGGAAAGGGCGGCTCCGGCCGCCCTTTTCTTTGCGAGCGTCAGCTGATGCGGCGCGCCGCGACGATCGGGCCGCCGCTGCCGGCCTGCACCAGAACCGCGCGCTGCATGCCCGGCCTGGCGGCGGGAAGCGCAAAGCGCGCCGGTCTGCCCGCCCACGCGCCGAGCCGCGTGAGGCCGGTGACGATATTCCGGTGCGGCAAGGTCCGGCCTTCATTCTCCCCGGCGCGGATCGGCACGTCGATCGTTCGCGGATCATAGTCCACCAGCCACACGGTCGCGCCTTTCGATGCGAACGCGCCGATCGTCACCATATTTCCGGCGACACCGATCTCCAGCCCGCCGCGCCCGCGATCCCAGCGCACGATCGCGGCGTCGACCTCGGCGCGGTTGCCGCCATTGACCGCACCGCGCCCGTTCACGATCAGTTGCGGCGTCGCCACCTGCCCGCGCCCGGCAGCATGCGCATAATCCCATTGGCGCTTCGTATAGGCGGGATCGGCGAAGCGATCCTTCCAGCCCAGATGGTCCCAATAGGTAACGGCGAAATTGAGCGCGAGAATGTCGGACCGATCAGCCTCCGCCTGCAGCACCTTGAGCGCGGGCGGGCAGGAAGAGCAACCCTGGCTCTGATAGAGCTCGATCACCACAGGGTGCGCTGCATCGGCTCCCTTCTCGCCAGCCGGATGCGATTGCAAGGCTATCGCACTCGCTGCCGCCGCGGCCGTGATCGCGCCGATCGCCATCGCCTTCATCATCCTGCCTGCCTCCTCGACTCCTTCCGGCGGAGTTAGACCCTATATCGTGGGCGGGCCTGCGCCAGCGCCAGACAAATCTGTTGAACTGGTCCAAAGCCGCTGTCACGAAAGTGTCATATTTTTGCAGAGGATGCCGCCATTCAGCAGATCGCCGCTCTTCCCTATCGCATTACCGACGACGGCTCGGCGGAAGTCCTTCTCGTCACTTCGCGGGACACGCAGCGCTGGGTCGTCCCCAAGGGCAATCCGATGCGCTGCCATTCGCTGCACGAGGCGGCGGCCGTTGAGGCCTATGAGGAAGCGGGTGTCCGCGGCATTCCCTGCCCCACCGCGCTCGGCAATTTCATGTATTGGAAGACGAAGCGGGCGCGCCTGTCCCAGCAAGCTTCTGTGACGCTGTATCCACTGGCGGTGGTCGAGCAGCTGGACGACTGGCCGGAGCGCGATCAACGCACTGCGCGCTGGTTCAGCCTTGCCGACGCAGCCGCTGCCGTGGATGAGCCGGAGCTGAAGCGACTCATCGCTGGATTCCGGCCGCCGCCTGCGCCATCAGGGCTCGCGAGCCGGGTGCTGCCGGCGCTTCAGACGCGCGCAAGGAGGCGCTTTCCCGTGCTTGGCTGGTTTCACAGGCTGATGCCCTCCCAAGGGCGGTTCTTCGAGCAATTCGAAGCCCACGCGCAAACACTCGTCGCTGGCGCCGAAGGCCTCGCCCGCCTGCTCCACGGCGAGGGCGATATCCAGGCGATGATCGAAGAGATCGTGCGGCGCGAGCATGATGCCGACGACATCACCCGCGAGGTATTGCAGGACGTCCGCCGCGTGTTCGTGACGCCCTTCGATCGCAGCGCAATCACCGATCTGATCGGCACTATGGATGACGCGATCGACCAGATGAACCAGACCGGCAACACGATCGGTCTATACGGCGTCACCAGCTTCGAGCCGCAGATGCGCGACATGAGCGGCATCATCGTCGAAGCGGCGCGGATCGTGGCCGAGGCCATGCCGCTGCTCCGTTCATTGAACGACAATGCCGCGCGGCTGCACGAGCTGACCGGCCGGCTGATCCAGATCGAAGGCCATGCCGATCATATCCACGATCAGGGATTGCGCGCGCTGTTCAAGGCGAGCCGCGACGACCCGATGCAGTTCATCACCGGCAAGGAAATCTACTCGCACCTTGAGCGCGTGGTCGACAAATTCGAGGATGTGGCGAACGAGATCCAGGGTCTCGTGATCGACCACGCCTGACATGACGCTCGCTTTTCCGCTGCTGGTCGCCCTGATCGGCATCGCGCTGCTGTTCGATTTCCTGAACGGCCTGCACGACGCCGCCAATTCGATCGCGACCGTGGTCTCCACCCGCGTGCTGAAACCGCATTACGCGGTCGTCTGGGCGGCCTTTTTCAATTTCATCGCTTTCCTGTTCTTCGGCCTCCACGTCGCGAACACGGTCGGCAAGGGTATCGTCGATGCGCAGATTGTCGATGCGACGGTCATTTTCGCGGCATTGATCGGCGCGATTTTCTGGAACGTACTAACCTGGCTGCTCGGCATTCCTTCCAGCAGCAGCCACGCATTGATCGGCGGCCTGTTGGGCGCCGGCCTCGCCAAAGCCGGGACGGGTGCGATCGTCTGGTCCGGCGTGCTGAAGACGGTCTCGGCGATTTTCATTTCGCCCGCCGTCGGCCTGATGCTGGCGCTCGTGCTAGTGCTGATCGTCGCCTGGACCAGCATCCGGCTGACGCCGCTCGGCGTCGACCGTCGTTATCGAAAGCTGCAGCTGATCTCGGCCGCGCTCTATTCACTGGGCCATGGCGGCAACGACGCGCAGAAGACGATGGGGATCATCGCGGTGCTGCTTTATTCCCAGGGGCTGCTTGGCGGCGAATTCAGCGTGCCGCTCTGGGTCGTGCTATCGTGCCAGGCAGCCATGGGGCTCGGTACGCTGCTGGGCGGCTGGCGGATCGTCCATACGATGGGATCGAAGATCACACGGCTGACCCCGGCTCAGGGGTTTTGCGCGGAGACCGGGGGGGCGATCACGCTCTTTCTGGCAACGATCGGCGGCAT
>JAFEEY010000005.1:0-22356 GCA_018240865.1 Pseudomonadota bacterium | reverse complement strand
TCGGCGCTCAGCTATTGGCTCGTCTCATTGCTGCATTGAAAAGGGCCGGAGCATTCCCCGGCCCTTTCCAGCTTAAGCCTTCGGCTTTTCTTTCTTATGCTTCTTGTGGGCGTCCTTGGCGGTTACCTCGCCGCTGCCGGTCGTGACGGCGGCATCGTTGGTCGACGCCGGAGCCGAAGCATCGGCCGGTGCCGCTGCCTGATCGGCCGGGGCCGGCGTCGCGGTGGCGGTCGGCTCGGGGGCCGGCTGCGCGGCCGCGTCGGGCTGGGTCGGCTGCATCTGGGCCTGCGCGGCGGTGGCGCCGATCACCAGAGCGGCGGCTGCGATCATGAAACGCTTCATCTGAAAATCTTCCCGTTCTGCTTCGGAATGAAGGCGGGCGGTTGCTCGCCTCGCGCATAAGACCGCGTTTTTCGCGTGAACCCCAGATGAACGCTAAATAGATTTCACGACGAGGCGAAGTAGCAGTGACGCTCAGTCGAGCCCACCAAGCCGCACCGCAATAAAATGACCCGGAATCAACCGATTCGCTACTAATTTCAGCCTGTCGCAACTCCGCAACGGATGGCCGGAATTCGGTGCCGAAGCCGCGCCGAGTTGAAAAGTGCCTGGCTTGGCGGCGCCCTTCTTATCCCGCTTCATGCCCCGAACTTATCCGGGGCAGCTCGTTTTCATGTTTTCGCGTTTTTTCCGACTGTCGTCGCACGATATGGCGATCGATCTGGGGACAGTGAACACCTTGGTCTATGTGCGCGGCAAGGGCATCGTTCTCAACGAGCCGTCGGTCGTCGCGCTCGAGATGCATGACGGCGTCCAGCGGGTTCGCGCGGTCGGCAGCGACGCCAGGATGATGATGGGGAAAACGCCCGCCAATATTCAGACGATCCGTCCGCTCCGCGACGGCGTGATCGCCGATCTCCTGGTGGCCGAAAAAATGATCAAGCATTTCATCGAAAAGGCGCAGGGCGGCCGCAGCGCCCTGCCCCGCCGCCCGGAAATGGCGATCTGCGTGCCCTCCGGCTCCACCAGCGTGGAGCGTCGTGCGATTCGCGATGCCGCGCACAACGCCGGCGCCGGCAAAGTTTGGCTGATTGAGGAGCCCATGTCTGCCGCGATCGGCGCCGACCTGCCGGTGATCGAACCGGTCGGCGCAATGGTGGTCGATATCGGCGGCGGCACGACGGAAGTCGCTGTGCTGTCGCTGCGCGGTCTAGCCTACAGCAATTCGGTCCGGGTCGGCGGCGACAAATTGGACGATGCGATCGCGGCCGCCATTCGCCGCCGACACAATCTCGTCGTCGGCGAAGTGACCAGCGAGCGGATCAAGCAGCAGATCGGCACCGCCTCGCCAGATGAAGGCGAGGAGCCGTCGATGAAAGTGAAGGGCCGCGACCTGGTCGTCGGCAAGCCGCGCGAGATCGAGATCGGCCAGAAGGAAATCGCCGATGCGATCGTCGAACCGGTCGGGCAGATCGTCCACGCCGTCCGCGCAGCGCTGGAGCAAACCCCGCCCGAACTCGCCGCCGATATCGTCGATCGCGGCATTGTCATGACCGGCGGCGGGTCGTTGCTGCACGGCATCGACCGGCGGCTTTCCAAGGCGACGGGCCTGCCCGTCACCGTCGCGAACGACGCGCTGGTCTGCGTCGCGCGCGGCGCCGGGCGCGCTCTGGAAGACCCGGATTATCGCGGCGTGCTGCTCGCCGCCTAGAAAGAGAAATTGAGCGTCAGCGTTGCCGCGTGATCGTCATTGTCCGGGCCGCGCGGCACGAAGCTGTGCTGGTTGAGATAACCGATTTCGGCCGTGATCGCTTTGCTCAGCGGGGTCGAGATCCCGATCTGGTTGCGCATTCGCTCCTCCCCTTCGACGCGCTGGAACCCGGTCGTGTTGAGGTCGATGAAGCTTTCATGGCTCAGCACCAGCGCGGTCTTGTGGCCAGCCCGGAACGGCAGGTTGAACTTCACATAAGGGCGCAGGCGCCAGGCCGTGCCGTCCACGCCTTCACGCCACCGCTGCTCCAGCCGCATGCGCGCACTGAGCGTGCCGCGACCAATCTTCGCGAGATTGTCGACCGTCACCTGCTCGCGGATGCGATGCTCCATCACGGTGAAGGTGCCGCCAGCATAATTCGGATCGTGCGTATAGCCGAGCCAGAGCGTCACGTTCTTGCTGGCACGATAGCCGAGCATCGTGTTCATCTCGACTTCGTACAGCCCATTCCGGTTGTCGCTGAAGCGCGAGATGACTTCCTGCGAAAAGCGGAATTGGTCGCCGAGCTTCACATTGACGTTGCCGCCGAGCCAAAGCTGCGCGTCGTCCCGCGCACGCGCTGCTGAAGGAATCGCCATGCAAGTGGCGGCTGCGACGGTCGCGACGAGAATGCGCATGACAGGAATCTCCAACCGGATCGCATGACCGGCGGCCGCCTAGTGTGACATGTCCGTTGCACTTTTAAGACAGGCGGGAACTTTTGACCGCCGAGCGTCATCGAACCGACGCAAATCTGAAATGAGACCTTTTGTCCGCTTGCGCCCGCACGGCAAAGGAATAGGGGACGCCCGCATGCCAACTGGTCAGCATATCCCCATCCGGCGCTTGCCCGTCGCGGCACTACTGGCGCTGGCGCTTCTGACAAGGCTGCTGATCCCTGCCGGCTGGATGCCGGGCACGGATGCATCCGGCTTCCGGCTTGAATTCTGTTCCGCCTTCGGCCCGCCCCCGCCTGCCATGCTCAAGGCCGCGGAGGATGCCGCCAAGCGGCTCAATGGCGGCAAGCACCAAGGCAAGGATCGCGCGAATGGCGACCAGGCCTGTGGCTTCGGCGCGATTGGACTGGCCTGGCAGGGACAGGCTGGACCGGTCATCGCTGCACCGCTGATCGTCGCGGCACCCGTGTTCACCGTCAGCTTCGTCGTGGCAATCGGGCGCGGACTCGCCGCGCCGCCGCCGCCGCCGCCGGCCACCGGACCTCCCGCCACTCTCTGACCGACAAGCCCGGACGGCTTTCCCGCCGCCCATAGCGTGTGCGCACGCCAGCTCATTCTCGGATTCAGAGATCATGCCTGCTCGAACCTTTCGGCCTGCCGCTGCCTGTGCGGCGGCGCTTGCCTGCCTTTCCGGCCCCGCTTTCGCCGATGACGAAGCGATCATCGTCACGGCGCGAGCCGCGCCCGACATCGAAAATGCGAAATCCTCATCGGCGTCGGTCGAAGCGGCTGCCATTGCCCGCACGATCAACGCGGTGAACGTCGAGGATACGGTCAAATACCTGCCCAGCCTGATCGTGCGCAAACGCCATATCGGCGACACCCAGGCGCCGATCGCCACGCGCACATCCGGCCTCGGCGCTTCGGCGCGCAGCCTGATCTACGCCGACGGCGCGCTCCTCTCCGCGCTCATCGGCAACAACAACACCTCCGCCTCGCCCCGATGGGCAACGATCAGCACCGAAGAGATCGAGCGAATCGATGTCCTCTACGGCCCCTTTTCCGCTGCCTATCCCGGCAATTCGATCGGCGCGGTGGTGAACATCACGACGCGCTTGCCCGACCGGCTGGAGGCCAGCGTCAACGGCGCGGTCAACGTCCAAAGCTTCGATCAATATGGGACGCACCGCATGCTCCCGACCGCGCAGGCCGGCGCGAACATCGGCGACCGTTTCGGCCCGCTCGCACTGTTCGCGGCCATCGACCATGTGACGAGCAACAGCCAGCCGCTCGGCTATGCGACCGCGCTGCAACCGGCCGGGAACAGCAATGCCGGCCAGCCGGTCACCGGCGCGGTGCCGGGCCTCAATCGCACCGGCCAGCCGATCCGCATTCTCGGCGCAACCGGGCAGGAGCATCAGCGGCAGGACCGGCTTCGGTTCAAGGCGGCACTCGGCCTCGCCGACAATATCCGCCTCACCTATTCGGCCGCCCTGTTCGCGAACGATACCGATGCGCGCCCGACGACTTATCTCCGCAGCGCGGCCGGCATGCCGGTCTATGCCGGCGCGATGAATATCGAGGGCCGCAGCTATACGATCCCGGCCAGTGCTTTTGCGTCGGGGCTGTACGAAACCCGTCAGCGCCATTGGTCGCACACCTTGTCGCTCGCCGGAGCAAGCCCGGAATTCGAATGGCGAGTGATCGGCACATTGTTCGACTATTCTCATGACGTGCAGCGCGTAGCCGGGACAGCCCTGCCCGGTGCGTTCGAGGGCGGCACCGGCACCATCACGCGGCTGGACGGCACCGGCTGGCGAACCTTCGATGCGAAAGCGCTGTGGCAGGCGGGTGCGGGGCATAGGCTCGGCTTCGGCGCGCATGGCGACTGGTTCACGCTGAACAGCAACCGTTATCGCACTGCCGACTGGATCGGCGGCCCGCGAGCAGCACTTGATCTTCGCGCTCATGGCAAGTCGCGCACGACCGCGCTGTGGGCGCAGGACGAATGGGCGCTGACCGATACGCTGACGCTCACCGCCGGCGGCCGTTATGAATGGTGGCGCGCCTATGACGGTGAGAATTTCTCGCTGGCGCCCGCCCTCGCGATCAAGCAGCCACGGCGAAGCGCTGCTCATTTCTCGCCAAAAGCCTCGATCGCCTGGACTCCGGATGCCGCCTGGAGCGCGCGACTATCCTTTGGTCAGGCCTGGCGATTCCCGACGCTCGGCGAACTCTATCAGATCGTCACGACCCCTGTGCCGGCGGTGCCCGACCCTGATCTGCGCCCGGAACGCGCTCGTTCCGAAGAGCTGGCGGTCGAGCATAGAAACGGCCGCGGGACACTGCGGCTGTCGCTGTTCAACGAAGCCGTGAAGGATGCATTGATCTCCCAGTCCGGCCCGCTGCCGGGCGTGACGCCGACGCAGATCGGCAATTTCGTCCAGAACGTGCCGCGCACGCGCGCACGGGGCGTCGAGCTGGCGGCGGAGCAGCGCGACCTGCTGCCTCGCCTCGATCTCTCCGGCAGCGTCACCTATGCGGATGCCGAGACGCGCGCGAACCCGGTCTTCCCGGCGTCGATCGGCAAACAACTGCCTTCCGTACCGCGCTGGAAAGCGACAATGGTTGGGACGTGGCGACCGGCCGAAAGTCTCTCGCTCACTGCCGCGATGCGCTACGCCAGCCGCAACTATGGTGCGCTGGACAATAGCGATATCGTCGGCAACACCTATCAGGGCTTCTACGAATATCTGGTGGTGGATCTGCGCGCCCAGCTGAAGGTCGATGAGCATCTGACTCTCGGCCTGGGCGTCGATAATATCGGCCGCGACCGCTATTTCCTGTTCCACCCCTTCCCGCAGCGCGCCGTGCAGTTCGACGCGCGCTGGAAGCTCTAGGTCAGGCTGTCCCCATCACCTGAGCGGCGAAGCGGTCCATTTCCTCGGCCTGCGGGCTCATCTGGAGCAACAGCAGGTCGAGGCCGGCCGCTTCATATTCGGCGATGCGCTCCTTCAGCTGCTCGGGCGTGCCGACCAGATTAGGGCGCAGGCCGCGATTGGAGACGGCATATTCCTGGATCTTCAGCTCCCGCTCCAGCTGGGTGCCGGAAAGCCATTGATCGAAGTTCGCATAGCCGGCGGGAAGCTCGGTGACGGTGGTGATCCGTTCCAGCTCGCGCTTTGCCTCGGCCTCGCTGTCGCGCACGATCGCATAGGCTGCCATGCCGAAGGTCATCGGGGTGCCGCCCGACGCCGCGCGGCGCGCCTTCATGTCGACGATCTTGGGCGCGATCGCGGCGGGCGGATCGCCGTGCATCACATAGGCGTCGCAAAGGTTCGCGATCATTGTCTTGGCCGCCTCGCTCTCGCCGCCCGCATAGATAGTTGGATGATGCGCGGGCTTGGGCGAGCAGATCGCATTCTCGGTGCGGTAGAATTGGCCCTCGAAGCTCAACCGATCCTCGTCCCACAGGCCGTTCACGACCTGGAGCCATTCGGTCGTGCGCGCATAGCGATCGTCATGCTGGTCGAACTGCAGGCCATATTGCTTCGCCTCGTCCGCCCACCAAGACGAAACGACGTTGAGGCTGAGGCGCCCGTTGGAGATGCGGTCGATATTGGCCGCCGCCTTGGCAAACAGTGCTGGCTGATGGAAGTTCGGCCGCACCGCAACCATCAGCTCCAACCGCTCGGTAACAGCCGCCAGCGCCGCCGCCGTGGACCAGGCATCGAGCGCGGGCTGCTCGACGCCCTTGATATCATTGAGATTGAGCTCGGCGATCAGGGTAATGTCATAACCGGTCTGCTCTGCACGCTGGGTCAGGCGCTTCACATAATCCCAGCTGGCCTCCATCCGCTCGTCGGGTACGTTGCGCAGCCAACCGCCGAATACCGGCATCCAGAAGCCGTATCTCATCCCCGTGCGATCCTTTGCTGGAGCCAGTCGACGAAACGATCGTGCGGATCCCAGCCGAGCACCGTCAACGGGTCGGCGACGAAATTGGAAAGCGCATTGATGTCGTAAAAACGGGCCACGCCGTCGCGATCGTCGATCATCACTTCGATGCCGCCGACGTCGAGGTCCATCGCTTCGGCGATCCGCTCCGCCGCTTCGATCAGCGCAGGATCGGGATCGGCGCGACGAAGCTTAATGTTGCTGTCGGCAAGGCAGGCATCGGCCGGGCAGAGATCGAAGGCGCCGCCACCCTCGATATCGATCGCATAAAGATATTTGCGGTCCAGTGTCTCGATCCGCGTGATCTTGCCTTCGCGCGCAGGCACATATTCCTGCACCAGCAGCACATTGTCGATGCTGGACGGGAAACCGCCCTCTGCCGCCACGGCCTTCAGCTCGGCGAGATTGTCGTAGCGGACGATCCCTGCCCCCGATCCCCCGATATTGGCCTTGACCACAATCGGAAAGCGCAGCCCCTCCGCCGCCGCGACCACATCTGCAGCCCGATGCACAACGCGCGTCGCTGGAATGCCGAGGCCAAGCGACGCGATCAGGGACAGCTGCCGCGCCTTGGAAGAATCGATCGCAAAGGCCCGGCCGCCGTTGATAACCGTGGCGCCCTGCCGCTCCCATTCCTCGAACAGAGCCGCCGCGTAGAAGATCGGATGCCCGGCCGATCTCAAGAAGCTCGATTGGGCCAGCCGGTTGAGGATCAAGGACGCCGGCGGTCTGTCCCGGCCGGGCATGAAAAAATGATCGTCAGCCTGGATCCAAACATAGTCGACGCCGCGCGCGTCCAGCACGCCGAAGAGCGGTTCGAACCAGAGCGGATGTTCGTACAGAATCGCGAGATCGGCCATTGGCGGCGGCTATGGAACGATGGGTGCGCCGCATGCAAGCAGCAAGCATTTGGCAACAGATTGGCCGTAGACAGCTTGGCCATGAAGCGGCTTAGCACTCTCGAAACATTGGGTCTTTGGGCGCGCTCCCATCGCTGGGCCGATCTTCGCCGTTTTCCGCGCACGGAATCCGACGAGACCTTCGCCGGCCTCAAATTCCGCGGCCGCAGCCATATCGTGAGGCTGCATAATTGGTCGGTCGGCGGCGCCTGCGTCGATCTGCCCGGCGACGCCAAATTGAGCGAGCGCGTGCAGCTGGTGGCCGGCACGCTGCGCCGCCGCGGCCGCATCTGCTGGATCATCGACGGCAAGGCGGGGATCGAGTTCGTCGACTAACGGCCGCTGAGGCTCACTTCCGCGCCTTCGCAATCGAGCATCCGCGCGAGCAATGTCCCATGCTGCTCGGCCGGCGGCGCTGTGAAAGTGACGCCTGTTTCCTCCCGCCGATCGTAAAACCCTCGCAGATCGTCCAGATTGAAGCCGAGCTGGCTCGAGCCAGCCGGGTTGGCGGCGCTCGCCGGATGCAAAGCCAGCACCGTCTCGCCGGTGTCCAGCTCGCTCCAGAAGGGCGTGTGCATCTTGACCGCCAGCCCCATCGTGTCCCTGTAAAAGGCGACGCCCTTGTCCATATCGGCCACGAATTTGATCACATAGGCGAGCCGCGTCATTCTCCCCTCCTCTTGCCTGTGCGGCAATGATCGCACCTGAACGAAAGAAAGGCCATGCAGCTTGATCGCCGGACCTTCCTTGCCGCGAGCGCGGCGGCCGTGAGTTTTCCCGCTGGAGCTGCTGTTGCCCCGACAGCACCGGGCATCCGCTTGAAACCGGACCACGAGCACATGGTGTCGGTCGAAGGCGGACATATCTATGTGCGGGTCAATGGCGACCTCAAAGAGCCCAAGCCGCCGCTTGTCATGACGCATGGCGGACCGGGCAGCGCACACTGGTATTTCCTGAACGCCACCGCTCTTGCTGACGAGCGCGGGGTCATCCTTTACGACCAGTTGGACAGCGGCCGCTCCGACCATCCGGGCGACCCGAAAAATTGGCGGGTCGCGCGCTTCGTCGACGAGTTGCCCGCGATCGCCAGCGCGCTGGGCGTCGAGCGCTGGCACATGCTCGGTACCAGCTGGGGCGGCACGATCGCCTTGGAATATGCGGCGCGGCGGCCGGCCGAGCTGGCCAGTGTCATCATCCAATCAGCGCTGATTTCGACCGACATCTGGATGCGCGATTCGAACCGGCTGAAGAATGAGATGCCGCCGGACATTCGCGATACCCTCGATCGCTGCTTCGAACCCGGCGGGCCGCCCAAGGAGGAATGCGACAAGGCGACCGACGCCTTCTACGCCCGGCACATCATCCGCCATGAGCCGCCGCCAGAGATCGCCGCCTATCGCGCCGCGCTGCCGCGTTCGTTCAGCGCCGATGTCTACAACCATATGTGGGGACCGGCCGAGTTCCTGGCCTCCGGCACGCTCAAGGATTATGACGGGAGGCCGCTGCTGAAGAAGCTCGACGGCAGGCGCACGCTTTTCACCACCGGCGAATATGACGAGGCGCTGCCCTCGACGATCGCTGCCTTTGCGGCCGAGGTTCCCGGCGCGACGTTCCGCGAGATTCCGGGCGCGGCGCACATGATCATGAACGACAATCCCGTCGCCTATCTGGCGGTACTGCGCGATTGGCTCTCGCGTCACGACGCAGTCTAGCGCGTCAGCAGCGGGTTGGGATGATCGGCGTCCAGGCCACCGCTGCCATAGGACCGGGTGATTATTTCAAGCAGATGACCATTGGGATCGTCGAAATAGAGACCGCGCCCATCGTCCCAATGGTTGATTTCCCCCGGCTGCCGACGGAATGGATCGGCCCACCAGGTCAGCCCGCGCTCTCGGATGCGCGCGAACGCCGCATCGAATTCGGCCTCGGAAACCAGAAAGGCGAAGTGCCGGGATGTGATCGGCTGATCGGTCTCAATTAAATCCAGCGACGTGTCGCCGACCTGCACCACGGCGAAATGCGCAAGATTGCGATGTTCCGGCAGGCCAAGGATTTCGGTGAGGAAGCGGGCAGTGGCCTGCTTGTCACGGGCGTGGACGATCGTGTGGTTGAGCGTGACCATCGCTCGTTCAACACACCGCGCGCAGTGGCGGTTCCTCCTCATCGTCCGGCCGCTCCGCCATCAGGGCCTGGACGAGCGGTTGCATTTTCGCGTCGAATTTGGCGAGCATCACATGTTCGTCAGCATTGTCGAAATGGCTGATCATTTCCCGCCCGTTCCACATGTGCAGGGCATAAGCCGGCGGGTCGGCGATGATCATCGCGCGATTGTCCGGCACCTCAGGGTCGATCGGCGCAAGGTCAAGCGCCACCTGGGGCGCTGTGGAGGGGCAGATCGCGATCGTCGTGCCGCGCCAGGCGACGCTGATCGGGCGGTGGAGATGCCCGCAGATGATCGCCTTGATCTGCTTATGGCCGTCGATCGCGCCGGTGAAGCGCTGCACCCAGGGTTCTTCGGGATGAGTCGCCATCCATTCGATCCCGACATCGACCGGCGGGTGGTGCATGACGATGACTGTATCGCGGTCCGGTTGCTCGGTCAGCCGGTCGCTCAGCCAGCGCGCGCGGACAGCGCAAAAGGCGCCGCCATGCCGCCCCTCTTCCAGCGTATCGATGACCAGGAAGCGCAGTTTCCCGGCGTCGATTTCATATTGGACGAAGCCGTCGACCGTTGGAATCCGCGGAAAATGCTCCAGGAAATTATCGCGCACATCATGATTGCCCATGCACGGCCAGACGGGAAACGGGCAGATGCTGAGGGCGTTTTCAAGGCGGCGATAGCTGTCTGAATCGCCGCGATCGACCAAATCCCCGGTCGCAAGCAGGAGATCGGGCATAGGATCCATGCTGGTCAGGACACGCAGTACCTGATCCAGTCGCTTCCGATTGAATTCCGACGGATTATCCGGATCAAACCCCAGATGGATATCCGTGATCTGCGCGATCAGCATGTCATTGCCTTACCTGCCCAGCCACTGCCCCCCGAAGTGGAAAACGCCCCTACACGCTTTCCGCCCAACGAGTGGTTAAGCACACCCCTCAGCGCCAGCGGACCTGCAGCATCGCTGTCTGGTTCGCGGGCGCCTTTTTGCGACCCGTCCGCTGGAGCACCCAGGGCGCTCCCTCGTCCGCGTGGTAGTCATGACACATGGCGCAACCTGAAGCTGTGCCGGAGCGCACAAGCCTGGCGTTGGTCGCGCCTTTCTCGCCGGTATGGCATTGCTGACACTTGGCGACAGCCGGAAGCAACAAGTCGCTGGCATTATTCGACTTTTCTGCTGCATGGCAATCGCGGCAGCCCCATTTCGTAGCCCCATCGGGGCCGCGCACATCCAGATTGATATGGGCGCGGTGATCGAACCAGCCGTTGCGAAGGTAGCGAGCCGGCTGGGCGACAGGCGCGATTCGCACGCCATCCTGCCCCCCGAACCCGACCGTGTGGCACTCGCCACAGACACCGCCCGGGGCAAAGGTCGCACGGATCATCGCATCGCCCTTGCCGGGCAACAGCGCTGCGGCGCGCGCCAGATCGGCCTGGCGCCGCTCGGCATTGGCCTCGCCCGGCCGTGCGCGGGTGTAACGGGCAACCGGCAGCCCTGTCGGGCGGAAGCTACCGCCTGAGCCGTAAAAAGCGCGGATATCGGCGATGACCTGCGCCGGCTGACCGTGCGGCAGCTGGCGAACCGTGCCGCCGACCGTCTCGAGGCCGAGGCTATGGCATTGCTGGCACGCCGTCTCCATCCGCACCGGCTGGTAGCGCGTGCCGCTCGGATCGGTCTTGTGGCAATCCTGGCAGTCCATTCCCGGCCCTTGCCCCGGCTGCACCTGCCGCCACATCTGGGCGACGCCGTTGCTGGTCGAGAGGTGATCGGCATGCGTGAATTTCAGCCCGCCCGCCTGTTGCAGCGGCTGGTCGAGCACCGCGCGCCGCACTTTCCAGCCGAGCAGCGGATCGCCGCCCGATCGCGCATCACGCCTGATGAACGGCACCGGATGCGCCTCGTCATAGCCGGCAAGGATGAAGGGGCGGAATTGCGGATGCTTCAGCCCGAAGTCGCTGGCGTCGCCGACGCCGCTCTGCATGCCCGCCGACTTCAAGCGACCTTGCAGGCCATTATGGCAGTCCGCGCAGAACGCCTGCTGCGTCGCCGGCATCGGTCCCGCGCCTTCATGCTCCGTATGGCATTCGACACAGCGTCCTTCGGGCGCATTGAACGTCTTCTTGAAGAAAGCTTTGATCCGTCCGCCGAAATCCTTCTCACCGCGCGCGGCCAGCATCTTGTCGAGCGGCGCATGGTCATAGGCCGCGGGCCCCGGCCTTCCGGGCCCGGTCAGCGCGACCCGCTGCAAGCCCGCCGCCTGCTTTTCGTGCGCATTGGTGTGGCAGGCGATGCACGCATTGTCGCGCACGGCGACGAACGCATCGACGTGGCAGGCCTGACAATCATTCTCCAGCTCGGCATGCGCCTTGCTGAGCTTGCCCGTCTCCCAGGTCTTGTCGGCATGGAAGCCCTGCGGCCGGATTTTCTCGCCACGGCTGGAGGCATAGGTATAGATCGGCCACGCCAGGAAGGCGGCGAGGATCAGCGCCAGGAACACATAAGCGCTCGACCTTTTGCCCGGCATCAGGCCACGCAGCGTGAAGACGGTCTGCTGATCTTTGGCCGCGGATGCATCGGAGACAGCCTCGACCCGCTCGACGGTGACGACGGTCGAACCGTCCTCATGGCCAAGCCGCAGGATATGACTGCCAAAGCGGAGTTCCGCACCCGTGCTCGCCGGCTCCAACTCGGCATGCATGACGGTGCGGCCGTTGAAGCCGAAGCCGAGGCCCGAAATGGATTCGACGACCAGCCGGCCTGGCTGCGGCTCGCTGATGATCGCGTGGCGCGGCTCGACCGCCAGATCGGCGAGATGGATATCGTTTTCGGTCAGACGGCCGACGCTGATCTCGACGCCCTGGACCGTCTTGGAACGAACGATCTCGCGGCCATCGGCGGTGCGCGAGAGTTGGCGGATGATGAAGCTCATTTTGCCCCCGTTCGCCCGATCACCAATAGAAGAACACGGACACGATGTGCGCCGACAGCGCCGCGATCAGCGCGAACGTCACCGGAACATGCACGTACAGCCAGACTTCCAGCAGCGCTTTGATCCTGAGATGGCGTCGCACGCGGTTCAGGATCGCTTCCTTGCGCGTCAGCAGCGCGTCGACCCGTTCCAGCGGGTCGTCGTCGATTTTGGGGCGATAGGCAGTCTCGCGCCGGAGCTCGGCCTGCGCCACGCGCGTCGCGCAGCGCGGATAGCTGCCGGTCAGCCGCGCCCACACGCTGCCACCGAACACATTCTCGTCGAGCGACGCCTGAACCAGATCCGCATGTTGCTGATCGAGCGGCTGAGCCGCGTCATGGAGTTGGCGGTCGATCGAGCGCAGCGCCTCCAGCATTTGCGTTTCGGTCATCATGTCGCGATTGTCGCTGAGCAGCTTGGGCAAAGCCGCGTACATCGAAATTCCCCAGAGACCCGACAGGATCACCAGCATCATCAACACATAAGCGAGCGTATGGACGTTCCAGCCGAACTGGAAGCCGGTGTGCAGCGTCGCGATCACGATCAGCGACAGGCCGAGATAGACGTGCGCGGAGGTCCAGGATTTCAAGGACCAGCGTCCCGCCGTCATCGCTCGCTTGCGAACGCCCAGCAGCGTCAGCCACAGGATCAGCAATGCGCCGATCGTGCCGAGGATATAGCCTTCGGCGCTGCCGCCGTTCGGGTGCGGCTCAACGTCAATCAGCAGATAAGCAACGATCGCGATCAGGCAGATCGCGGACGCGATCTTGGCCCAGCGGAAATTCCTGTATCGCAGGAAACCGTCATGCGTGGAGCTGCGTTCGCGGCGGCGGGACGAAAGGAAAGCGCGCGTCGCCATCACGCTTTCTCCAGCCGGGCGATGCTGAGGAATTCCTCGGGCGCGACGCGGATCGCGGCGCCGGTCGGGCAAGCGCGGACGCAGGCAGGGCCACCGTCGATGCCTGAACACATGTCGCACTTGATGGCTTTTTTGGGCTTTTCGCCCGAGGAATTCGCCTCGCTCCATTCATGGCTCGGCTCGCCCGGTCCCGGCCCTCGCCCCAGGAACAGCCAGCTAAGCAGGCCCGGTTTCTTGGGCGGCACCTTGTCCATGCGGATCACGCCATAGGGGCAGTTGCGTTGGCAGTTTCCGCAACCGATGCAGGTATCGTCGATGAACACTTCGCCGTCCGGCCCGCGATGGATGGCGTTGGGCGGGCAATCGGCCATGCAGTGCGGGTGCTCGCAATGCCGGCACGATGTCGGCACGTGCAGATGCGCGTAGGTCTTGCCCGCCTCGCGATCCAGGCGGGATAGGCCGTCATGGCTGTCGGCGCAGGCCTTCTCGCAATTGTCGCAGCCGACGCACAGATTCTCGTCGATCAGCAGCACGTCTGTCGCTTCACCGATGCCGTTATCGACGAGGAATTTCGCAGTTTCCGAATAGAGATCGACGATGCCGGAGAAGCTGTCTTTCTTCGCCTCGATATAGGCGTTCAGATCCTGACGCTGGGACATGTCCCTGCGGACCCGTTCGGCAAGCGCGGGATTCTTCGCCATCAGCGCCGCGAAAGCTTCGCCGGGGAGGCGGATCACATCGGACTTGATCGCGGCCTTCACCGTCGCCGTGCGCTTGCCGCCGCCGATCAATGCCATTTCGCCGACGAACGAACCGGCCGGCAGATAGGAGAGGAACACCGGCTTACCGCCCACAAGCTTCTCGACGATCATCGAGCCCGAGCGAACGACGAAAATATCCTTGCCGTCCTCGCCTTCGGTGATCAGCGGATCGCCGGCCTTGACGGTCATGATCTGCGATCCCGCGACCACATCGGCCACGTCATGCTTGGTGAGGCCGGCCTTGAACAGCTGCAGCAGCTGCCGCTCGGTCGAGATACGCGCAATTTCCGCACGCGCCGCCGGCACCTGGCTTTGCAGGCGCAGCGCCGCGGTGCGCGGGATTTCGACGACGATCGCCGGCTCCGCCGCGCGCACGGTCGCGCCGCGCCGGCGGCCTGAAATCAGGCCGACCTCGCCGAAAATCTCGCCCGCCCCGATCGGCACGGTGATCGAGGGATCGGCCGGATTGACCTCGACCAGCACCGAGCCGCCGGCGATGCCGAACAGCGACGATCCCGGATCGTTGCGCGCGAAGATCAATTCGCCCGGGCCATAGGCGCGCACTTCGGAGTCGAGCATGAACTCGCGCATCTGCAGCGGCGACATGCCGTTCAGGATCGACACGTTGGAGCGTAGATATTCGAGCCATTCCGACACGCTGCGCCCGCCTGGCAGGCCGGCGAATTTCTTCTCAAGGATCGGCTCGTCGGCCGGCTTCAAACCGGTATTGCCGTTGATGAACTCGACCACGTCATGGCCCTGGTTCATGCAGTGTTTGATCAACGGATAGCCGGCAAGCGCGCCAATCACGAAAATGCCTGGCACGGTGGATTCGAAGGTCGGCGAAAGTTTCGGATAGGAAACGCGATCGGCGCTGGTGAATTGGACGCCTGTGCCTGGCTTGACTCCTTTGGTCATCTTGCCCGGATTGCGCGGATCCTCGACATCGACGAATTCGGCGCAGCAGCCCTCGACGAACGCGCGCGGCGGCGCGGAGCCCATGCGCGCGATGACGCGGTCGCAACGCTGGCGCAGCTCACCGTCGCGCGTATCGAAAACGATATGTCCTGGCTCCAGCCGGTTGGTCGTGCTCTCGGTCAGCACCTGGATGCGGCCGGCGTCGCGCGCGGCGAGCAGCGCCTTGATGTTCGCGTCCTTCGCGGTCGAGAATTCCGCCGCGCGATTGATGATGGTGACGGTGTTGCGCTGCTCAGGGTCCGCGCACAGGCCGAGCGCGTTCTCGATCCCCGCGTCGCCTGCACCGACGACTGTGATATGCTCGTCGATATATTCGCCGGGATCGTCCAGCGTGTACTGGACGTTCGCCGTCTCCACGCCCGGCACCTGCATCAGGTTCGGATTGCCCTGGGTGCCGATGGCAAGGACGATCGCTTCCGCCTTCACCGTACCGCCATTGGTGAGCGAAATCGTGAAATCGCCCTTCTGCCCTGTAATCGCCTTCACCTCGGCATTCAGCATCACATTGACGCCGTGACCCGCGGTCTGATCGTCCCAGGTGCCGAGCACCGTCTCGCGCTTGCCCGCCTCGAAATCGAGATCGGAGCGCAGAACCAGCTGTGACGGCGTCGCCATCACATGCTTGCCCTTCTGATATTTGTAGATGGTGTCGGAGAGGTGGTCGGTCTTTTCGAGCAGCACATGGCCGAGCCCAAGCTGCGCGGCGCGCCCGGCGGCGCTCAGCCCGGCGGGCCCCGAACCCACGATCGCGATGCGGAAGGTTTCCGGCACGCTCTTCCCCCGTATGTATCGAACACGCTCCGCCCGGCCTTTGCCGGTCCGGACACAATCGCGGCCCTCACCCTTCTTACCAAAGCCGCGCGCCCGCGCTAGTGACTGCGGCCACAAAATTGACGGAAGCGCCATGACCGAAAAGACTTTTCCCGTTGCCCGTCTCGCTCTGTTCGGTGCGGCCGCGCTCGCGATCGCGGCGGTGGGCGTCGGCGTTTCGCGCAATCGCACCCCCACGATTCCCGGCACGGCGCCCTCCCCCGCTGCCTCGGGCAGCCCGCAGGCTGACGTGGATTCGATGATCTCGTCGCTCGAGGCCAAGTTGAAAGCCAATCCCGGCGACGCCGAGGGCTGGCGCATGCTCGGTTGGTCCTTCTTCGAAACCGGCCGCTTCGCCGAATCCGCGACCGCCTACAGGAAAGCGACTCAGCTGAAGCCCGATACGGCCGAATATTGGTCGTCGCTCGGCGAGGCCCTGGTGCTGGCGAGCGACGGCCAGTCGATCCCGAAGGATGCCGGAGACGCTTTCCGCCGCGCCGTCTCGCTCGACCCGAAGGATGCCCGTGCGCGTTATTTCCTGGCGGTCGAGATGGACATGGGCGGCAAGCACAAGGAAGCGATCGACGCCTGGTTCGCGCTGCTGAACGACGCGCCGGCAGGCGCGCCCTGGGCCGCCGATGTCCGCAAGGCGATCGAGCAGGTCGCGGAGAAAGAGAAGATCGACGTCAAGGCGCGGTTGGCGGCATTGAAACCGATCGCGCCCGCGCCCGTCACGGGCCCCGCCGCCGCACTCAACGGCATTCCGGGCCCGAGCCGGGAGCAGATGGCCGCGGCGTCGCAACTCCCGTCAGGCCAGCAGGAAGCAATGGTGCGCGGCATGGTTGACGGCCTTGCCGCCAAGCTGCAGGCAGATCCGAAACAGCCCGATCGCTGGATGATGCTGATCCGCAGCCGCATGATGCTCGGCCAGGGCCGCGAGGCGGCGCAGGCGCTGCAACAGGCAATCGCCGCCAACCCGGCCGACAAGGATCAACTCGTCAGCGCCGCCAAAATGCTGGGCGTTCCGGGCGCAAATTAAGCCCCTCCCCCTTGTGGGGAGGGGTTGGGGTGGGGGCGCGAGATCGGCGAAGCTGAGCTCGCCACAAAGACTCTTCTCGGCTCGCGGACGCGAACCGCCCCCTCCCTTACCCTCCCCACAAGGGGGAGGGGATCAAGGCTTACGCCGCGTCGGCGAAATCCTCGTCCGCCTGCACCGGGCCCGAATCCTGGCCCTTGGCACTGACGTCGCGGTCGACGAACTCGATGATCGCCATCGGCGCGGCGTCCGACGCACGGAGGCCGGCCTTGACGATGCGGGTGTAGCCGCCGGCGCGCTCGGCGTAGCGCGGGCCGATCACGTCGAACAACTTCTTGAGCTGCGTGTCATCCAGCAGGCGCGCATGCGCGAGACGGCGATTGGAGAGGCCGCCCTTCTTGGCGAGCGTCACCAGCTTCTCGACATAGGGGCGAAGCTCCTTCGCCTTGGCGAGCGTGGTGGTGATCTGCTCATGCTTGATGAGCGATGCCGACATGTTGCGGAACAGGGCAGCACGGTGAGACGCGGTACGCTGCAGCTTACGACCGCCAACGCGGTGACGCATGGGTATTTCCTTTCGTTCGTCAGGGCCCCGTATCAGGTAAGCCCAGCCAGGCGGCCTTCAGGGCGCCGCCCACACTCCCTCAAATAAAAAGACGGGGCCGTAGCCCCGCCCTTATTTGGTGCAGTCAAGCTGCTTGTTAACAGCTGGCCCTGCGATTTCTGAGAAGCGCTCCATGCGCCGGATCGGATGAGATGTCAATTGTGTTGCGGCCCGCCCTGTGCATCATCGGCTCAGAAACCGCAGGCCAGCCGCAACCTACCACTCTTTTGGGGCAATTGGATGGGTAGGTGGGCCGACGCATCTTGATCGTCAAGATTCAAGATACAGAAATTCGAATAAGAGTGGTAGGGGGATTGATTTGCAAGCCGTGATGCCATAAGGGAACCCTGCGGACCCGATAAGTGCCGGAAATGCTGGCAGAGCCAGTCGGGGCGGGCTTGCCCGCCCCGACCCTTTACGAACAGGGGGAAGAAATATGCGCAGACTTGGCCTCGACATTGGCACGAACAGCATCGGCTGGTGCCTGATCGAAAAGGAAGGCGAGATCAGCCGGATTATCGATATCGGCGTCCGCATCTTCAGCGACGGACGCGATCCGAAGTCTGGTGCGTCGTTGGCGGTTGACCGGCGCGCTGCGCGGGCGATGCGGCGGCGGCGGGATCGTTATATCGGCCGGCGCTCGGCCTTTCTGAGAACACTGAAGCGTCATGGCCTGATGCCCACCGACGAAAGCGAGGCCAAGCTGCTCGCCGCGCGCGATCCGTATGCGCTGCGCGCAAAGGCACTCGACGAACGGCTGGAACCGCACGACATCGGCCGCGCCCTCTTTCACCTCAACCAGCGCCGCGGCTTCAAATCGAACCGCAAGGCCGAGCGCAAATCCAAAGACAATGAAGATGGCAAGATCGCCAGCGGCGCCAAGGCGCTCGACCAGGCGATGGCGGAAAGCGGCGCGGAGACGCTCGGCCAGTTCCTGGCCGGTCAGGATACCAAGCGCGTCCGCATGGGCAGCGACGCGCAGGGCTACGACTTCTACCCGCAGCGCCGGCACGTCGAATATGAGTTCGAGACGATTTGGGAGCGCCAGAAACCCCACCACCCTGCCCTGCTGACCGATGAGGCCAAGGCCGCGCTGCACCGCATCCTCTTCTTCCAGCGCCCGCTGAAGGAGCAGGAGGTCGGCGTCTGCACTTTCGTCCACAGCGAACGGCGGCTGGCCAAGGCGCATCCGCTGTTCCAGGAGCGCCGCCTCTATGAAGAGGTCAACCAGCTCGAGATTACGACGCCGGGCGAACCGTCGCGCAAACTGAAGCGCGACGAGCGCGATATGCTGATCCTGAAGCTGCGCAAGGTGAAGACCGCAAGCTTCGACAGCCTCGCCAAGCTGCTCAAGCTGGAACCCGGCCAGAGTTTCAACAAGGCGAGCGAAACCCGCACCCAGCTTGCCGGGGACGAAGTCCATGCCGTGATGGCCGACAAAAGGCGCTTCGGCGACCGCTGGGCGCACCTGTCCCGCGACGAGCAGTGGACGATCATCGAGCGGGTGATGGAGGAGGAAGATCCCGACGCGCTCCACGGCTGGCTAATCGGTCAATGGGGACTATCGAAGGAGCAAGCCGAGGCCGTCGGCCGCGCGAATCTGCCCGAAGGCTATGGCCGGCTCGGGCCGACCGCGACCGCGCGTATTCTCGACGAGCTGAAGAAGGATGTCTGCACCTATGCCGAAGCAGTCGAACGCTGCGGCTGGCATCACAGTGACGATCGCAGCGATAAAACCCTCGACCGCCTGCCCTATTACGGCGAGCTGCTGACGCGCGACATTCCGCCCGGGAGCTTCGACCCCGCCGATCCGCCCGAAAAACGCTGGGGCAAGATCACCAACCCCACTGTCCATATCGGCCTGCGCCAGCTCGAAAAGCTGGTGAACGCGATCATCGCCGTCCACGGCCGCCCGGACCAGATCGTCGTCGAACTCGCCCGCGAACTGAAGCTCAACGAAAAAGACAAGGAGGAGCACAACAAGCGCATCCGGCGCGACACGGCGGCGGCGGTGCTACGCTCCACCAAGCTGCAAGAAGAAGGCATTCCCGATAGCGGCGCCAACCGGATGCTGCTGCGCATGTGGGAGGAGTTGAACCCGGCTAACCCGCTCGACCGCCGATGCCCCTATTGCGGCGAACCGATCGGCATGCGTCAGCTATTCAGCGGCGAGGCCGATATCGACCACATCATTCCTTATTCGCGCTCGCTGGACGACAGTGCGGGCAACAAGGTGGTCGCACACCGGAACTGCAATCGCATCAAGGGCAACCGCACGCCCTATGAGAAATGGGGCCATGATCCCGAACGCTGGGAGATCATATCGAACCAGGCCGCGCGGCTGCATAAATCGAAGCAATGGCGCTTCGGCCCCGACGCCATGGCGAAGGTCGAAAAGGATGGCGGCTTCATCGCCCGCCAGCTCACCGACACCCAATATCTGTCGCGCTTGGCCGGGAAGTATCTGCGCAGCCTGTACCCGACCAAGGAAGAAGGCAGCGTCTATGTCATCCCCGGCCGGATGACCGCGATGCTGCGCAGGCTGTGGGATTTGAACAGCCTGCTGCCCGATCACAATTATGGCGCGGTCGAGAACCGGCACAGCAATGCGCCCAAGAACCGGCTGGATCACCGCCATCATGCGATCGACGCGGCGGTGACGGCAGTGACCACCCGCAGCCTGCTGATGGAGATCGCCCGCGTCTCTGCCCGCGCGGAAGACAAGGATTTGGATCGCCTGTTCGAAGACCTGCCGCAGCCCTGGCCGGGTTTTCGCGAGGAATTGTTCGAGGCGCTCCAGCGAACAACCGTCAGCCACAAGCCGGACCACGGCCGCAAAGGGGTGCCGGCCAGGAACCGCGACGTCACCGCAGGACGACTTCACAACGATACAGCTTATGGCTTCACCGGCGACACGGCCGCCGATGGCAAGACACCGATCGTGGTCCACCGTGTCCCGCTTTCGAGCCTTAAGCCTGCAGATATCTCCAATTCGGACCGGATTGCCGACCCAGTGCTGCGCGCCGCCCTGCATCGCGCGACCGACGGGAAGAGCGGCAAGGAGTTCGAGGCCGCACTCGCCAAATTCACCAAGGATCACGGCGTTCGCCGCGTGCGCGTTCGCGAAACACTGATGGTGATTCCGGTGCACGACAATGTTGGACGCGCCTATAAAGCCTACAAAGGCGACGCGAACGCACGCTACGATGTATGGCAGTTGCCGAATGGCCGCTGGGTTGCCGACCTTGTCTCGATGTTCGATGCACATCAGCGACAACAGTCGGATCGAAGGCCGCATCCGGCGGCCAAGAAAGTGCTCAGCCTACGGCAGAATGACATGCTGGCAATCGAGCGCAATGGCGGCGCACCCGAACTCATGCGTGTAGTCAAATTTTCGACAAACGGTCTGGCGCTCGCCGCACATAATGAAGCCGGCGCACTCAAAGCGCGTGACGCCACGTCCAATGATTTAGACCCCTTCAGATATATCTACGCGGCAGGGGGCGGCCTTAAAAACCTGAAAGCCCGCCAGATCAGAATTGATCCATTAGGGAGGATTTTCGACCCGGGTCCGCGCTGACAAAGCGCTCCGCGTCGCATAGCCTTCACCCGCAAGGGGGAAAGCATGGACCGCATCGTCGATATCGCGACCGACGGCCGGCACCTGGCGCTGTTCCGCGGCTTCATGGTGGTGAAGGCGGAGGGCGAGGAAGTCGGCCGGATCGCGCTCGACGATATCCACGCGCTGATCGTCCACGCGCACGGCACGACCTGGAGCGCGAACCTCGTCGCGGCCCTTGCCGAACGCGGCGCGCCAATCGTCTTCTGCGGCAACAACCACAGCCCGGTCGCTGTCACGCTGCCGCTGGACGGGCATCACGCCCAGGGCGCGCGCATCCAGGCGCAATGGAACGCCTCGCGCCCGCTCGCCAAGCAGCTGTGGCGGCTGATCGTCATTGCCAAGATCCGCAACCAGGCGGCGCTGCTCGAAGCGCGCGGCGTGCGGGAAGCCGAGGCTTTGCATTTCATGTCCCGCCGCGTGCGTTCCGGCGACCCGGACAATATCGAGGCGCAGGCCGCCAAACGCTATTGGCCGCTGCTAATGGGGACCGACTTCCGCCGCGACCGCGACCAGGAAGGCGCCAACGCCTTGCTCAATTACGGCTATGCCGTCATGCGCGCCTCGGTGGCTCGCGCGGTGGTTGCGGCCGGGCTGCATCCCACAATCGGCATCCACCACGCCAATCGCGGCAATGCTTTCGCGCTGGCCGACGATCTGGTCGAGCCGTTCCGCCCGCTTGTGGACGCGCTGGTTGTGGGCATGACGGGCGAAGGCATCGCGACCGTCGATACCGAAGCCAAGCGACGCTTCGCCCGCCTGATCGCCTTCGATCTGCGGATCGGCGGCGAGGCCTCGCCCGTTTCCGTGGCGGCCGTGAAGCTCACCCAATCGCTGGCTCACAGCTTCGAGACCGGAGCCCCAGCCCTCGCTTTGTTCGATCCGCCCAGCCCGATCGAATGGGGCGCCCTGCCCCGCTCGACCCTGGCCGAAGCGGCGTGAGTGGCGCGCTCGCCAGCTATCTCAGCGGGTATCGGCTGATGTGGATTTTCGTAATGTTCGACCTGCCGGTGGGCACGAAGAAGCAGATGCGCGAGGCGACCAAATTCCGCGAATTCCTGCTCGACGAAGGTTTCGAGATGAGCCAGTTTTCGGTCTATGCCCGCTTCTGCAACGGCCAGGACAGTTTCCAGGCGCATCTGCGGCGAATCGAGCGCAACCTGCCAGAGAAAGGCGATGTCCACATCCTCACCTTCACCGACCGGCAATATGAAAATATCGTCCGATTCTCGAGCCAGCGCCGCAAAGCGACTCGGAAAAACCCGGACCAGCTGGC
>JAFEEY010000059.1 GCA_018240865.1 Pseudomonadota bacterium | reverse complement strand
CGGGTGCACATCGGCTGCGTGCATTGCCGGCCAGGGCCATGACGTTACCGGCATCGACGTCAGCGAAGGCAAGGTCGCGCGCATCAATGCCGGCGAGAGCCCGATCACCGAACCCGGTATCGAGGAGCTGATCCGAGAGGCTCACGCCGCCGGCCGGTTGCGCGCCAAGATCACGGTGGGCGAAGAGATCGCCGGAACCGATCTCGCCATCGTCTGCGTCGGCACGCCGAGCGCGCCCGACGGCGCCCATAATATGAGCTATATCGCCGAAGTGACGCGCCAGATCGCCGCCTCGGTCGCGAAGCACGGCGCGAAGAATCTGACCGTCGCCTACCGCTCCACCGTTCGCCCCGGTACGATGGAAGAGCTGGTGCTGCCGATCTTCCAGGCCGCGCTCGGCGAGCGCACGCATGATCTGGTCGAAGTCGTCTACAACCCCGAATTCCTGCGCGAATCGAGCGCGATCTGGGATTTCAACAATCCGCCCAAGATCGTCATCGGCACGCGCGACGGCCAGCCCAACGCGGCGATGACCGAGCTCAACAAAGGCCTCGACGCGCCCGTGTTCAATACCGGCTATCGCGAGGCCGAGTTCACCAAATTCGTCGATAACAGCTGGCACGCGGTGAAAGTCGCCTTCGCCAATGAGATCGGCCGGCTGTGCGCCCGCCAGGGCATCAGCGCGCGGCAGATCCATGAAGTGTTCGTCAGCGACACCAAGCTGAATATCTCGAGCTATTATATGCGGCCGGGCGGGCCGTTCGGCGGCTCCTGCCTGCCGAAGGACGTGCGGGCGCTGCAGTTCATTTCCTCGGACGTCGGCGGCGGCACGCATCTGCTGGACTCGGTCATCCGCTCCAACGAAGCGCACAAGCATTTCCAGTTCGAGGTCGCAACCGAGGGCCTGGCGCCGGGCGCGCCGCTGCTGATGGTCGGCCTCGCTTTCAAGGCAGGCACCGACGATCTGCGCGAAAGCCCGCATATCGATCTTGCGAGGAAGCTGCTGCGCGCGGGCTATGACCTCGCGATCTACGACCCCAATGTCGACGCCACGCAGCTCGTCGGTCAGAATCTGGGTTACATGTATTCGCAGCTGCCCAGCCTGAAGACGCTGCTGATCGCCAAGGGCGATATCAACATGGACCGCTACGCCCGCGTGCTGGTCTGCAACAAGGTGGACGACACACTGCCCCTGCCCGCCGGTAAGACGATCGACCTGGGCCGTATCGCGTGAGCGACGCCGCGCCGGCGCTGGCTGGACTCGAATCGGTCGATCCGACGCGGCTGCAAGGTGCGCGGGTATTGATCGTGGTCGAGAACTTGCCCGTGCCGTTTGACCGGCGCGTGTGGCTTGAAGCGCGGACACTGAAGGCGGCGGGCGCAAAGGTCTCGATCATCTGCCCAACCGGCAAAGGCTATGAAGCGCGGCGCGAGACGCTGGAAGGCATCGATATCTACCGGCATCCGCTGCCGGCCGATGCCAGTTCCGCTTTCGGCTATCTGCTCGAATATGGCGCGGCCCTGTTCTGGGAAACGGTGCTGGCCTGGCGGGTCTTCTTCAAAGGCGGCATCGACGTCATTCACGGCTGCAACCCGCCCGACCTGATCTTCCTCGTCGCTCTGCCGTTCCGCCTGTTCGGCGTCCGCTATCTGTTCGATCATCACGACATCAACCCCGAGCTTTACGAAGCGAAGTTCGAGCGGCGCGGCTTCTTCTGGAAGCTGATGGTATTGTTCGAGCGGTTGACCTTCCGGACTTCCAAGGTCTCGATCGCCACCAACGAAAGCTATCGCCAGATCGCGATCGAGCGCGGCGGCAAGAATCCGGACGACGTTTTCGTGGTCCGCTCCGGCCCCGATCTGTCGAAGGTCAAGCCGGTCGCCCCTGTCAAAAGCTGGAAGAATGGGCGCCGCTTCCTCGTCGGCTATGTCGGGGTGATGGGCGAGCAGGAAGGCATCGACCTGCTGCTGGAAGCAGTACGCGAGATCGTCCATATGCGCGGCCGCACCGATGTCCAGTTCGGCCTGGTCGGCGGCGGCTCCGCGCTGGAGGATATGAAGGCGCTCGCCAAGACGCTGGACGTCGCGGGCTATGTGACTTTCACCGGCCGCGCACCGGATCAGACTTTGTTCGAAATACTGTCGACATCGGACGTCTGCGTGAACCCGGACCGGGTCAATCCGATGAACGACAAATCGACCATGAACAAGATCATGGAATATATGGCGATGGGCAAGCCCATCGTGCAGTTCGAAGTCGTCGAAGGCCGGGTCAGCGCCGGCGAGGCGTCGCTATATGCCAAGCCTAATGATCCGGTCGATCTGGCAGACAAGATCCTGTCCCTGCTCGACGATCCCGCTACCGCCGCACGGATGGCGGCGTTCGGTAACGAGCGCGTGCACCGGGAGCTTTCCTGGCAAACGCAGATCGAGCCTTTGCTCAGCGCCTATGAGCGTGTGCTGGGCAAAAAGGGTAAAGGCGCGAACTGAATGTTCCCTTTACCCCTGTGAAGCTTTACCAGTTGCCGGAATCGCGCCGCCTCGGGGGTGGCCTTAAGGAGGATGGAATGCGCAACAAGATAGTCACCGGCCTGATGATCGGCACGGCAGTGCTGCTCGCCGGTTGCGGCAAAAAGGGCGGCGAGATCGAGAAAGGTCAGGTCGTCGCGACCGTGGACGGCCAGGACGTGACGGTTCACGAATTGAACGCCGAACTGCAGGGCGCGAACATCCCGCCCAATATCGGCACCGAGCAGAAAAAGCAGCTGGAACAGATGGCGCTGGCGCAGGTCGTCAACCGCCGGATTCTGGCTGACATCGCGCGTGAGCGCGGGCTCGACAAGACGCCGATGTTCCTGCTCCAGGAAAAGCGCGCCGAGGAACAGATTCTCGTCCAGATGCTGCAGCGTCAGATGAGTTCCGCCGTGAAGGCGCCGGCGTCGACCGAGGTTGCCGATTTCATCGCCCAGAATCCGGACCTGTTCGCCGAGCGCAAGATTTTCTCGATCGACCAGATCCAGTTCGAAGCGCCGAAGGATCCGCAGGTGCTGCGCAAGTACCAGCCGCTGAAGACGATGGACGAAGTCGAGGCGGCGCTGAAGGCCGATGGCCTGCAGTTCAAGCGCGCGCCGGCCACGCTCGACGTCGCGACGGCCAATCCGGAACTCGTCCAGCAAGTGCTGAAGATGCCGAAGGATGAGATTTTCATCATCCCCGCCGGCCGCGTGATGGTCGCCAACCGCATCACCGACACCAAGGTGCAGCCGCTCACCGGCCCGCAGGCGCAGCAGCTCGCGACCGGTATGATCCAGCAGAAGAAATTCCAGGATCTGATCAAGCGCGATCTCGAGCCCAAGGTGAAGAAGGCCGAGAGCGAAGTGAAATATCAGGCCGGCTTCGCGCCGCCGAAGAAGCCGGATGGCGCGGCGGCCGGGGCGCCGGCGGCTCCCGCCGCGAAGTAAGCGGCAGGGAAAGGGCGGCTCCGGCCGCTCTTTTTCATGGCATGGGATATCTCGCCCTCAAGGCCTTCATTTCCGCGATCCTGATCGCCGCAGCTTCGGAAGTCGCCAAGCGCTATCCGGGCTTCGGCGCGCTGATTGCCTCGCTGCCTTTAGTTTCGGTACTGGGCATGATCTGGCTGTGGCGCGACAAGCCGATGCGGCGAACATGGCCGCCCATGCCGAAGCCACCTTCTGGTATGTGATGCCGTCGCTGCCGATGTTCCTGCTGATTCCGGCATTGCTTAGAAACGGTGCCGGCTTCTGGATCGCGCTGCCCGCAGGCTGTGCGCTGACGATTGCGCTCTATTCGCTGATGGCCTGGATCGGCCCGCGCTTCGGGCTGCCGCTTTAGCTGTCGCTTCCCGCATAAGGATTGGCGTTCCACAGTCGCCACCAAAGGATTTTGCCCAGGCCACCGCTCGCCTTGGCGATCTGCGCGCGCCAGTCGGGCCGGCCGATCGCACGCAGCCCGATCGCCCGCGCACTGTACAGCCCGAACTGCGCGGCCCCGACGCCCATCCATAGCGCGGTGTTCGCGAGACCCTTGAGGCCGCCTTTCCCCCGCATCAGCACGATGCGCTGCTGCCCCTGCCGGTAACGGCGCGAGCTGACATAAGCGAGCGTGGCGCGATCCGCCGGCACCTGCTCTTCGACCACGGCCGCCGGATTCCAGCGCAGGGTCAGACCGCGTTCGACAAGGGACTTCATCAGCCACACATCCTCGCCGCCCGTCCCGTTCAGATGCGCGGAGAAAGGGTCGGGCCCGGGAAAGCACGCCGCCTTGTCGAACAGTGAATTGCCGGTACCCGTCTTAATCCAGCGCGCGGAGATGTCGGCGTCCTGCGGCTGTTTCAGGTCGCGGGTATAGAGCGCGTCGATCATCGCGGCCATGCCTTGTGCGACCGGCCCGAGATAGACCGGCGTGACAATGCCGAAGCTGGCCGCGACACCCATTTCCGCGTGCCGCAGCAGCGCGTCGATCCAGCCGGCGCGCGCGATCTCGTCATCGTCGATAAAGCCGAGATAGCGCCCGGCCGACTCTCTGACCGCCCGGTTGCGTGCCTGGACGACGCCTGACCTGGTCTCGTTCACATAGCGGAGCCGGGGGTGGTTCCGCCGTTCGACCAAGGCGCGCGCACTGCCGTCCGGATCATTGTCGACGACCAGGATTTCGACGCCGTCGCGTAATTGGGGCAGCAGCGAATCGATGCACTGCGCCAGCATGTCCGGCCGCTTATAGGTCGGGATCGCGACCGTCAGCTGCATCAGACGCGGCCGGCCTCGACCGCCTCGATAAAGCCCGCGACGTCGGCGCTCTGCAGCAGCGGCGCAGCCTTGCGCAGCCGCTCGTCAGGCCAGTCCCACCAGCGAATTTGCAGCAGCTTGTCGATCGTTTCCGGATCGAAGCGTGGGCGGATCGACCGCGCCGGATTGCCGCCGACGATCATATAGGGCTCGACATTGCGGCTGACGAGCGCACGGGCGGCGATCACCGCACCGTCGCCGATCGTCACGCCGGACATGATCACCGCTTCGCGCCCGATCCAGACATCATTGCCGATCACCACGTCGCCGCGGCTGAAGGGTTGGTCGGGATGCTGATGCTCCGGCCACAATGCGCCGAAGGGAAAGGTCGTCACCCATTCCGGATGGTGGTTGCCGCCCAGGAAGATGCCGACATCGGCGGCGATCGAGCAGAAAGCGCCGATCTTCAGCTGGGCATCATTCGGATAATCGAAAATCCTGGGATGGCCGTAAGTGAAGCGGCCGACCTCATATTGAGGAAGAAAATCGCGCGTGAAGGCGAGCGGCGGCTCTTTCCCCGTATAATGTGCGATCCGGGCCTTGATGGACCGTTTCAGCCGACGCAGCAATTCCGATCCCCCTCAGGCAGCGATATCCTGGCCGTTCTGATTGTTGACGGCGAGAAAATCCACCCGGAACTGACCCGGCACGATATCGCGGGCATAGACGTCGCCTTCAGGTTCGAAGCCCAGGGTCGTCAGCACCTTATGCGCGGCGGCATTGCGGTCGGTCCTGCGGAAGTTGACGACAACGCGGGAGACCGCCGCCCGCCCTGCCGCTTCGCTTAAATACCAGACCAGCGCCTGTTCGATGAATTTGCCCTGCACGCGGCAGGACAGCATGAAGTCCTCGATCGTCAGCGTATCGCTAGTCCAGTTAGCCAGGCAGAAACCGACTGTACCGTAGCTGCCGAATTTGTCCGCGACGTCGACGACGAAACGCGCCTGATCCTCGTCGCGCAGGATCGCAGCAATCTCGTCGCGGCCATATTTACGGCCGGAGAAATTCAGCTGGTTG
This sequence comes from Pseudomonadota bacterium, assembly GCA_018240865.1. Classification (GTDB taxonomy): domain Bacteria; phylum Pseudomonadota; class Alphaproteobacteria; order Sphingomonadales; family Sphingomonadaceae; genus Sphingomonas_B. The sequence continues at coordinate 20,583 of JAFEEY010000059.1, read as the reverse complement.
GTCCGCTGCACAAGCTCGGCGATGCGGTCGAAATCGGATGGCTGATCCGGGCGGATCGAGACGCGGATGCCGCAGCTTTTCAGGAACGCCGTATAATCCTCGAAGCTCTGCGCCGCGACCTCGCGGGCGGCGGCTTCCTTGTACATTTGCCGCCGTGCTTTGGATTCGGGCGTCACCGCGCCTTGCAGCCGCGGATGATCGAGCAGCGCCGGGATCGCCGTTTCGGGCAGCACCTCGACCATCGGCAGCACTTGTTCCACCTCGGCGCGCTCGAACGGATTGTCATCGACGAAAATGAACGTGTCGATGCCGATATCGAGCGCCGCAGCGATCCGGCGCAGCCCTTCCGACTTGGAGTCCCAGCCGATCTGCGGGTGAAGCAGATAGTCATCGACGCCAAACGCCTTCAGTTGCGCCAGCGCGTCGCCCGCCGCGTTCTTGCTGGATACGGAAATCAGGATACCGCGCTCATCGAGCCGTCGGAACAGCTCGGCGATCTCCGCGCGCAGCTCGACCGCGCCTTCGAGCAGAATGCCTTTCCACAGCGTGTTGTCGAGATCGAAGACCACGCACTTCGCGTTCGGCCGCGCCTTGGCCGGGGCGTCGGCCTTGCTTGCATCTTCTGCCAGCCAGACCAGATCGAGCCGCCCGAAGGCCAGATGCGTCGTTTCGTCGCCATCCACCGTCAGGCCGAGCAGAAAGGGCAGGCCGGAGCCGAGAATCGCCTGGAACTCCGTGGTCGGAATGACGTGCCGGTTCGGCCCGGGCTGCGCCGTGATCGCGGTGCGGAACGGCCGCGGCTGCTGTTCGATCGGGATCGGCCGCGCCAGCCGGCCCTGATCGACATTGACAGTCAGGATCAGCTTCTGCGGCTTAGACGTCGGGTTGTAGATATCGGCGATGAAAGCGTTGGGCAGCTTCTGCCCCGTCCCCGCCGCTTGCAGCCGGTTGTTAAGCTTCTTGAGCAGCACCTCGGCGGCGGTTGCCCAGCGGCCGTCGCGCGTCAGCTTCGCCATGACCCGGCCCAACCGGTTCACCGGTCCCGACGCGCGGCGAATCCATTTCTCGGCACGCCGCGCGCGTTCGACCGGCAGCGGCGTCGCATTGCCCTGTGCCTCCAGCTTGCCCCAGCGCTTGAATCTGATCTCGGCGAGCGGCGTTCTGCCGGGGCGTGCGACCGGCACAATCCCGTCCTCGAAACGCCGGCACTTGCCGAGCGGCGTCGGGTCATAGAGATCGCAGGTCTTGTAGCAGCTGGGCGCGGCGCATTCGACGCAGTGTTCGATCCAGCTGAGCAACGCCTCGGCCTTGGCATCCGGCTCGGGCAAGGCGTTCAGCGCATCGGCGGCAACGCCAGGCCGCGTTTTCGCCAGGGTTTCGAACTGGAACATGACGCCCTCTTACCGCAAGCTCTTGTAGGTCAGGGCCAGGCTTTGCCGCAGCCGTCTCAGCGGCCGCCTGCTCGCAGCGATCGCACGGCCGACCGACCCGGGCCGCCAATCGCTGGTGTAGGAGAAGCGCGGCTGCACGTGGGCGGTCGCGTCGGCGATCGCCGCATCGCTCGTGAACACTGTCTGGAACGCGGCCGCGTCCTTCAACACCCGGCGACTGTACGAGCCGAACGGGATCGCGGCCGTCATGACGCGCACGCCCGCCGCCTGCTCGATCCGGTCCTTCGCTTCGCAGACTTCCTGTTTCATGACCTGCGGGGAAGCGCGCCGCCAATCGGTGTGCGACCAGCCATGGCTGCCGATCTCCATCCCGGCCGCCACCAATTCGCGCAGCGCCGCCTGGTCCAGATAGCCCTTCTGCCCGATCCGCCCCGCACAGGGGAAAATGATCGCCGCCATCTGGCGGTCGGCCAGCGGCTTCAGCCCGATCTCGATATCGCTCAGATTGCCGTCGTCGAACGTGATCAGATAGTCGAGCTGATGCGCTTCCGCTTCGGCCCGCGTCTCGTCCAATAGATCGGCGTAAAGGCCGGGGTCCGTGCACCACACTTTCGCCTCGCCCGCATCGACATGCGCGGGCAAGGGGCCGAGGCCGTGGAAGTTGATGGTGATTCGGTTCAAGGCTGCTCCGGGTCTTGCCGGCTCCGATAGGCCCGGTTCTGCTTACGAAGCGATAATAGGCGCTTCGCACTCGCAAAAAAAGGTCAGGCGGCGATCAGCGGGAAACGCAGCAGCCGGTCGTTCAGCGGCACCAATGCTTCCGCGCGCCGCCCCACCGCGCGCACGATCTCCGGATGGTGCGCGTCCAGGCCGCCGGTCAGCGCGCCGAAAGCAGGGAAGATCAGCTTGGTTCCCGTCATCACGAAACAGCGCCGGGCGACGTTGCGGCCACGGCGGGCGATGCGGAGCTTCGGGTGGAAATGGCCCGACAGCTCAGGCCGCGCTTCGCCCGGCTCGGCCTCGTGACGCAGGATGAGGCCGTCCACTTCGGCTTCTGCCATGATCTCGCCGCCGCAATGATCGACCAGGCCAGCGTCGTGATTGCCGGTGATCCAGACGAAGCGGAGGCTGTGCGTCAGTTCGGTCAGCAACCGCCGTGGCGCCTCGGGCAACCGCTCGCATCCTTCCTTGTCGTGGAAGCTATCGCCCAGGCACCAGAGTTCCTGCGCCTGGGTCTGGCGGGCGAGCGCGGTCAGTTCGGTCAGCGTCGCCAGCGAATCATAAGGCGGCAGCATCTGGCCGCCCTTGGCGAACCAGCTCGCTTTCTCCAGATGCAGATCGGCGACGATCAGCGCCTTGCGCGCCGGCCAGAACACCGCGCCGTCGCGCAGCGCGGCCAGCGAATGCCCGGCGAACGAAAAGGGAACCATGGCCGGCGCTTACGGCGCCGGGAGCAACGAGGCAATGCAAATCCTCCCCTGCTTTTTGCAGGGGAGGCGCGGTCCCCTCCCCGAGCAAGCTCGGGGAGGACTTAGACCGCGTTGGCGTAGAGCTTCACCAGGTCGAACAGATAATCGCGGCCTTCATAGAGCGAGCGCACGCGGATGCGTTCGTTCAGACCGTGCGCGCCATTGCCGTCGATCTCGCCGAAAATGCCGGGAACGCCATAAACGGGGATGCCGATCGCTTCGAGAAAGATGCCGTCGGTCGCGCCGGACGACATGACCGGCGTCATCGGCACGCCCGGGAAATATTTCTTCCCAAGCGATTCCATCGGGCCGATGATCCTGGGATCGAGCGGCGGCGAAACGGCGAGCGGCCGGATCGGCGGCTCCAGCGTGATCCTGACCTTGGGATCGCCGATCACCTTGGCGAGCGTGGCCTGCGTGCCTTCCACCGTTTCACCCGGCGCGATCCGGCAGTTGATATTCGCGCCGGCTCGTTGCGGCAGCGCATTGTTGGCATGGCCGCCGTCCAGCAGCGTCGCGACGCAGGTCGTGCGCAGCATCGTATGGAAGGTCGGATCGGCCGAGACGATCCTGTTCGCCGCCGCATCCTCCGGATTGGCGATCAGCGCGGTCATTGCCTTGCCCATTTCGCCGCCGAGCAATTTTGCGGTGTTGGCGAAGAACGCCTTGCTCACTTCATTGAGATGGACCGGGAATTCATATCCCTGCACCCGCTTCAGCGCGTCGGCGAGCTCGTAGATCGCATTGTCGGGCACCGGCCGCGAGCTGTGGCCGCCCGGATTGGTTGTCTCGATCCGGTAATTCTGCGTCGCCTTCTCGCCGACCTGCACGACCAGCATCTGGCGGTTGCCATCCTTGTCGAGCCGGCCGCCACCGCCTTCGTTGAGCGCGAATTGCGCGGCGATCAGATCGGGCTTGTTCTTGGCGAGCCACTCCGCGCCGTTGAAGGCGTAGGTGGTTTCCTCCCCGCAGGTCAGCGCCAGCTTGATCGTGCGCTTCGGCTTGAACCCGTCCTGCTTGAAACGGATCAGACTGTCGGTCCAGATCGCCGCCATCGACTTGTCGTCGGCCGAACCGCGCGCATAGAAAAACCCGTTCTCCTCGACCAGCTTGAACGGATCGCGCGTCCAGTCCTCGCGCTTGGCCTCGACCACGTCGATATGGGCGAGCAGCAGCATCGGCCTGGCCTTGGCGTCGCTGCCCTTCAGCACCGCGACCAGCCCGCCATCCTTCGGATGCTCGGGCGTCGAAAACAGCGTGATGTCCTGATCGGTATAGCCCGCCGCCTTCAGCCGCGCCGCCATCTTCGCCGCCGCCTCGGTGCAGCTGCCGGCCGACAGTGTCGTGTTGATCTCGACCAGCTCCTGATAGAGCTCGCGAAACCTGGCCTGGTCCGGCCGGACGGTCTGTGCAGCCAAAGGCTGGGCCAGCAAGGCGGCGGCGCTCGCCGCGCCGATCAAATATCTGCGCAAGTCTCTCTCCCCGTCATTCCGGCGAAGCCCGGAATCCAGCTCTTTTCTTCTTCAATGCCCCGGCAAAGAAAAGCAGGATTCCGGCCTTCGCCGGAATGACGAGTAAATTTAATCCAGCGCCGCCACCAGCGTCCGCGCGTTCAGTTCGGAAAGATCCGGCAGGATGAAGCGGACCTGCTTGTTCGCGAAATCGACCGAGACGCGCTGGAACAGGCGGAGCGCGTCCATGCCGAGCAGCAGCGCCGGCTTGTTGGCGAGGCCGAAGCGCTTGAACGGCTCGGCATCCGCGAAAGCGACCGGAATGTTGTTCATGTCGACACCGCCGATCTGGATGCGGTCGATCTGAGCGAACTGCGCCTGCAATGTCTGCCCGGTCACGCTGGTCAGGGTGACGGAGGCGAGATTGGGCGTTTTCTTGCGCCGGGTCAGCCGCTGAAGCAGCGCCATGTTGCCGATGCTGGTCTGAGCGCCGGTGTCGATAATGACCTGGACTTTCTCACCCAGGAAACGCGAATCGACGAGGATCAGCTGGCCGAACCGGTTGCGCGCGGTGACGACGATCGTTTCGGGGTCGGTGTCCTCGGGCCGCCGGGACGGCACCACTTTCATCTCGTTTTTCTTGAAATCGATCGTGACGCGGCGGCTCTGCAGCGAGTCGATGCCCAGCATGCCGTGCGCGCCCAAATGCGCCTCATCCAGCGCCGGGGCTTCGATTTCACGGACTTTTGAGCCGGACAGTTCGAGCGAGGGCACGATCACCGTATCGACCTTGCCCGATCCGGTCACCGTCATCAGATTGCGGACCGGCCCCTTCGGGAGATTCAACCGCGCCGCGAGCTGACGCGAGATCACGGTGCGCTCAGCACCCGTGTCGATCACAAAAGGCATTTCCTCAGAACCCGCGACGCTGACCGGAACCGTCATCCGGTCGGTGCGGTCAGTGCCGAGCGCGACATTCTGTTCGACAGGCGGCGGTGTTTCAGGGGCGCCGGCAGCAACCGCCAGGCTCAGGATCAATGCCAGCATCACACCACTCCCCACATTTTCAGGGAACATTACGCCAATTGATTGAAATCGCCCAATCCGCTTTCGACCAATGGCGCGCTCACACCCATGAATGGCTTATCGGGACGGGCCGGTGGCGATCGAACCTGTAGCCAATCTCTGTCGATTCTGACTCGTTTCAGGATAAGATCCGGCAAGCTCGAAATCCGACATCACGCCCACCGTCCGGCTGGGTCACGCTTGTCCCGAAACAAGTTCGGGATGACGATTCTAGTCGTCCGCCATGGCTTCGGCGACCAGTGCTTCGGCTTCGATCAGCAAAATATCGTCAACCGTGCCCTGCGCCACGCGCTCGCGTCCGATCAGGACCAACACCGGCACGGCGAGCGGGCTCACTTTCGGGAGGTCGGCGTGCAACATCGTGGCCTGCGCGCGGTCGAGCAGATCGGCCAGGCGCCCGACATCGGTCATTTTCGCGCGGGCATCGTCCCATGCGGCGCGCAGCAGCAGATGATCGGGCTCATAACGGCGCAGCACGTCATAGATCAGGTCGGTCGAGAAGCTGACCTGCTTGCCGGTCTTGCGCCTGCCCGGATGCTGGCGTTCGACCAGCCCGCCGATCACCGCCACTTCGCGGAAGGCGCGCTTGAGCAGGCTCGATTGCTGGACCCAATCGACGAATTCATGTTCGAGAATGTCGGGCGAAAAGAGCGGGCGCGGATCAGTCACGGGCTCGAGGCTGTAGGTCGCGATCGCATAGTCGGACGCGACGAAGCCGAGCGGCTTCAGGCCCAGCGTCTCCATCCGCCGCGTGACCAGCATGCCGAGCGACTGGTGCGCGTTCCAGCCCTCGAAGCTGTACACGACCATGTAATGCCGCCCTTCCCGCGGGAAGGTTTCGATCAGCAATTGGTCCGGCGCCGGCAGGGCCGAGCGGCGCGCCTGCATTTCCAGCCATTCGCGCACATCCGCCGGGAAGCGCGGCCATTCGTCCGGCGCGGCCAGAAAGGCGCGCACGCGATCGGCCAGATTGGTCGAGATCGGCATGCGCGCGCCGCCATAAGTCGGGATGCGCGCCGGCTTGGACGTCGCGCGGACGATCAGATCCTCCACGTCCATCTTCTCGACTTCCAGCACCAGGCCGGCGAAGAAGAATGTGTCGCCCTTGCTGAGCGTCGCGGCGAAGCCTTCCTCGACCTTGCCGATCGTCCGGCCGTTGCGGAAACGCACATTCATCATCGTCGCCTCGACAATGATGCCGGCATTGAGGCGGTGCTGCGCGACGAATTTCGGGTGCGAGACGCGCCAGAGCCCGTCCGCCCCTCTGGTCAGCCGCTTGAACCGGTCATAGGCCCTCAGCGCATAGCCGCCCGATTCGATATAGCTCAGCACCTGGCCGAACAATTCGTCGGAGAGAGCCGAATATGGAAGCGCGGAGCGCAGCTCGGCCAGCAATTCGCTCTCGTCGAACGGCGCGGCGCATGCCACGGCCATGATGTGCTGGGCCAGCACATCGAGCGCGCCGCGGCGGAAGCTTTCCTCGTCCAGCGCGCCGTTCTCGACGGCGTCCAGCGCCGCCCGCGCTTCCAGATATTCGAAGCGATTGCCCGGCACGAGGATCGCTTCGGACGGCTCGTCGAGCCGGTGATTGGCGCGGCCGACCCGCTGGAGCAATCGCGAGGCGCCCTTGGGCGCACCCATCTGGATCACGCAATCGACATCGCCCCAGTCAACGCCGAGATCGAGGCTGGCGGTGGCGACCAGCGCGCGCAGCCGCCCTTCGGCCATCGCCAGCTCGACCTTGCGCCGCGCCTCGCGGCTCAAGCTGCCGTGATGGATGCCGATCGGCAGCTTCAGTTCATTGACCGCCCACAGATCCTGGAAGATCAGCTCGGCCAGGCTGCGCGTGTTGCAGAAGACGATCGTGGTGCGGTGGGTCTCGATTTCCGCCATCACCTGCGGCGCGGCATAGCGGCCGGAATGGCCGGCCCAAGGGATGCGCCCCTCAGGGATCACGATCGCGATGTTCGGTTCCGCGCCCGGATCGCCCTGTACCAGCGCCACCGTCTCGATATCGCCGTCCGGGGCCAGCCAGGCGCGATAGCCGTCCGGATCGGCGACCGTGGCCGAAAGAGCGACCCGGCGCAGACCCGGCGCGATCGCCTGCAGTCGCGCCATCGCCAGCGCGAGGAGGTCGCCGCGCTTGCCCGTCGCGAAGGCATGAACTTCGTCGATGACAATCGTCTTCAGCGTCGCGAACAGCTGGAAGCTTTCCGGGTGGGACAGCAAGAGGCTGAGCGATTCCGGCGTCGTCAGCAGCATCTGCGGCGGCCGCGCCCGCTGCCGTGCCTTGCGATCGGACGGAGTGTCGCCCGTTCGCGTCTCCACCCGGATATCGAGGCCCATTTCCTCGATCGGCGTGAGCAGGTTGCGCTGCACGTCCACCGCCAGCGCTTTCAGCGGCGAGACGTAGAGCGTGTGCAGCCCGTCCACCGGCTGTTCGACCAGCTCCACCAAGCTGGGCAGGAAGCCGGCGAGCGTCTTGCCCGATCCTGTCGGCGCGACCAGCAGGGCGTGGCGGCCGGCCCGCGCCGCCGCCAGCATTTCGAGCTGATGCCGCCTGGGCGCCCAGCCCTTGGCGGCGAACCAGTCGGCGATGGAGGCAGGCAGGGCAGGCATCGCCCTGCCTATAAAGCCCTCATCGCCTGGACCGGAAGCGATCAGGCGGCGGCCGGCTCCACGGCGGTCGGCCTGGCAGGCGGCAGCCCGCCGGCCTCGGCCTGTTCCATCAGCTCGGCCTTGCGCGCGAGCATCAGATCGCGCAGCGCCACCAGATCGACATCGGCCTCGCGCGCCTGGGCGAACATGCCTTCGACGCGCTTCTCCTCTTCCTCGACATGGTGCTCGATCTCTTCGGAGAGGACTTTCACCTTGGCGTCGTAGAACTCGTCGCTTTCGCCCTGCCCGCTTTCGATATCGTTGATCAGCACCTTGGCGGCGTCATGCTCGACATAGGATTCCTTCAGCAGATCCTCGTCGATCTTGCCTTCGAGCGCCGGGTAGAAAATCTCTTCCTCGATGATCGTGTGGATCTTGAGCTCAGTGCAGATCTGTCCGGCCAAGGTTTCCTTGCGGGTATCGCCGCCCGCCTTTTCGAAAGATGCGAAAAGCTCTTCGACCTTGCGGTGATCGGCCTTCAGCAGGGCAATCGCGTCAGTGAAATTCGTTTCAGCCATCATATGCTCCCCAGTTTCGGCAATGCCGTTGCGTGCGGGAAACGGTTTGCGGCGGATTTAGCTCCGACAAGGGCGAAGGCGGGCGAAACCTTTGCGATCCGCGCCGGTTGGGCTAGCGAATGGCCATGACCCATCCCTTTATCCGCGCCGCGGCCTTCGCGGTCCTCGCCATGATCCTGCTCGCGGTGTTGAGCGTCGTCGTTTTCCTGTTCCTGATCGGCATGCCCAAGGATGCCAACGCGCTCGCCGCGTTCCAGGCCGAGGCGGCCGCGCGCGCGCCGATGGTCGACCTGATCCTGGGCGGGCTGATCATGCTCGGCTGCGGCTGGCTGGCTGCCCGGCCTTCGGGCAGTGACGCGCTCCAGGTCGCCGCGCTGATGGCCCTGTTCTACATCGTCATCGACGTGGCGATTATATTGATGTTCGGCGATGTCACCGCGATGGCAGTGGGTACGACAGGCCTGTCCTACGCGGTGAAGACGGTGGCAGCGCTGATCGGCGGTTTCCTCGCCTCACGGACTCCGGCCACGCCCGATCCCATCGCGCCGGAATGACCCAGCTCGGCGCCTGGATCGAGCCGCATCCTGAGGGCATTTATGTCCCCGCCGCCGATGCCTGGATCGATCCTTCGCAGCCCAAGCCCCGCGCGCTCGTCACCCACGGCCATAGCGATCATGCCCGCGGCGGGCACGGCGCCGTCTGGGCAACGGCTGAGACGCTCGCGATCATGGACGCACGCTACGGAGCGCAGGCGGCGCACCCCGTCGCCTATGGCGAAGAGATGCGCATGGGCGATGTCGCGGTGCGCTTCGTCCCCGCCGGCCATGTGCTCGGCTCCGCGCAGATCGTGCTCGACCATGCGGACGAGCGGGTCGTCGTCTCGGGCGACTATAAGCGCCGCGCCGATCCGACCTGCCCGCCGTTCGAGCCGCAGGTTTGCGACGTATTCATCACCGAAGCGACGTTCGGCCTGCCCGTCTTCGTCCATCCCGAAACCGGCGACGAGATCGACAAATTGCTCGCGGCCCTGCATGCCAATCCCGATCGCTGCGTGCTGGTCGGCGCCTATGCGCTGGGCAAGGCCCAGCGCGTGATCGCGGAGCTGCGCCAGCGCGGCCATGACGATCCGATCTACCTGCACGGCGCGATGCAACGGCTTTGCGACCTTTACGCCGCGCACGGTGTCTCGCTGGGTGAGCTGCGGCCGGCGACCGATGCGGGCAAGGCGGAGATGGCCGGGCATATCGTGCTCGCCCCGCCGGGCGCGCTCAATGACCGCTGGAGCCGGCGCCTGCCCGACCCGATCACCGCGATGGCATCGGGCTGGATGCGCATCCGCCAGCGCGCGGTGCAGCGCAATGTCGAGCTGCCGCTGATCATTTCGGATCACGCGGACTGGAATGAGCTGACCGACACGATCCTGGAGATCGCGCCCCGGGAAGTCTGGGTGACGCACGGCCGCGAGGATGCGCTTATCCACTGGTGCATGATCCGCCAGATCAAGGCCCGCGCGCTCGATCTCACCGGTTATGAGGATGAGGACGATTGACTCCTAGCCGTCATTGCGAGCGTAGCGAAGTAATCCAGTGCTGAGCCCATACCTTGGATTGCTTCGTCGCTTCGCTCCTCGCAATGACGGCCGCCTATGAACGAGCCAGCTTTCATCAATGCCCTGAAATCCCTCGCCCGCGACCCGGCCGCGCGCGGGCTGGTCGATGACGCGGCGGTGCTGGGCGACCTCGTTCTGACGCATGACATGATCGTGGAAGGCGTGCATTTCCTGCCAGACGATCCGGCCGGAGACGTAGCCTGGAAGCTTGTCGCGGTGAACCTGTCCGACCTCGCTGCGAAAGGCGCGGAGCCGGTCGGCTGCCTGCTCGGCTATACGCTTGGCCCCGACGATTGGAACGCGGCCTTCATCGCAGGGCTGCGCGACGTGCTGGAGGCCTACAGCCTGCCCCTGCTGGGCGGCGATACGGTGCGCGCGAACGGCCCGCGCAGCTTCGGCCTCACCGCGATTGGCCGCGCAAGCCTTGCCCCATCACGCACCGGGGCAAGGGCCGGCGATGCGCTCTACGTCACCGGCACGATCGGCCGCGCCGGGATCGGCCTGAAGCTGTTGCAGGCGGGCAAGACCGGCCCGGAGGTGGGAGCGTATCGCCGCCCCCGCCCCCGCCTCGCCGAAGGGCGCGCGCTCGCGCCGCTCGTCCATGCGATGATGGACGTCTCCGACGGCCTGCTGATCGACGCGAAGCGGATGGCCGAGGCGAGCGGCCTTGCCGTCGCGATCGACCTGGATACCGTTCCCGTCTCCGGCGATCCGCTCGCAGCCGCCACTGCGGGCGACGACTATGAGCTCCTCTTCGCCGCGCCGCCGGATCTCGCCCTGCCCGTCCCGGCCGTCCGGATCGGTACATTTTCCGAGGGCGAAGGTTTGACCCTGACCGTTCATGGCGCCCCTCTGGCACTGCCTGAGCGGCTCGGATGGCTTCACACATAGCACCGCCCGTCATCCCGAACTAGTTTCGGGATAAGCGCGAAGGTGCGCAGCGGTCGCGGTTTCTTGCGTGTGACCGAGCGGCCCAACCCTTATCCCGAAACAAGTTCGGAATGACGATGACGGGGCGTTCCGAAAGGCAATCGTGAGGGTTCCCGCTTGCTCTTGGGCGAATCACGCCTCTATACCCCCGCCCACATCGAGCGGCCGGGGCGAAAAGAGCCGCACATCTTTGGGGAAAGGGTTCAGATGGACGTAGTTCTGATCGCCATCGCCTGCGGCGTGCTCGCAGTGCTGTATGGCTTCGTGACCAGCCGCCAGGTGCTTTCGCAACCGGCCGGCAACGAACGGATGCAGGAAATCGCCGGGGCCATCCAGGAAGGCGCCAAGGCCTATCTCGGCCGCCAATACACGACGATCGCGATCGTCGGCGTCGTGGTGGCGGTGCTTGTCGCTGTCTTCCTTGGGCTGACGTCCGCGATCGGTTTCGTGATCGGCGCGGTCCTGTCGGGCGTCGCCGGCTATATCGGCATGAACATCTCCGTCCGCGCCAATGTCCGCACGGCGGAAGCGGCGAGGAACAGCCTGCAGGGCGGGCTCACCGTCGCTTTCCGTTCGGGCGCGATCACCGGCATGCTGGTCGCAGGGCTGGGCCTGCTCGCCATTTCCGGCTTTTTCTACGTTCTCACCAACATCCAGGGTCACGCGCCGGATGACCGCATCGTCATCGACTCGCTGGTCGCGCTCTCCTTCGGCGCGTCGCTGATCTCGATCTTCGCGCGTCTGGGCGGTGGCATCTTCACTAAGGCCGCCGATGTCGGCGCCGATCTGGTCGGCAAGGTCGAGGCGGGGATTCCCGAAGACGATCCCCGCAACCCCGCTGTGATCGCCGACAATGTCGGCGACAATGTCGGCGACTGCGCCGGCATGGCCGCCGATCTGTTCGAAACCTATGTCGTGACGCTGGGCGTGACGATGGTTTCGGTCGCGCTGCTGATCCAGGCGAGCTCGGCCGAGCTCATGAAGTTGATGGCGCTGCCGCTGGTGATCGGCGGCGTCTGCATTATCGCCTCGATCATCGGCACGTACATGGTCCGGCTGGGTGGCAAGCAATCGATCATGGGCGCCCTCTACAAGGGCTTCTGGACGACGGCGATCCTGTCGATCCCGCTGCTCTACGGCGCCACCAAATTCACGCTGGGCGATTTGAACGCGCCGATCGGCGCCGCAGCCCAGCTTGAGCCGACCGCAATGGACCAATTCGGCAGCGCGCTTCCGGCCGATACCGCAGCCGCCGCGGCCGATGCCTTCACCGGCATGGACCTGTTCTGGTGCATGCTGATCGGCCTCGCCGTCACCGGCCTGATCGTCTGGATCACCGAATATTACACCGGCACCAATTATCGTCCGGTCAAGTCGATCGCCCGGGCGTCGGAAACCGGCCATGGCACCAACGTCATCCAGGGTCTCGCCGTCAGCCTCGAATCGACGGCGCTGCCGACGCTGGTGATCGTTGTCGCGGTGATCGCCACCTATCAGATCGCCGGCATCATCGGCATTGCCTTCGCCGCCACGTCGATGCTGGCGCTGGCCGGCATGGTCGTCGCGCTCGATGCTTATGGTCCGGTCACGGACAATGCCGGTGGCATCGCCGAAATGGCGGGCCTGGAAGGCGAAGTGCGCAACCGCACCGACGCGCTCGACGCGGTCGGCAACACCACCAAGGCCGTCACCAAGGGCTATGCGATCGGATCGGCCGGCCTTGCCGCGCTGGTGCTGTTCGGCGCCTACACGACCGACCTGAAAGAGTTCTTCCCGGATCTCGACGTCGATTTCTCGCTGTCCAATCCGTATGTGATCGTCGGCCTGCTGCTGGGGGCACTGCTCCCCTATCTGTTCGGCGCGATGGGCATGACGGCGGTGGGCCGCGCGGCCGGTGCCGTGGTCGAGGAAGTGCGCGGCCAGTTCCGCGACAATAAGGGCATCATGGACGGCACCAGCCGCCCGAATTACGGCCGCACGGTTGATCTTGTCACTCGCGCTGCGATCAAGGAAATGATCGTGCCGAGCCTGCTGCCGGTGCTGGCGCCGATCGTCGTCTATTTCGTGATCATGTATGTCGCGGGTCAGGCCAATGGCTTCGCCGCGCTGGGCGCACTGCTCCTGGGCGTGATCGTCTCCGGCCTGTTCGTCGCCATCTCGATGACCTCGGGCGGCGGCGCCTGGGACAATGCCAAGAAATATATCGAGGACGGCAATTATGGCGGCAAGGGCTCCGAAGCCCATAAGGCCGCCGTCACCGGCGACACGGTCGGCGATCCCTACAAGGACACCGCCGGCCCGGCGGTCAATCCGATGATCAAGATCACCAACATCGTGGCGCTTCTGCTGCTCGCGGCCCTTGCGAGCCACGCTGCCGGCTGATCGTCGTCAGGCAAAAAGAACGGCCCGTCCGGAGCGCTCCGGGCGGGCCGTTCTTTTGTTCAGCCCTGTTTCTTGAGCACACGGTCCCGGACCACCAATCCCTTGGTATGATCGGGCGTGGTGCCGCCTTTGCCCACCGGCCTGATCGCACGCTCGGGGTCGACCGGGTGCGAGAAGCGGACACCGTACCAATGGGCCCGCCGCCACACGATCTGCGCCTCGACCCGGCCGATGCCGCGAAGCTCGGCGATGACCATATTACCCAGCGCGAACGGCCGCAGGGGCGCGGCATCCAGTTCGACCTTCATGCCATCCGGCGACAGATCGCGCACCCGGCCGGGCAGCACTTGCTCCCCTTCCCGTTGCAGCGTCGCGCGGAGCATGAAATTGATGCGCTTCGCCGCACGGCGTTTGTCTTCGACCGGAACCAGCTTGATCATTGTGCGAAACCCTCCACCTTGGGCTTCTACCGGGCAAATGGTTGCCGCTGCGTTAGCTTCGGTACCGCCTCGCTTTCCTTTTCGTGCGCCGTTCGCTATGGCGACGCGATTTTTTCACACCTCAATCAAAGGCTGATGCTTGGCTAAGGAAGAACTGCTTGAGATGCGGGGGCAGGTCGTCGAACTCCTCCCCAACGCGATGTTCCGGGTGCGCCTGGAAAACGACCACGAAATTCTCGGCCACACCGCCGGCAAGATGCGCAAGAACCGCATTCGCGTGCTGGTCGGCGACGAAGTGCTGGTCGAACTCACGCCGTATGATCTGACCAAGGGCCGGATCACCTACCGCTTCATGCCCGGCCGCGGCGGCCCCGGCCCGTCCTCGTCCTGATCGCCCGGGCAGCTTGCCCGTGCCTTTGATCCTCGCATCCGCTTCTCCGCGCCGGCTCGATTTGCTGGCGCGGATCGGCGTCGTGCCTGATGCGGTGCAGCCGGCGGATATCGACGAAACCCCGCTGAAGGGTGAACTGCCCGCGCGCCATGCGACACGACTGGCGGCTGAGAAGGCTGCCGCTGTCGCCAATGCCGGCACGCTCACGCTGGCGGCGGATACCGTGGTCGGCGCCGGTCGGCGAATCCTGCCCAAGGCAGAAGACGAAGCGACCGCGCGGACATGCCTGGAATTGCTCTCGGGCCGCCGCCACCGCGTCCACAGCGCCGTCACTCTGATCGACGGCGAAGGCCACGCCCGCCACCGGCTTTCGACCAGCATCGTCAGTTTCAAGCGGCTGACGCGCGAGGAAGTGGACGCCTATCTCGCCAGTGGCGAATGGCGGGGCAAAGCAGGCGGCTATGCGATCCAGGGCCGTGCCGAAGCGTTCGTGCGCTTCCTCTCCGGCAGCCATTCGGGTGTCGTCGGCCTGCCCTTGTTCGAGACGCGGGCCCTGCTGCTGGCGGCCGGATATCCGCTTGGCTGAGTGGCTGTACGAAGCCGGCATCGGCGAAGCGCGCGCCGCGCTGATCGAAGATGGCCTAATCGTCGAGGCCCGGATCGAACGTGAAGGAAGCGGTGCGCGCGCCGGTGACGTCCTTCCGGCACGGCTGAAGCACAAGGCGGGACGCGCCGGGCGAGCGGAGATTGCCTTTGATGACGGAGCAACTGCACTCCTCTCGCCGGTCCCACCGGGCCTGACCGAAGGCGGGCCGCTGCTGGCCGAGATCGTCCGTGAGGCGATCCCCGAGCGCGGCAATCCCAAGCTCCCGCTCGCCCGTCCCTCCGAAGGACCGGCCCGCCTCGCCCCTTCGCTTGCTGAGGGGATCGCGCCTGCCCGCATGCTCCATCCGCACGAACCCGACGCGCTGGAGGCCGCCGGCTGGTCGGAGCTACTGGAACAAGCCGAAACCGGTCTTGTGCCTTTCCCCGGCGGCCTGCTGCGCATCGCGCTGACCCCGGCGATGACGGTGATCGACGTGGACGGCGATCTGCCGCCCGCCGAGCTGGCGATCCGCGGCGCGCAAGCCTCGGCGGCGGCGATCCGCCGGCTGGGTATCGGCGGCTCGATCGGAATCGACCTGCCGACGGTGCCCGACAAGCGCGCGCGCCAAGCCGCGGCCGAGGCTTTCGATCTGGCCTACCCGCAGCCGTTCGAGCGCACCGCCGTCAACGGTTTCGGCTTTCTTCAGATCATCCGCCGCCGAGTCCGGCCGTCGCTACCGGAGCTGATCCAGAGCGACCCCGTCCGCGCCGCTGCTCTGGCCCTGCTCCGCCGTCTCGAACGCGAACCCCTGCCGGGCCCGGACTCGGCATCGGTTTCTCCTGCGATTGCCCACCTGATCGCCGATCATCCGCACTGGCTCGAAACCCTTGCGCGTCGGCGTGGGCGGCCGATACAAATTCTATCCGCCCTGTCGGGGTGACTCAGGCGGCTGTCACGCTGTAAAGGCGGAACATGGACACCGACTTTTACCGCATCAAGCGGCTGCCCCCCTATGTCATCGCCGAAGTCAATGCGATGCGCGCGGCAGCACGCGCGGGCGGCGAGGATATTATCGACCTCGGCATGGGCAATCCCGATCTGCCGCCGCCGCCGCACGTCATCGACAAGCTCTGCGAAGTCGCTCGCAAGCCGGACGCGCATGGCTATTCCGCGTCCAAGGGCATTCCCGGCCTGCGCCGCGCCCAGGCCGGCTATTATGCCCGCCGCTTCGGCGTCGAGCTCGATCCTGAGCGCGAAGTTGTGGTGACGCTCGGTTCAAAGGAAGGTCTTGCAAACCTGGCCCAAGCAATCACGGCACCGGGCGACGTCGTGCTGGCGCCCAATCCCAGCTACCCGATCCACACCTTCGGCTTCATCATCGCCGGCGCGACGATCCGCAGCGTCCCGACCACGCCCGATGAGCGCTATTTCGAGAGCCTGGAGCGGGCGGTGAAATTCACCGTGCCCAAGCCATCGGTGCTGGTGATGGGCTATCCGTCCAACCCCACGGCCGAAGTCGTCGATCTAGCCTTCTACGAACGGGTCGTCGCCTTCGCGAAAGAACATGGGCTCTGGATTCTCTCCGACCTCGCTTATTCGGAAATCTATTTCGACGATTGCCCGACGCCCTCAATCCTGCAGGTGCCGGGCGCGAAGGATGTGGCAGTAGAGTTCACCTCCATGTCCAAGACCTATTCGATGGCTGGCTGGCGGATGGGCTTCGCGGTCGGCAACCCGACGCTGATCGCGGCGCTGACGCGGGTGAAATCCTATCTGGATTATGGCGCCTTCACGCCGATCCAGGCGGCGGCCGTCACCGCGATCAACGGTCCGCAGGATATCGTCGAGCAGAACCGCCAGCTCTACAAGCGCCGGCGCGACGTGCTGGTCGAAAGCTTCGGCCGCGCCGGCTGGGAAATCCCGCCGCCGCGCGCGTCGATGTTCGCCTGGGCGCCGCTGCCGCCGGCGCTCGCGCATTTAGGTAGCCTTGAGTTCTCCAAACAATTGCTCACCCATGCCGGGGTCGCTGTTGCTCCCGGCGTCGGCTATGGCGAGGAGGGAGAAGGCTTTGTGCGCATCGCTATGGTCGAAAATGAACAACGCATTCGCCAGGCGGCGCGCAACGTGAAGCGCTATCTGGCGAGCATGGGCGTCAACACGCCCGCGCGCAACTCGGCCTGACCGCCGAGTCCGGCCCCGCTGAACGGTGGACATAGAACCGCTCTATTCGATCGCGGGCGTGCTGGTCGGGTTACTGGTCGGGCTGACCGGCGTCGGCGGCGGATCGCTGATGACGCCGATCCTGGTGCTTGCTTTCGGCTTCCATCCGGCAACCGCGGTCGGCACCGATCTGCTCTACGCCTCGGCGACCAAGCTGGTCGGAACCGGCGTGCATGGCTGGCGCGGCACGGTCGATTGGCGCGTGGTGCGGCGGCTCGCGACCGGCAGCGTGCCCGCCACCCTGCTGACCCTTGGCGGCCTCAGCCTCGCCAAGCTGCGGGCCGAGGATACCGGGCATTTGATCGCGGCGGTGCTGGGCGTCGCCCTGATCCTGACCGGCATTGCGACGCTCTTTCGCGGCACGATCGTCGATCGGCTGATCGGGACATTTCGGGGTTTCGAAGATCGCCGCATCGCCGGGCTCACCATATTGCTGGGCGCCGTCCTCGGCTCGCTGGTGACGCTGACCTCCGTCGGCGCGGGCGCGCTCGGCATGACTGCCCTCCTCGTTCTTTACCCGCGTTTCCCGGTGGCAAAACTGGTGGGGTCGGACATTGCCCATGCGGTGCCGTTGACCCTGATCGCCGGCCTCGGCCATTGGGCGATCGGCTCGGTCGATTTCGGACTGCTCTTGTCGCTGTTGATCGGCTCCGTGCCCGGCATCATTGTCGGAAGCCTGCTTGCTTCGCACGCGCCGGACCGTGTCCTGACCCCGATCCTGGCGGTGACGCTGACGATCGTCGGCGGCAAATTGCTGCTCTAGACACTCGACGAACAGCCGAGAGGAGTCGACGATCGGCACTTGAGCCGTGACCAAAAGAGGCGGATGAAGCGACCCTCCAAACCTTGGGGAACATGATCATGCGCTTCCTGCCTCTGCTGCTTTCCTCGCTCGCTCTTTGCGCCACCGGCGCAGTCGCCAAACCCGCCGATTATGCCGCGGCCGTCGGTTTCAAGGATCGCCCCGCCGATGCGGTCGCGATGGACGCCAGCCGCCATCCGGCCGAAATCCTCGACTTCATGCACCTGAAGCCCGGCATGACGGCTTATGACATGATTACCGGCAGCGGATATTATGCCGAGATCATGGCCCGCGCCGTCGGCCCCAAAGGCCGCGTCGTCGCGTTCGAGCCTGCTTCTTTCTACACCCGCACCAAGACCGGGCTGGACGCGCTGACGGCGCGTGAGCCGAATGTGAAGATCGAGACGGACATCGCTGCCTCGCTGCCCGCGAACACCTATGATTTCGCGATGATCCATCTGAATTATCACGATCTTTATTGGGAAAGCGAGAAATTCGGCGTGCCGCGCGTCGATCCCGACAAAGTGCTGGCGGCGCTGTTCGCGTCGATGAAGAAGGGCGGCATCGTCGCGGTGATCGACCATGTCGGCCCCGCCGGCGATACCCGCGCCGTGGTCGACAAATTCCATCGCATCGATCCCGAAACGGTGAAGGCCGACTTCAAGCGCGCCGGCTTCGTGCTGGACGGCGAAAGCCCGCTGCTCCGCAACACCGCCGACGATCACACCAAAAATGTGTTCGACCCGACGGTGAAAGGGAAGACCGACCGCTTCGCCTTCCGCTTCGAGAAGCCCTGACATCCTTGTCATGCCAGCGCAGGCTGGCATCTCGACCTGCAAGTCCGTTGTAAGATGCCAGCCTGCGCTGGCATGAGGCGACGGGCTTGACCACGCCGCTGCTTGAGCGTCATCCCGTGGGCGATGCACGACCTGCCCACCATTTCCTCGATCGCGCAGACGATCCAGCTCGCGATCGCGCCGGTCTTCCTGCTCGCAGGCATCGGCGCGCTGCTGAACGTGCTGGCCGGGCGGCTGGCGCGCGTCGTCGACCGTTCGCGCGTGCTGGAGGCGCTCCACGCCAGCAGCACCGGCGAGGAGCATCAGCGCTATGTCGGCGAGCTGAGGATCGTCGACAAAAGGATGCGGCTGGTCAACACCGCCATCGCGCTGATCGTCGCCAGCGCGATCACCGTCTGCGTGCTGGTCGCGATGCTGTTCATCACCCAGCTCGCCGGCCTCCCCTTCCGTGTCGCTGTGGCGATCGCCTTCGTGCTCGGCATGGCCTTTCTGATCGCCGGGCTGGTGCTGTTCCTGATCGAGATCAACCTGGCGCTCAGCTACCTCTATGTCCGCGAGGAATTGCTGGAGCGCGAAGAGCGGGACTGGCGGCAGAAGCTGCGCCCGAAATGAAAAAGGTTGCCAGGCCCGAAGACCCGGCAACCCCTTACATGGTCAGCGGCCGGAAGGCCGCCCGGAAGCTTTATGGCTGCAGCCCGTTAGGCGCGCAGCTCCCGAACGGACAGAACCGACCTCTCTGCTGAACCATGAGACATCGGATCACCTCCTTTCGCTTGTTGAAGCCATTGCGCGCCTGCTGGTGCGCACAAGCAATGTGAATCGGCGCGAATCGCCAAACAAGACTTGAAAATAATATTTTTTCAGGCGATTCTGGTCGGGTTGTGCCTGTCCTGAGTGTGTCGAAGGGCTGCTTCGCGCCGAACCGGCTCAGCGACAATCCTCGATCACTCGCGAAATCTCCGGCCAGGACGGCACGATCAACGCCTGCTCGCCCGCCGTCAGCATGATCCGCCCCCGGCTATAGGCCATCTGGTCGAGCAACGGATCGCGCGCCGCGAACGGCAATTGCAGCTCCGCGCCCACGATCGTGCCTGTCTTCACGGCGCTGATCTCGGTGGTCTGGATCGCGACCGACGCCGCGGCCGCACCCGGCCAGACCAGCCACACCTGTCCCTGGGCGCGGGCGCAGCGCAGCGCCAGCCGAGGCGTTGCCGGATCGGTGCCATAAACAGCCTCGCCGCCGGCGCCAGTGCGCTGATAATGCCAGTCGCCCGGCGTCAGCGGCCGGTCGCGCCAGTCGGCGGGTGGCGGTGCCGGGGGCGGCGGAGGCGGCGGCGGTGCTGGCCGTGGCACGGGCGGCGGCGCCACTTTCTGCGGCGCGACGCAGGCGGACAGCATCAGCAGGGCCAATCCGATCGCGCGGCTCTTCATGCTTCCTCCAGCCAAACCAGCCTCAGGCAATGAAGGGCCGGGCCCTGACATGCAAGCGCGGGGTGAGGCCAGCCGTGGCGTCCCAGCTACAAAGCGTCGTGAAAGATGATGCCCAGCGTGAAGCGCAGTCCCGACCGTAGCCGGCTCACGCCATGCCGCATCTGCACCCGATAGTCGCCACGCCCGCCCCGCACCGGCCGCTCGCGCACCGGGAAGATCACTGCATCGCCCTGCCTAAGCGGCACGACCTCCGCCCGCGACTGCATGCGCGGCCTTTGCTCGGTCAGCACGAACTCCCCGCCTTCGAAATCCGCGCCCGGCTCGGACAGCAGGATCGCGGCCTGCAATGGAAACACGTGCTCGCCGTAAATATCCTGATGCAGCGCGTTCCAGTCCCCCGCCTGATAGCGCAGCAGCAAAGG
>JAFEEY010000058.1:33764-34657 GCA_018240865.1 Pseudomonadota bacterium | reverse complement strand
ATGGATATCCGCGCCGCAGAAATCTCCAAGGTCATCAAGGACCAGATCGCCAATTTCGGCACCGAAGCCGAGGTTTCGGAAACCGGCCAGGTGCTCTCGGTCGGCGACGGCATCGCGCGCATCTACGGGCTCGACAATGTCCAGGCGGGCGAAATGGTCGAGTTCGCCAACGGCATCCAAGGCATGGCGCTCAACCTCGAGGCCGATAATGTCGGCGTCGTGATCTTCGGCTCGGACGCCGAGATCAAGGAAGGCGACACTGTCAAGCGCACCCAGACCATCGTCGACGTGCCGGTCGGCAAGGGCCTGCTCGGCCGTGTCGTGGATGGCCTTGGCAATCCGATCGACGGCAAAGGCCCGCTGACCAATGTCGAGCGTCGCCGCGCCGAAGTGAAGGCGCCGGGCATCATCCCGCGCAAGTCGGTGCACGAACCGGTGCAGACGGGCCTCAAGGCGCTCGATGCGCTCGTTCCGGTCGGCCGCGGCCAGCGCGAGCTGATCATCGGCGACCGCCAGACCGGCAAGACCGCCGTCGCGATCGACACCTTCATCAACCAGAAGCAGGCGAACGCCGGCGACGACGAGAGCAAGAAGCTTTACTGCATCTATGTCGCGGTCGGCCAGAAACGTTCGACCGTCGCGCAGATCGTGCGCATGCTCGAAGAGAATGGCGCGATGGAATATTCCATCGTCGTCGCCGCGACCGCGTCGGACCCGGCGCCGCTGCAGTTCCTCGCGCCCTATACCGGCTGCGCGATGGGCGAATATTTCCGCGACAACGGCATGCACGCCGTCATCGTTTATGACGACCTTTCCAAGCAGGCCGTCGCCTATCGCCAGATGTCGCTGCTGCTGCGCCGTCCGCCGGGCCGCGAAGCCTATCCGGGCGACGT
>JAFEEY010000058.1:0-33753 GCA_018240865.1 Pseudomonadota bacterium | reverse complement strand
TCGGCCTACATCCCGACCAACGTGATCTCCATCACCGACGGCCAGATCTTCCTTGAGACCGACCTGTTCTTCGCCGGCATCCGCCCGGCCATCAACGTCGGCCTCTCGGTGTCCCGTGTGGGTTCCGCGGCGCAGACCAAGGCGATGAAGAAGGTGTCGGGCTCGATCAAGCTGGAGCTGGCGCAGTATCGCGAAATGGCGGCGTTCGCGCAGTTCGGCTCCGACCTCGACGCCTCGACCCAGAAGCTGCTGGCTCGCGGCGCGCGGCTGACCGAGCTGCTGAAGCAGCCCCAGTTCAACCCGATGCCGTTCGAAGAGCAGACCGTGTCGATTTTCGCCGGCACCAACGGCTATCTCGACAATGTCGCGGTGCAGGACGTTACCCGCTACGAGCGCGAGATGCTGGCGGACCTGCGCCACAACAATGCGGGCATCCTGGCCGCGATCCGCGATGAGCGCGACCTGTCGGACGACACCAAGGGCAAGCTGAAAGCCGCGCTCGACCAGTTCGCCAAGACGTTTGCGTAACTTCTAGCCCTCTCCCCGGCGGGGAGAGGGTTGGGTGAGGGAGTACTGAGCGCTTCCAGCGAGCGCCGAACACCCTCACCAACTCCGACTAGGCGGCAAGCCGCCAAGTCTTCGTATCCTCTCCCAGAGGGAGAGGGAGAGAAGGATAAGATGGCCAGCCTCAAGGCTTTGAAAATCCGCATCGGCTCGGTGAAGTCGACGCAGAAGATCACCCGGGCGATGAAGACCGTCGCCGCCGCGAAACTGCGCCGCGCGCAGGAAGCGGCGGTCGCGGGCCGTCCCTATGCCGAGCGGCTGGAAGCGGTGATGGCCTCGCTCGCGAGCCAGATCACGGTCAGCGCGTCGTCGCCGAAGCTGCTCGCCGGCTCTGGCAAGAGCGATACGCACCTAATCGTTGTCGCGACGTCCGAGCGTGGCCTCGCCGGCGGCTTCAACACCAACATCGTCCGCGCCGCGCGCAAAACGGCCGACGATCTGATCGCCGAGGGCAAGACCGTTCGCTTCTATATCGCCGGACGCAAGGGCCGCGCCGCGGTCAACCGCTATTACCCGAAGCAAACGCTCGCCGATTTCGACATGAGCCACGCCAAGACCGCGCGGTTCGACGACGCCAAGGCGATCGCCGACGACCTGATCGCGCGCTACGAGCGTGGCGAGTTCGACGTCGCGCATCTCTTCTATTCGAAGTTCCAGTCCGCGCTGGTGCAGGAACCGACCGGCAAGCAGATCATCCCCGTGCCGCTGCCCGAGGCCGATCCGGTGCCGTCGAGCGCGGCCGGCGCTGCCGTCACCTATGAGCCGGATGAAGAATCGGTTCTCGCCGATCTGCTGCCGAAGAATGTCGCCATTCAGCTGTACAGCGCGCTGCTGGAGAATCAGGCCGGCTTCTACGGATCGCAGATGACTGCGATGGACAACGCCACGCGCAACGCAGGCGACATGATCAATCGCCTGTCGATCGCATACAACCGCCAGCGCCAGGCCGCGATCACGACGGAACTTGTTGAGATTATTTCGGGCGCCGAGGCGCTGTAGTTTTAACCGCTTGTTCCCCGGCGCAGGCCGGGGTCCAGCACGGCATTGGACCCCGGCCTTCGCCGGGGAACAGGAAGGCAAGGAAGACGAGAATGCTTGAGCCCCAGACTCTCGACCGCAAGGCGGCGACCAACAATGTCGGCCGCATCAGCCAGGTGATTGGCGCTGTCGTCGACGTCGCGTTCGACGACCAGCTGCCCGCCATTCTCTCGGCGCTGGAGACCGAGAATAACGGCCAGCGCCTCGTGCTCGAGGTCGCGCAGCATCTGGGCGAGAACACCGTCCGCACGATCGCGATGGATTCGACCGAGGGCCTGACCCGCGGCCAGACCGTGACCGACACCGGCAACCAGATCCAGGTGCCGGTCGGTCCGAAGACCCTCGGCCGCATCATGAACGTGGTCGGCGAGCCGATCGACGAGCGCGGCCCGATCGGCGCCGACAAGTTCGCCCCGATCCACGCGAGCGCACCGCCGTTCGTCGATCAGTCGACCGACAGCGCCATTCTCGTCACCGGCATCAAGGTCATCGACCTGCTCGCGCCTTACGCGAAGGGCGGCAAGATCGGTCTGTTCGGCGGCGCCGGCGTCGGCAAGACCGTGCTGATCCAGGAACTGATCAACAACATCGCCAAGGGCCATGGCGGCACCTCGGTGTTCGCCGGCGTCGGCGAGCGCACCCGCGAAGGCAACGACCTGTATCACGAGTTCCTCGACGCGGGCGTCATCGCCAAGGACGCGGACGGCAACGCCATTTCCGAAGGCTCGAAGGTCGCGCTGGTCTATGGCCAGATGAACGAGCCGCCGGGCGCCCGCGCCCGCGTCGCCCTTTCGGGCCTGACAATCGCCGAATATTTCCGCGACGTCGAAGGCCAGGACGTGCTGTTCTTCGTCGACAACATCTTCCGCTTCACCCAGGCGGGTTCGGAAGTGTCGGCGCTCCTGGGACGCATTCCCTCGGCGGTGGGCTATCAGCCAACGCTCGCGACCGACATGGGCGCGCTGCAGGAGCGCATCACCTCGACCAACAAGGGCTCAATCACTTCGGTGCAGGCGATCTACGTGCCGGCCGACGACTTGACCGACCCGGCGCCGGCGACTTCGTTCGCCCACCTGGACGCCACCACCGTGCTGTCGCGCGCGATCTCCGAGCTGGGCATCTATCCGGCCGTCGATCCGCTCGATTCGACCAGCCGCGTGCTGGAGCCGCGCACTGTCGGCAACGAGCATTACGAGACTGCCCGCGCCGTCCAGTCGACCTTGCAGAAGTACAAGTCGCTGCAGGACATCATCGCCATTCTGGGCATGGACGAGCTTTCCGAAGAGGATAAGCTGACCGTCGCCCGCGCGCGCAAGATCCAGCGCTTCCTCTCGCAGCCCTTCCATGTCGCCGAAGTCTTCACCGGCATCCCGGGCAAGTTCGTCAGCCTCGAGGACACAGTGAAGTCGTTCAAGGCCGTGGTGGATGGCGAGTACGACCACCTGCCCGAAGCCGCTTTCTACATGGTCGGCGGCATCGACGAGGCGGTCGAAAAGGCCAAGAAGCTGGCCGAGAACGCTTAATACCGGAGCCCCTCCCCTTCAGGGGAGGGGTTGGGGTGGGGCAGAGTCTGAGAAGAATGTCAGGCTTGCATCACTCCAAACACCCCCACCCCAACCCCTCCCCTGAAGGGGAGGGGCCAGGAACAGAATGATGCCCCTGCACTTCGAACTCGTGACCCCCGAAAAGCTCGTCCGCTCCGAGGATGTGTATATGGTGACGGTGCCCGGCACCGAGGGCGAATTCGGCGTGCTCGAAGGCCATGCGCCACTCGTCTCGACGATCCGCGACGGCGACCTGCAAGTCTTCGCGAGCCAGGGCGCGGCGCCGATCCTGATCCGCATCGAAGGCGGCTTCGCCGAGGTCAATGCGCGCGGCCTGACCGTCCTCGCCGATCACGCCGAATAGCCCCTCTCCCGGCGGGAGAGGGCGACTCGCGCACAAGCGCGAGGGGGGTGAGGGCGCACGTCTTTATCGGATAGGCCATTCACCCTCACCCGGGCGGCGCTGATGCGCCGTCTCGACCTCTCCCGTCGGGAGAGGTGCGCCACCGGTTAGCACTCTATCAAAGTTTCCGGCTTATTCACCGCATCGCTCCGTGAGTGAGCCAAGCGGTGGGAACTAAATGAGCGCTTTTGGAAAACGTGGTGGTGTCGGCGGCCAACGGCCAAGCTTTGGCGTGGCGCGTCCGATGCAGGGCGGCGGACCCGCGCCCGTTACCAAGGCGGAAGAGGCGCCGCCGGCCGACCCCTTCCCGGTAGAGGGCGCCGAAGAAGTCGCGCCGCCGCTGGACGCAATGGCGCGCCTGGCCGAACGCCAGGCCGCCTCGGGCGAGGCCGGCAAGGCCAAGATCGAGGGCTTCGAATCCTCGGTCCACAAGATCAAGGAGCAGGTGCTTCCCCGCCTGCTGGAGCGCGTCGATCCCGAAGCCGCCGCCTCGCTGTCCAAGGATGAGCTGGCCGAGGAATTCTCGCCGATCATCGGCGAAGTGCTCGCCGAACTGAAGCTGACGCTCAACCGCCGCGAACAATTCGCGCTGGAAAAAGTGCTGGTCGACGAGCTGCTGGGGCTGGGGCCGCTCGAGGAGCTGCTGGCCGATCCCGACGTCAGCGACATCATGGTCAATGGCCCGCAGCAGACCTATATCGAGCGCAAGGGCAAGCTGACGATCGCGCCGATCCAGTTCCGCGACGAAGAGCATCTGTTCCAGATCGCCCAGCGCATCGTGAACCAGGTCGGCCGCCGGGTCGACCAGACCACGCCGCTGGCCGACGCCCGCCTGAAGGACGGCAGCCGCGTCAACGTGATCGTGCCGCCGCTGTCGCTGCGCGGCACCGCGATCTCGATCCGCAAATTCTCCGCCAAACCGATCACGCTCGACATGATGGCCGGATTCGGATCGATGTCGCCCAAGATGGCGACGGCACTGAAGATCGCCGGCGCCTGCCGCTTCAACATTGTCATTTCGGGCGGCACCGGCTCGGGCAAGACGACGATGCTGAACGCCTTGTCGAAAATGATTGACCCGGGCGAGCGCGTGCTGACGATCGAGGACGCGGCCGAGCTTCGGCTGCAGCAGCCGCACTGGCTGCCGCTCGAAACCCGCCCCGCCAACCTGGAGGGCCAAGGCGCGATCACTATCCGCGATCTTGTCATCAACGCGCTGCGTATGCGCCCGGATCGCATCATCCTGGGCGAAATCCGCGGCGCCGAGTGCTTCGACCTGCTCGCCGCGATGAACACCGGCCATGACGGCTCGATGGCGACGCTTCACTCCAACTCCCCGCGCGAATGCCTGGCGCGTATGGAGAACATGGTGATGATGTCGGACATCAAGGTGCCGAAGGAAGCGATCAGTCGCCAGATCGCCGATTCCGTCGACATGATCGTGCAGGTGAAGCGCCTGCGCGACGGCTCTCGCCGCGTTACCGACATCACCGAAGTGATCGGCATGGAGGGCCCGGTGATCGTGACGCAACAGCTGTTCAAGTTCGAATATCTGGACGAGACGGCGGACGGCAAGATCGTCGGCGAGTATCGCAGCTCCGGCCTGCGCCCCTACACGCTCGAAAAAGCCAAACAATATGGCTTTGATCAGGCATTCCTCGAAGCCTGTCTGTGATTGATCGAAAAGCGCTGGCCGCTTAACCTGCCCTCCTGATCCGGCCAGAACCGGACAAGGAGGACAGGATGCGCTTTTTCCCAATCGTTTTGGCTGCTTTGGTGGCCGCACCTGCGATCGCCCAGACGCCCAGCGCGGCTCTAAAGCAGGCAGTCGCCGCTCCCACCCGCACCGAAGCGAACAAGGCACGCGACCAGTATCGCCACCCGGCCGAAACGCTCGCTTTCTTCGGCGTGAAGCCGACCGACACGGTGGTCGAGATCTGGCCCGGCGGCGGCTGGTACACCGAGATTCTGGGGCCTTATCTGGCCAAGGGCGGCAAGCTGATCCTGGCCAATCCCAAGGGCAATTTCGGCAAGACGATCTCGGCCAAGCTCGAATCCGATCCCGCGGTGTACGGCAAGGTCGAGAAGGCGGCTTTCCCGGCGACGGTGCTCGGTGGCACGGGTGTCGCGCCCGGCACCGCCGATGTCGTGCTCACCTTCCGCAACGTGCACAATTGGCGTGAAGGCGAAATGACCGAGCCCAAGGCGGATTACAGCCTCGCCGCCTTCAAGGAGATCTATGCGATGCTGAAGCCGGGCGGCGTGCTCGGTATCGAGGATCACCGCCTGCCCGAAAAGGCGGACGTCAAACGCGAAGAGGATAGCGGCTATCTCAAGGTCTCGACCGTCCGCCGCCTCGCCGAGCAGGCAGGCTTCAAATTCGCCGGTTCGTCCGAAGTGAACGCCAATCCTAAGGACACTGCCGATTGGCCGGACGGCGTCTGGACGCTGCCCCCCACCTACACCAAGGGCGAAACCGATCGCGCCAAATACCAGGCGATTGGCGAAAGTGACCGCATGACGCTGAAGTTCGTGAAGCCGGCGAAATAGCCCTTTCCCTCTCCCTTGCGGGGAGAGGGCGACTCGCGAAGCGAGCGGGGTGAGGGGGCTCGGCGCTCGTACTTCGGACTCAGAGCCCCCTCACCCAACCCTCTCCCCACAGGGGAGAGGGCTTTGAGAGCCTTGCATGACCATCGCTTTTGACGATTTCCTCGCCGTCGATATCCGCGTCGGCACGATCGTGTCGGCGAAGCCGTTTCCGGAGGCGCGCAAGCCGGCGTTCAAGCTGGTGATTGATTTCGGCCCAGATATCGGCCGCAGGAAATCGAGCGCCCAGATCACCCGGCATTATACGCCCGAAACCTTGGTCGGCCGGCAGGTCGCCGCGGTGGTGAATTTCGCGCCGCGTCAGATCGGACCCTTCATGTCGGAAGTGCTCACACTCGGCTTCCCCGATGCGAACGGCGAAGTCGTGCTGATCGCGCCCACGCGCGAGGTGCCCGACGGCGGGCGGTTGTTCTGAGGAAGCCGTCATCCCGAACTCGTTTCGGGACAAGAGAGAGGCCGGCGGACGGCGGAGGACAGGTCGCGAGCGTCGGGCAATGTCCCGCTTATCCCGAAACAAGTTCGGGATGACGGGCGAAGGAGGCGTTGTTGCCGTTCGGGGAATCGCGGCTTAAGCCCTCGCTAAACACAAAGAGGGGGCATGGGTGGCGACAGTCGCGGAACGGATCGAGGAGCTGAAACCCGGCGAAGTGCGGCTGGTGATCGCCGCGTCGTCGCTGGGCACGATCTTCGAATGGTATGATTTCTTCATCTACGGCACGCTCGCGGCGATTGTCGGCAAGGTATTCTTCCCGGCGAGCAGCGACGTCGCGCAATTGCTGCTCACGCTCGCGACCTTCGCGGTCGGTTTTGGGGTCCGCCCATTAGGCGCGGTATTGTTCGGCTATCTGGGCGACAGGCTGGGCCGCAAATACACGTTCCTCGTCACCATCACGCTGATGGGTCTTGCGACCGCCGGCCTGGGTTTCGTGCCTGGTGCCGCGCAGATCGGGATCGCGGCGCCGGTCATCCTCCTCGTTCTGCGGGCGCTGCAAGGGCTGGCGCTGGGCGGCGAATATGGCGGTGCCGCCATCTATGTCGCGGAACATGCCCGGGCGGACCGGCGCGGCTTCTACACCAGCTTCATTCAGGGCAGCGTCGCCGGCGGCTTCGTGCTGTCGCTGGCGGTCGTGCTCGGCACGCAGGCCGTGCTGGGCCCCGAGGCGTGGCAGGCCTGGGGCTGGCGGTTCCCCTTCGTCTTCTCGCTGGTACTGCTGGCGGTTTCGCTGTGGATGCGGCTGAAGCTGAGCGAGAGCCCGGTCTTCCAGGCAATCAAGGAAGCGGGCGAGATCGCACGCAACCCGCTGAAAGAGACTTTCACTTATCCCGGCAACGGCCGTCGCCTGTTCGTCGCGCTGTTCGGCATCGCGGCGGGCCTGACGGTGATCTGGTACACCGCGATGTTCCAGGTGCTCTATTTCCTCCAGAACGCGATGAAGCTGGAGCCGAGCATGGCGCAGATTCTGGTCGGCATCGGCGCCGCGGCCGGCCTGGTCTTTTTCGTGCTGTTCGGCTGGCTGTCGGACCGGCTCGGGCGCAAGCTGCCCATCGTGACCGGCTATGGGCTGACGCTGATCCTGCTGTTCCCCATTTTCACGATGATCGGCCATGCAGCGAATCCGCATCTGGCCCGTGCCGCGGAGCGTGCGCCGGTCGTCGTCGGCGGCAGCGATTGCGGCTACAGCCCCTTCGCCAAGACCCAGCCGAGCGCGTGCGGCAAGGCCCTCGACATGCTTTCCAAGCGCGGCGTGCCCTATGCGACCAATCGCGAACTGTCCGGCGTCATCATCGGTGAAAAACGGCTGGCAAGCGCGGCGGTGTACCCCAGCGAAACGGAGCTGGACAGCGCCCTCAAAGATGCCGGCTATGATCTGGAAAAGGTGCGGCCTTCGGGCGGCAACATCGCGATCATCCTGATCGGCATCCTCGCGCTCAGCGCTTTGTCCGGCATGACCTATGGGCCTGTCGCCGCCTTGCTGTCAGAGCTGTTTCCGCCGCGCATCCGCTATAGTTCAATGTCGATCCCCTATCATATCGGCACCGGCTATTTCGGCGGCTTCCTGCCGTTCGTCAGCCAATATATCGTCGCGAAGACCGGCAATCCCTATTCGGGCCTATGGTACACCTGGGTCGTGGTGGCGGTCGCGCTGCTGGTGACGGGCTTCTGGCTGCGCAGGGGCGACCTGACCGCGATGGACGAACCCGCCCGCGGCGGCTAACCGCCAGGCCATGACCATTCCCCCACCCCATCGACTGCGGCTGGACGGCGCGGCGCTTGTCGCGAACTGGCTCTGGCTGAAGAATCAAGGCGGCAGCGCGGCATGCGGCGCGGCGGTCAAGGCCGACGGCTATGGATTGGGCGCGCGCGAAGTGGTGGCGCGGCTGGCAGCGGCGGGATGCCGGGACTTTTTCACCGCGACCTGGGCCGAAGCCGAGGCACTGATGCCACTGCCGGAAGGCGCGCGGCTATCGGTCCTCCACGGCGTGCGCGCGGAGGATATGGCGGCGGCCCGGACGCTCGACGCGCGCCCGGTACTGAACTCGATCGAACAGTTGATGCGCTGGCGGGATGCCAACGGCGGCGCATGCGACGTGATGATCGACACGGGCATCAACCGGCTGGGCCTGCCTCCTGCCGACTGGGCCGCGCTCGAGGGACTCGAGATCGACACTTTGATGAGTCATCTCGCCTGTGCCGACGAAGATTCCGCGCGAAATGCTGCGCAGCATAAAGCATTCGTCGAGGTTGCGGGGCGCGTGCCGCACCGGCGGCTCAGTCTCGCAAACTCCGCGGGCATCTGCCTGGGCGCTGACTATGCGTTTGACCTGACCCGGCCGGGCCTTGCCCTTTACGGCGGCGTACCGCGCGACGAGGCGCTGGGGCATATCCGGCAGGTCGCTTTTCCGGAGGCGCAGATTCTGCAGCGCCGCATTGCCCCTGCTGGGGAAAGTGTCGGCTATAACGGCATCTGGACTGCAGAATGCGACACCGAAATCGCCATCCTCAACATCGGCTATGGCGACGGGATCCTGCGTGGCTTTTCCAACCGCGGCACAGCCAGCACTGAAGGACGCACCCTTCCCTTTATCGGCCGCGTATCCATGGACCTGATCGCGATCGACATCACCGCCGCACCGGAACTCGGCGAAGGCGATTGGGTAACGATCGACTATGCGTTGCCCGAAGCGTCCGCCGCCTCAGGCATCGCGCAATACGAATTGCTGACGTCGCTTGGACGAAGGTTCGAGCGGTATTGGGTGGACTGAACCCGGCTCGTCATTGCGAGAAGCGTAGCGACGAAGCAATCCAGCCTGCGTAAACGCCGCGCTGGATTGCTTCGCTACGCTCGCAATGACCGTGCCTTAGAAAAACTCACCGCTCCAGGCAGAGAGCGATGCCCATGCCGCCGCCGATGCAGAGTGTGGCGAGGCCTTTCTTCGCGTCGCGCTTGTCCATTTCATAGATGAGCGTCGTCAAAATGCGCGCGCCCGAGGCGCCGATCGGATGGCCGATCGCGATCGCGCCGCCGTTCACATTCACCTTGGCAGCATCCCAGCCAAGCTCCTTGCCGACGGCCAGCGCTTGCGCGGCGAAGGCTTCGTTCGCTTCGATCAGGTCAAGATCGCCGATCGACCAACCGGCCTTTTCCAGCGCGCGCTTGCTCGCAGGCACCGGGCCNNCCCATGATCGACGGATCGACGCCGCACGACGCCCAACTCGCGATCCGTGCCAGCACCGGCGACCCGCGCCGCTCGGCCTCCTCGCGCGTCATCACGACCAGAGCCGCTGCGCCGTCGTTCAGGCCGGAGGCATTGGCAGCCGTCACCGTGCCGTCTTTCTTGAAAGCCGGGCGCAGGCCCGCGAGGCTCGCGACGACCACGCCCTCGCGAATGAATTCGTCCCGGTCGACGACAGTGTCGCTCTTGCGGCCTTTGACCGTCACCGGCGCGATCTCGTCGGCGAAGCGGCCCGACGCCCGCGCCTTTTCCGCCTTGTTCTGCGAGGCGGTGGCGAACACGTCCTGATCCTCGCGGGTGATCTGATATTTCTCGGCCAGATTCTCGGCAGTGATGCCCATATGATAGCCGTTGAAGACGTCGGTCAGGCCATCCTTGATCATCGTATCGACCAGCTCGACCGCGCCCATCTTGGTGCCGCTGCGCAGCTGCTGCGCGTGGGAGGAAAGCGACATATTCTCCTGGCCCCCCGCGACGACGATGCGCGCATCGCCGGTCGCGACCATCTGCGCGGCGGTCGCGACCGCGCGCAGGCCGGAGCCGCACACCTGGTTCAGCCCCCAGGCCGGCACTTCCTTCGGCACGCCGGCGGCCATCGATGCCTGGCGGGCCGGGTTCTGGCCCTGCGCCGCGGTCAGCACCTGACCGAGAATGACTTCGGACACCTCGTCACCGCCGACACCGGCCTGCGCCAGCGCAGCCTCAATCGCGACGCGCCCCAGCTCGTGCGCCGGGGTTCCGGCAAAGGCGCCGAGGAAGCTGCCGACCGGCGTGCGCTTGGCGGCGGTGATGACGATATCCTGCATGGAGCGAGTCTCCTTCACCGGCGCACCTATCAGCTTCGCTGCGCCTGCGAAAGCATCGCCGCGAGTGGTTCCCAAAGCTGCTCCCTGGCGCGCGAACCGACGATCATGCCGACATGGCCGAGGCCGAGCAGCCTTTGATCGGGCAACCGCGCCGATGAGGCTGCCGGTACGATACGATCGTGAAGCGAGACGAATTCGAGCGTGGGCACCGCGATTTTGGCGGGATCGACGACCTCGCCCCCGACACGCCACCCGCCATTGCCGGTCACGTCCGCGCCGATCATCTCCTCGAACAATTCATGGCCTGCGCCATAAGTCAGGGGCGCGCCCGCGTTCGCCCAATCCTCCAGCGCGATAAAGGCCCTGGCCTCGGCGCTTTCCCGATCGAGCTGCCCGAATTTCTCATATTTCGTCACGGTGCGCCACGGATCGAGCCGCCAGAAGCCGGACTGCAGCACTTCCATCGGCACCAGCCCCATCCTTTCGGACGACGGCTTGGCGGCCTGCCAGAGTGAGGCGATCTCGTCGCGGGCCTGGCCGAAGCCGGCATAGTGCCAGGGCGATGCGATCAGCGTCAGGCTGAGCAGCTCCGCGTGCATCGCGGCTGCCAGCGCCATCGTCCCGCCCAGGCAGTAGCCGACCAAATGGGCGGGCTCATTCAATTGTTCGATCAAGGGCAGCAATAAGCCGGTGACGTGCCCGGCGACACTTAAATCCTCCCCGGCACGGGGAGGGGGACCATGCGAAGCATGGTGGAGGGGCCCGGAGCGAAGCGGAGGGTCGGCATCCTCCCCCGGCTTAACGCCTGGGTGCGGCCCCTCCACCGCGCCGCTATGGGGCGCGGTCCCCCTCCCCGTTCCGGGGAGGATTTGGGTAGGGTCGCCCCAATCCACGAGTAGCGGCCGCACGCCCTGCCCGCTCAGCCAGCGCAACAGCGAATTGTCCTCCGCCAGATCGAGGATGATCGGCGGGTTGATGAGCGACGGCACGAACACTGCCGGCCGCCCCTTGCCGCCAAAGTCATGCAGTGTAGCTCGCCCCACGCGCGCGACGGTCGGCATTGCAGGTGGAGAGAGCGGCCGCTCCGCTGTCTGATAGGCGCGCAGTCCGGCCAGAATGCCCGCGCGGCGTTCCGCATCGCCCTCGGTCTGTTCGCGGACCATATCCAGGAACAGAGGCAGCGGGCGCGGGCCGTGTTGCACCGCGGCATCGCGCAGTGCTAGCGTCGGGCTTTCCATTGAAGGCGCGTCCATGGCCAAGAATCCCAATCGCGACGAATCCGGTGCGGTCATCATCAAGAAATATGCGAACCGCCGCCTCTATAACACCGAGACGTCGAGCTATATCACGCTGGATCATCTGGCGACGATGGTGCGTGAGGGTCGCGAGTTCCGCGTGCTCGACGCCCGCAGCGACGAGGACATCACGCGCAACGTCCTTACCCAGATCATCATGGACGAGGAATCGCGCGGCCAGACGATGCTGCCGGTCAACTTCCTGCGCCAGCTCATCTCCATGTATGGCGATTCGATGCAGGCGATGGTGCCGCAATATCTCGAAGCCTCGATGGAAGCGTTCCGCCGCAACCAGGCCCAGTTCAACGAAGCGATGAAAGGCGCGTTCGCCGGCGGTCCGTTCGCGGACATCGCCCGCCGCAACATGGAAATGTTCGAAGCCGCGACCAAAGCGTTCCAGGCAACGAAAAGCGGCGCCGCCCCGGCCGCGCCCGCTTCCAAAGACGACGAGCTGGCCGCGCTGAAGTCCCAATTGGCGGAGCTTCAGTCAAAGATCGAAAAGCTCGGCTGAGCTTGCAGGCTGACGCCGGCTGACGCACTCTCCCCGGCAAAAGGGGAGATGCAGATGAATCGCCGCGACTTTATCGGGCTGACCGCAGCCGCGCCTTTCGTGCTGCCCTATGCCGCGCGTGCCGCGGCCTATTCCGACGCCGCGTTCAGGCAAGCGATCATTATCGACGGCCAGGGCGTGGTGAACGACCCTTATGGCAAGGAAACCGACGTCCATTTCTCGCCTCGAGCGATCGAGGAAATCCGGGCATCCGGCCTGACCGCCTGCAGCATGACGGTCAACGATGTCGGCAACAGCCTCGACGCATGGGATCACACCATTGCCAGTATCGGCCAGATCAACCAGGCGATCGCCGACAATCCCGATGTCTGCATCAAGGCGCTGAGCGTGGCCGACATCCGTGCAGCGAAAGCGGCAGGCAAGCTCGCCTTTATCTTCAACACACAGGATACGTCACTGGTCGGGCCGGAGCTCGACCGGATCGCGACCCTGAAAGGCCTGGGCGTCCGCATCGTCCAGCTGACCTACAACAACCGCAATCTTTCCGGCGACGGCTGCCTTGAGCCCGCCAATGGCGGCGTCTCCAAGCTCGGCCGCGCCACCATCGCCCGGATAGAGAAGGAGAAATTGCTGCTCGATCTCTCCCATTCCGGCCAACGCACCGTGGCGGAAGCCATTCAGGCGGCAACCCGCCCGATGACGATCAGCCATACAGGCTGCCGCGACCTGCATGACAATCCGCGCAACCAATATGACGCAGAGCTCCGCGCCTGCGCCGAAAAGGGCGGCGTGGTCGGCATCTACTGGATGCCGTTCCTCGTGCCTGGCGGCAAGCCGACAGGCGCCGATCTGGTGCGCCACATGGACCACGCCGTAAAAGTGTGCGGCGAGGACCACGTCTCGGTCGGCACCGACAATATCCTCTACAAGACGGTGATCGACGACAAGGCGCGGGAAGACCAAAAGAAATTCTACGAGCGCCGCTCGAAAGCCGGCATCGCCGCGCCGGGCGAAGGGCCCGACATCTTCAACATCGTCGCCGAATGGGACAGCCATATGCGCTTCCGCATGCTGGCGGACGGCCTCGCCAGGGCCGGCTGGAGCAGCGCGCGGATCGACAAGGTGCTGGGCGGCAATCTGATGCGGCTCTACGGCGAGGTATGGGGTTGAGCGGTTTGAACTGAACTACCCTGTTGCTCCGGCGAACGCCGAAGCACGCAGGATTATTGAGCGAGGGGTAGAAGCGATTGAACGGGCCCTTCGCCTTCCTGCTCTATGCCCGACAGCGTCAGGCCGAGCAGTCTTATGCCCTGCTCGATAGGCAGCAGCGCCGCGAGTAACGCCCAACCTTCCTGGCCGAAACTGTCGCGATCCTCGAAAAAGCCGGCCATCGTCCGCGCCCGAGTGATGGTCCGGAAATCAGCATAGCGCAGCTTCAGCGTGACGGTTCGCCCGCGGGCGGCATAGCGCTCAACGCGCGTCCAGGCCGCATCCGCCACGCGCTCCAGCGCCGCGACAAGATCGGCCTCACGATGCAGATCGGTGTCGAAGGTGCGCTCCGCCCCGACCGATTTGAGCGGCCGATCGGCCCGTACCGCGCGATGATCCTCGCCGCGCGCGGCGCCGTACAGATAGTCGGCGCTGCTGCGGAAATGCTGTTGCAGGAAGGCAAGCTCACAGGCGCGCAGGTCGGCGCCGGTGCGGATGCCCAGCCGCTCCATTTTCGCCGCCGTGACCGGGCCGACGCCGTGAAAGCGCGACACCGGCAGGCTGGCGACGAATGCGGGCCCAGGGGCGGGCGGAATCACGCACAGCCCGTCCGGCTTGTTCTGATCGGAGGCGAGCTTTGCGATGAACTTGTTGTAGGAAACGCCCGCCGAGGCAGTGAGGCCGGTTGTCACTCGAATACGGGCGCGAATTTCCTCAGCCGTCGCCCTGGCGGAGCCCAGCCCGCACCGATCCTCGGTCACGTCCATATAGGCTTCGTCCAGCGCCAGCGGCTCCACCAGATCGGTATAGTCGAGCAGGATCGCGCGGATCTGGTTGGAAATCGCGCGATAGACGTCGAAACGCGGGGCGACGAATACCAGATCCGGACAGCGCCTCAACGCCGTCGAAGAAGGCATTGCGGACCGCACGCCGAACGTGCGCGCTTCATAACTTGCCGCCGCGACCACGCCTCGCGCCTGCGCGGACCCCACCGCCACCGGCCGCCCCCGCAGCGCCGGATCGTCGCGCTGCTCCACGGACGCATAGAAAGCGTCCATGTCGATATGGATGATCTTGCGGGGTCCGGACGGCACGATCCCGTCTAGCGCATCGGAGACGCTTTCGTCATTCCTGCGAAGCCACGCCGAACTCTTCAGTGTCGATTTCCGCCTGGGTCGCGGCGGGATAACGAGGGCCGGCCGGCGCGTCCGGCGCAAAAATGTCCGTCACTTGCTCAAGGGCAGCGCTGTCGATGGCGGGACGCCGGACATTTTCTTCAAGGTGCCTGACAGTTGTGGTGCCGGGAATCGCGGCGACATGATCGCCCCGGCTGAGCGTCCACGCCGCTGGCTCTCCGCTCTCATATACCGGAACGGAGTCATCGAGGAATCGGGCGTGGCGGCGGCGGTGCTCAATCACCCGGCGAACGGCGTTGCCTGGCTCGCCAACAAACTCGCGCCCTATGGCCAACGGCTGGAGGCCGGAGAGATCATCCTGGGCGGCAGCTTCACGGCGCCGGTCCCGGCCCGCACGGGCGACAATTTCCATGTCGATTACGGCCCGCTCGGTTCGATCTCGGCGCGTTTCGTATGAACCCGTTCAAGCAGGCGATCGCCGAACGGCGCACGCAACTCGGCCTATGGCAGGCCCTTGCCAATCCATACACGGCGGAAATCTGCGCGGGCGCGGGCTATGACTGGCTGCTGTTCGATGGGGAGCATGCACCGAATACGGTGCCGTCCCTGCTCGCCCAGCTCCAGGCTGTCGCAGCCTATCCGCTGGAGCCGGTCGCGCGCCTGCCGCTCTGCGATCCCGCCATCATCAAGCAATATATGGATATCGGCTTCCGCACCCTGATGATGCCGATGGTGGACAGCGCCGATCAGGCCCGCCTGGCCGTTTCCGCCATGCGCTTTCCTCCCCAGGGCGTCAGAGGCGTCGCGAGCGCGACCAGCCGTGCTTCCGGCTTTGGCCGGCACCGAGACTATCTGACATCCGCCCATGAAGACCATTGCCTGATCGTGCAGATCGAAAGCCGTGCCGGCCTGGCCGCGATCGAGGCGATCGCCGCGGTGGATGGCGTGGACGCGATTTTCATCGGCCCGGGCGATCTCTCTGCTTCGCTCGGCCATCTGGGCGCC
Organism: Pseudomonadota bacterium; assembly: GCA_018240865.1. GTDB lineage: Bacteria > Pseudomonadota > Alphaproteobacteria > Sphingomonadales > Sphingomonadaceae > Sphingomonas_B. The sequence goes on along the minus strand of JAFEEY010000058.1, from coordinate 17,900 downwards.
CCGCGGCACCCGGCCGTGCAGGCCGCGATCGCTGATGCTTTGACGGGGATTCGGGCGACCGGGAAAGCCGCCGGCATTTTCGCGCTCGATGCCGAGGATGCCGCCGCTCGCCTGAGCGAAGGCGCCAGTTTCGTCTCGATCGGTACCGATGTGAGCCTGCTTTCGCGTGGCAGCGAAGCGCTGCGCGAGGCCGTTCTCATATCCATCGGAAAGGACAGGAAATGACCTTCGCTTCACCTCGGGCCGTCCTGGACGCCTATATCGACGGTTCCCGGCGCCTCGACCGCGATGTTCTGGCGCGTTGCTTCCACCCCGCAGCCGTGATGAGCGGCGACCTGGACGGCCAGCTGATCGCCGGCACCCCGGATCCGTTCCTCGACGACGTCGCCGGCATGGCGGCGGCGGGCGTCGACCATTCGGGCTTTACGGCGGAAATATCGGAACTCGCCGCAACCGGCCGGATCGCCAGCGGCACCGTGACCAGCCGCGGTTTCGGCGGCCGCTTCGATTTCCTCGACCGGTTTCACATGATCGACAGCGACGGCTGGCTGATCATCAGCAAGGTCTTCACGACGATCTGACTCGGCAACGAATGCAGCGAGGGCGTTACTCGACCGTGACGCTTTTCGCGAGGTTGCGGGGCTGGTCGACATCGGTGCCTTTCGCCACAGCCACGTGATAGGCAAGGAGCTGCACCGGTACGGCATAGACGAGTGGCGCGACCAGCGGATGGACCCTGGGCATCTCGATCGTGGCCAGCGCGCCTTCGCCGGCCTGGGCCAAGCCTTCCGCGTCGGAGATCAGCACGACCTTGCCGCCGCGTGCCTGGACCTCCTGCATGTTGGAGACGGTCTTGTCGAACAACGGGCCGGACGGCGCGATCACGATCACCGGCACGCTTTCGTCGATCAGCGCGATCGGCCCATGCTTCATTTCGCCCGCCGCATAGCCTTCGGCATGGATGTAGCTGATTTCCTTCAGCTTCAGCGCACCCTCCAGCGCCAGCGGATAGTCGGTGCCCCGGCCGAGATAAAGCACGTCGCGCGCGCCGGCGATGGTGTGCGCCATGGCTTCGATTTCGGAATCGTGGGCAAGCGCGGCATTCATCGCAGCCGGGACTTCGGTCAGGTGCTTGACCAGCTCCGCTTCTTCGGCCGCGTCGAGCTTGCCTTTCGACCGGGCGATGTTGGCCGACAGCGCCGCCATCACCGCGAGCTGGCAAGTGAAGGCTTTGGTTGAGGCGACGCCTATCTCCGGGCCCGCATGGGTGGGCAGCAACAGGTCAACTTCGCGCGCCATAGAGGAGGTCGGCACGTTGATGATGCCGGCAGTGGTGACACCCTGTGCCTTCATGTGACGCAGCGCCGCAAGCGTATCCGCCGTTTCCCCCGACTGCGAGATGACGAGGCCCAGCATGTTCGGCCCCAGCACCGGGTCGCGATAGCGGAACTCGGAGGCGACATCGACCTCGACCGGCACGCGCGCCATCTGCTCGAGCCAATATTTGCCGATCTGGGCCACGTAGGATGAGGTGCCGCAGGCAACGATCACCGCCCGCTCGATGCCGCCGAGATCGAAATCCATGTCGGGCAGCGCGACCCGCTCTTCGACCGAGCGCAGATAGGAGTTGAGCGTCTGGGCGACGACGACCGGCTGCTCGAAAATCTCCTTCTGCATGAAGTGGCGGTGATTGCCCTTGTCGATCAACGCGCCGGTGATGCCGGAGAGCGTGACCGGCCGTTCGACGGGGTTATTTTCCTTGTCGAAGATGCGGATGCCGGAGCGGCGGATCATCGCCCAGTCACCCTCGTCCAGATAGGCGATGCGCTGCGTGAGCGGGGCGAGCGCGATAGCGTCCGAGCCCAGATAATTCTCGCCCTCGCCATAGCCGACGACCAGCGGCGCGCCGAGCCGCGCGCCGATGATCAGGTCCGGATCGCTCTTGAACATGATCGCCAGCGCGAAGGCGCCGTGCAGGCGCGGCAGCACCGCTTTCACCGCTTCCTCGGGCGACGCGCCGCGCTCGACCTCGCGCGCGACGAGATGGCCGACGACTTCAGTATCGGTCTGGGATTTGAAGGTGCGGCCTTCTGCGATCAGCTCGTCGCGAAGAGGCTTGAAATTCTCGATAATGCCGTTGTGGACCAGCACCACGTCGCCGACGATATGCGGATGGGCATTGTCCTCGGTCGGCGCGCCATGCGTCGCCCAGCGGGTATGGGCGATGCCGCTATGGCCCGGCAGATGCTCCTGGCCCAGCTTCCTGGCGAGATTGTTGAGCTTGCCCTCGGCGCGTTGGCGCTCGATCCGGCCGTCATGCACGGTCGCGACGCCGGCCGAGTCATAACCGCGGTATTCGAGACGCCGCAGCCCTTCGACGAGCCGCTCGGCCACATCGTCCACGCCCAGAATGCCGATAATGCCGCACATGAGAGATAACTTTCGCTACAGAGTGTAAGGAACGCGGATGCCCGGCATGTTGGCCGGAAAATCCTTGGTATTGCGAGTCACGAGGATGCGCCCTCGAACTTGAGCCGAGGCAAGTATGACGGCATCCGGCAGTTTGAGAGAAGGACGATCGTTGCGCAGTGCCGCCGCTCGCCCCGCGATTGCTTCGTCGAGCTCGTCGATCGTGAAAGCGGATAGCAGCGACCGAGTCCGTCCTACCGTTGCATCATCGACGCGCGACATGACCTCGATCCAAGTCACTCGACTGATCCACAGTTCATCGACGCGCTCCAACTCGGCCTGGGCCCGTTTCTGGCCATTGAGCGCGTCGATCAGTATGTTGCTGTCGAAGGAAGCCGCACTCACTTTCGATCACGCTTCAACGAGGGATCGAGACTGAGATAATGGGCCCGTTCGCGGTCGTCCTGCTCGTCGAACAGATCCGGGAATTCGGCCCTCACTTCCTCATAGTCAGGATCCCATGGCCGGGTCCAACTGGCGCGCTCCCGGCGCTGCCATTCAACGGCATCTCCGATGTCCTTACGATCTTTCCAGGCGCCAAAACCGGCACGTAAGGCCGCGCGACGGCGTTCCACCTCATTGCCGACCTCCGCCCGATACGCTTCGACTGCCTCACGAACCAAGGCCGTGCGTGACTTGCCGCTCTCGGCTGCCTTTTGGTCCAGCCAGCGGATATCGTCCTCAGGAATATCGACCAAAGTACGCATGATATCGCGATATCATATCACGATATCAGATTTCAACTGCCCTTCTTACGCGCGAGCATCATCGCGCGGAATTTCCCGGCCCAACCGGGCTTGGTCTTCTGCTCGCCACGGCCGAGCGCGAGGGCGTCGGCTTCGACGTCGGACGTGATGACCGATCCCGCCGCAACGATCGCGCCCGCGCCGATGTTGACGGGCGCCACAAGCGCAGAATTGGAGCCGATGAACGCGCCCTCGCCGATGCTGGTGCGGTATTTGAAGAAGCCGTCATAATTGCAGGTGATCGTGCCCGCACCGATGTTCGCGCCGGCGCCAATCTCGGCGTCCCCCAGATAGGTCAGATGATTGGCCTTGGCGCCCTCGCCCAGCCGCGCCTTCTTCACTTCGACGAAATTGCCGATCTTGGATTTCGCGCCCAGCTCCGCGCCGGGCCGCAGCCGCGCGTAGGGGCCGACTTCCGCGCCCTGCCCGACGTCCGCCCCTTCCAGATGGCTGAAGCCGTGGATCGTGACGCCATCCGCGATCGTCACGCCGGGCCCGAACCAGACATTGGGTTCCACGATCACGTCGCGGCCCAGCCTCGTATCGTGGGAGAACCAGACCGTTTCCGGTGCGATCAGGGAAACACCCTCGGCCATCGCCTCGGCGCGGCGGCGGCGTTGCCAGGCGAGTTCGGCCTCGGCCAGTTCCGCGCGGCTGTTGATGCCGGCGACTTCGCTCGCCTCCGTTTCAATGACTGCGGAGCCGCGCCCATCGGCCGCCGCCAGCATGACGATATCGGGCAGATAATATTCGCCGGCAGCGTTGTCGTTCGTCACCCTGCGGAGCAGCGGGAACAGATCCTCGGCGCGCACTGCCATCAGGCCGGAATTGCACAGCGTGACGGCGCGTTCGTCTTCGGATGCGTCCTTGAACTCGACCATCTTCGCGATCCGTCCATCCTCGTCCTCAATGATGCGGCCATAGGCGGCGGGATCGGCCGGCCGGAACCCGAGCACAACGACGGCAGGGTCACCGGGGCCATGCAACCGCTCGATCAGACGTCGCATCGTGGCGCTGCTGACGAACGGCACATCGCCGAACATCACCAGCACATCGCCATTGAAGTCACGAAGGGCTGATTCAGCTTGCAGCGCGGCGTGCGCGGTGCCCAGCTGCGGTTCCTGCACCACGATGCTGGCCTCGCGCCCGGCCAAAGCCTTTTCAAGCTGATCGCGGCCGCTGCCGACGACGACGATCGTCCGTTCCGGCCCTAAGACGTCGAGCGACGCCAGCAGCTGCATCAGCATCGGCCGCCCGGCGATCGGATGCAGCACTTTATGCAGATCGGATTTCATGCGCGTGCCCTTGCCCGCGGCAAGGACGATGGCGGCGAGTGGGTGCTGGGTCGTCACTCGCGCGCGCTTGCCACTTCGGCCTGCCAGCGGCAAGGGCCGGTCATGGCGCGCGCATTCGACATTGTCGGCTTCGACCTCGACGGAACCTTGCTGGACACCAGCGCGACGCTGACCCGCGCGGTCAATCACGCGCTGGCCGAGGCCGGCCGGCCCCTGCTCGACATTGACGACGTGCGGCCGATGATCGGCGGCGGCGCGAAAAACATGCTTCAGAAAGGGCTGGAAGCTTCAGGCGGGTGCGATCCGGAGGATATGCGGCGCCTCTATCCGATCCTGCTCGATTTCTATGGCGAAAATGTTTCGGAGGGCTCGATCCCTTTTCCTGGCGTGATCGACGCGATGGATCAACTGGCGGCTCAAGGCGTGAGTCTCGGAATTGTCACAAACAAATTCGAGAGGTTCGCACGAAAATTGCTGGACGAGATCGGGCTTCTGGACCGGTTCGCGGTGGTGATCGGGGGAGACACGATGGGGAAAGGCAATGCGAAGCCCAGCGCTGTCCCGATCAACGCGATGGTCGCCGGGGCGGGCGGCGGCAGCGCCGTATTTCTCGGCGATTCGATCTACGACACGACGGCCGCCAGAAACGCCGGGATTCCCAGCATCGCCGTCAGTTTCGGTTTTCTGACAGGGCCTGTTGAAGAGCTGGGCGCCGACGCCGTGATCGACCATTATGACGATCTGATTCCAACGCTTGACCGGCTGGCGTTGCGAAACTGAGATGCGCCGCCTGCTCGCCGTTCTGCTGCTGCTCGCCACATTGGCGGCGCTTGGCCTGAGCGGTGCCGGGGCGTCCGCGATAGCGATCGCAGGGGCGCTGGGCGTAACGCTGATCCTGATCCTTTCTCCGCGCCCGCCCGAACCGCCGGCGGCGCCTCAGCCCGCACCGGAACCCGATAATCCCAGGCGGGGCGATATGGAGCTGATCGAGGCGATCGGCGATCCGGTCCTGATCACTGGCGATGGGCGGGTCGACGCCGCCAATGCAGCGGCCCGCAAACTGCTCGGCGAACATATTGTCGGCGAGGACATTCGGGTCGCGATCCGGCACCCGGCGGCAGCGGAACGGCTCATCAGCCGCGCCGAACCGTCCGTTCCCCGCCCGATCGAGCTGGTCGGCGTGGGCGGGCGCGATTCGCGCTGGCAGATGAATGTCGCCGCACTTCCCGACGGCCGCACGCTCGTCCATCTCGTCGATCGCAGCGAGGGCCATGCGGCGGAAAAGATGCGCGTCGACTTCGTCGCCAATGCCAGCCACGAATTGCGCACGCCGCTCGCCGCGATTCTCGGTTTCATCGAGACGCTGGATGACGAAAAGGCCGGCGGCGACACGGCAACGCGCAAGCGCTTCCTGCGCGTGATGCATGACGAGGCGCGGCGCATGCAGCGGCTGGTCGAAGATTTGATGTCGCTGTCACGCATTGAAGCGGAGAAATTCCGCGCGCCGCATACCGCCGTCGATCTGGGCGCGCTGGTCCGCGAAGTGCACGCAGTGATCCGCGACGGCGGCAATGATCGCAGCCGGGACGTCGCGATCGACCTCGACGAGAGCCTGCCTTTCGTCTCGGGCGATCGCGCGCAGCTTTCGCAGCTGCTGCACAATCTGGTCGGCAACGCATTGAAATATGGCCGCCCCGGCACCCCAGTCACGGTCGGTACCAGCGCCGGACCCGGCTCGATGATCCGCCTTTCGGTGGAGGACGAAGGTGAAGGCATCGCGCCCGAACACCTGCCGCGCCTGACCGAACGCTTTTACCGTGTCGATCCCGGGCGCAGCCGCGCGGTCGGCGGCACCGGCCTCGGCCTCGCCATCGTCAAGCATATTGTCGAGCGGCACCGCGGCCGGCTCGATATCCAGTCAGCCCCAGACAAAGGAACAATCGTCACGGTGCTGCTGCCGCCCGCGCCGATTCCATTGTCATCAAACGGCAACGCTTCTGTAACAGGGGGCTGAAGACACGAACTTTGAGGGGTCGACGTGACCGAGCATACGCTGAGGGCCTTTGACGACGAGATCGTCGAGCTGCGCGGGCTGATTTCCGAAATGGGTGGCCGCGCGGAGGCTGCGATCGACAACGCCATGACCGCCCTTACCCGGCACGATCTGGACCTCGCCGGCAATGTCGTCGCCGACGACAAGAAGATCGACGAGCTGGAAATCGCGGTGGAGCGCCTCGCCGTGCAGATTCTGACGCTGCGCGCGCCGATGGCCGACGACATGCGCGAGACGGTCGCGGCGCTGAAGATCGCCGGCGTGATCGAACGGATCGGCGACTATGCCAAGAACATCGCGAAGCGCGTCTCGCAAATCTCTCGCAAATCGAAAATCGAGGCTTTGTCGGTGCTGCCGGCCATGGCCCGGCTGGCGAGCGACATGTTGCACGATGTCCTGAACGCTTTCGCCGCGCGCGACCCCGAAGCGGCGGTGGAAGTGTGCCAGCGCGACAAGGCGGTCGACGATTTCTACAACAGCATCTTCCGCACGCTCCTGACATTCATGATGGAGAATCCGCAGACCATCGGCGAGGCCGCGCACCTGCTGTTCATCGCCAAGAATCTGGAGCGGATCGGCGACCACGCGACCAATGTCGCGGAAATGGTCTATTTCTCCGCTACCGGCCAATATCTGCCCGACCGCGAGCGCGGCACGGCAAACGACGAGGCCTGACCGTGGCGGGCGCGAAGATGCTGCTGGTCGAAGACGACGCGGCGCTCGCGGAGCTGCTTGTATGGCACTTCAGCCGCGAGAATTTCGAGGTCCGGCAGACAGCGGACGGCGAAGAGGCGCTGCTGCTTGCGCGCGAGAGCACGCCCGATCTTGTGCTGCTCGACTGGATGATCGAGGGCACATCCGGCATCGAGGTCTGCCGGCGTCTGCGCCGCATGCCGGAGACGCAGAATATCCCGATCATCATGCTGACCGCACGCGGCGAGGAAGAGGATCGCATCCGCGGGCTCGAAACCGGCGCCGACGATTATGTGACCAAGCCCTTTTCCCCCCGCGAGCTCGTCGCGCGGGTGGCGGCGGTGCTGCGCCGGGTCCGCCCGGCATTGGCCGGCGAACAGCTGACCTATGCCGATCTTGAGATGGATACGGTCGGCCACAAGGTGCGCCGCGCGGGCGAGTTGGTGCCGCTGGGCCCCACCGAGTTCCGGCTGCTGAAGCATTTCCTGGAGCATCCCGGCTGGGTCTTTTCGCGCGAGCGGCTGCTCGACAGCGTATGGGGCCATGATGCCGATATCGAGCCACGCACCGTGGATGTGCATATCCGCCGGTTGCGCCAGGCGATCAATGCGGGCGGACGGGCGGACATCATCCGCACCGTGCGCAGCGCCGGCTACGCGCTGGACGCGGACGGGAAGCTCTGATCTATCTCCCTGAAGGGGAGATGGCATGGAAGAGCTGAAGGAGATCGTCGCGGCGATCGCCGCCGACATGGCCGCCGAGACCGATCGCGGTGCAGTCGCCGATTATATCCCTGCCCTTGCCCGGGTCAGCCCCGATCATTTCGGCATCGCGGTCGTCACTGCCGATGGCGAGACCATCGCCGCCGGCGACGCCGAGATGGCGTTTTCTGTCCAGAGCGTGTCTAAGGTCTTCACGCTGACAATGGCGCTCAACCGGCTCGGCCGCGCGCTGTGGAAGCGTGTCGGGCGCGAGCCGTCCGGATCGGCGTTCAACTCGATCGTGCAGCTGGAAAGCGAGCATGGCATTCCCCGCAATCCATTCATCAATGCCGGGGCGATCGTTGTCAGCGATGCGCTGCTGACGGGCTATGGCGCGCGCGAGACGATCGGCGACATTCTTCGCTTCGTCCGGTTTCTGGCCGAAGATGACGGCGTCGAGATCGACAGCGAGGTCGCCCATTCCGAGGCCGCGACCGGTTTCCGCAATTTCGCGCTCGCCAACTATATGAAAGCATTCGGTAATCTCGAAAATCCCGTCGAAGAGGCGCTGAAAGTCTATTTCCACCAATGCGCGCTGACGATGAATTGCCGCCAGCTCGCCATGGCCGGCCGCTATCTGATGAACGCGGGCGTGCATCCGGGCACCCAGGAGCCGGTCGTCCCGCCCGAACGCGCCCGCCGGATCAATGCGCTGATGCTGACCTGCGGCCATTATGACGGATCGGGCGAGTTCGCCTTCCGCGTCGGCCTGCCCGGCAAATCGGGCGTCGGCGGCGGCATTCTCGCGGTGGCGCCCGGCAAGGCCTCGATCGCCGTCTGGTCTCCCGGCCTCAACGACCGGGGCAACTCCAAACTCGGCAGCCTCGCCCTCGAGCGCTTGGCGGAAGCGACCGGCTGGAATGTATTTACGGCTTGATATGGATTTTGGACGGAATCTGCCCTATTATGGCGCCACGCCACTTTAGGGCAATATGGCATTGCTGACGGCACACGCCAAAGTTATTGATGGAGGAAGGCTTGTCCTTCCTGCTGACATCCGGCGAGCGATGAAGTTGGAAAAAGGCGATTCCGTCGTTTTGAAATTCGATGGCGAATCGCTTCACATTCGCTCCACTGACGCGATCATCCGAGAGCTGCAGGAAATGTTTCGCCCCTATCGCAGCGATAAATCCATGGTGGACGAACTGATCGAAGAGCGCAGGCGCGAAGCGGCCAGGGAAGACCGCGGGGAATGACGGAAATTGTCCTCGATGCGTCGGCTATTCTCGCAATGTTGCTCGCCGAACCGGGGGCGGACAAAGTCGCTGGCGCGATCCAAGGCGCGTCAATAAGCGCCGTCAATTTCAGCGAAGTCGGGGCCAAGGCGGTTGACCATGGCGCGGATATTGATCTCGCCTTCAGCAAATTGCGGGAAATGCCCTTGCGGGTGGTACCGTTCGACCGCGATCAAGCGGAAACGGCTTCACGCCTGCGGCAAGCCACACGCAGCCTTGGTCTTTCGCTTGGGGACCGCGCATGCCTGGCGCTGGCGCAATGCCTGGGCGCTAAAGTTCTGACAGCCGACAAAGCCTGGGTTTCTCTCGATCTCGGAATTGAGATCGTCCTGATCCATCAATAAGCCCGCGCGACGGCGAAAGCCGCGGCTTCGGTGAGCGCTGCCTTGGCCGCGCCGCTGGCGAAGCCGCCGAGCGCGTCGACGGCGCGTTGGGCGTAATGGCGGGCCTGTGCCAGTGCATCGTCGAGCGCGCCGGTGTCGCGCAGCAGTTGGGTGGCATGGGCGAGATCGGCGTCAGAGATGCGATGGCCCATCATCGCGTCGCGCCAGAAAATCTTGTCCTCGGCGGAGCCGCGGGCGTGCGCGAGGATGACAGGGAGCGTGACCTTGCCGTCGCGGAAATCGTCGCCGACGCCCTTGCCCATCGTCGCTTCATCGGATGAATAGTCGATCGCGTCGTCGACAAGCTGAAAGGCGATGCCGAGATTACGGCCATAGGCGTCGAGCGCCAGTTCTTCCGCCTCGGGCCGCTCGGCGACCACCGCCGCAATGCGGCAGGCGGCGGCGAACAGCGCCGCGGTCTTGGCGCCGATAATGTCCAGATAGCGCTCGGCCGTCGTGTTGACCTGGCGCTGGGCGGTCAGCTGGTTGACCTCGCCTTCGGCGATCACCGCCGAAGCGTTGGAAAGAATGCGCAGCACTTTCAGGCTGCCATCCTCAACCATCAGCTCGAACGATCGGCTGAACAGGAAGTCGCCGACCAGCACGCTTGCCGGATTGCCCCAGATGATGTTGGCGGTGCGCCGCCCGCGCCGCAGGTCCGATCCGTCCACGACATCGTCATGCAGCAGCGTCGCAGTGTGAATGAACTCGACGGCGGCGGCGAGCTTGTGGTGGCGCGTGCCCGGATAGTCGAGCAGCCGCGCGCAGGCGAGCGTCAGCATCGGCCGCATCCGCTTGCCGCCGCCGGCGATCAGATGCCCGGCCAGCTCCGGGATCAGCGGCACGTCGGACTGCATGCGATCCAGGATGACGCTGTTCACCGCATTCATGTCGTGCGCGACAAGGCGCAGCATCGGATCCAGCGATGGCGGAGACCCGGCGTCGATGCGGTGAACGGTTGCGCTCATATTGCCGCCCATGGCGCGAGGCCTCCGGAAAAACAAGGTTGCTCCCAGTCCCGTTCGGGCTGAGCTTGTCGAAGCCCTCCCTCCCCCTTACGGCGACTCCGGCAAGAAAAGGGAGGGCTTCGACAAGCTCAGCCCGAACGGAGTTTGAGTGACGGTGGAGCCACAAGACGACACGCTGGCGCGCTATCGCGAGAGCATCGACAATATCGACGCCGCACTCGTCTTCATGCTGGCGGAGCGGTTCAAGATAACCCAGGCGGTCGGCGCCTATAAGGCGGAAAACGGCTTGCCGCCCGCCGATCCGGGCCGGGAGGACCGTCAGATCGCACGCCTCCGCCGGCTCGCCGCCGACGCGCATCTCGATCCGGAATTCTCGGAAAAATTCCTGCGCTTCATCATCGACGAAGTGATCCGTCACCACGAAAGGCTGCGCGGCTAGCGCGTGCAGTTCGCCTCATTCTGCCCGCCCGAGGACAGGCGGGTCAGCGATTGCGAGAAGGATGTGCTGAGGATGATGCCGGTTGATCCGCATTTCTTCAGCTGGAAGCGCACCTTGCGGGCACGAAAATCGAGCGAGATGCGGCGGAACGATTCCAATATATCCGTGCCGAGCAGCAGCGACGGCGTGTTGCTGAGACCGAAAACGGCGAAAGGCGGCACTTCGGCGAAGGCGATCGGCACATCACGCAGCAGAATCGTCCCCACGCGCAGTTCCGCCACGCGGGCGATCTGCAGGTTGACAGTGGCCCCGGTGACGCCGGTCACCCCGATGGTCGTGAATTTGTCCGGAAATCTGCGGATCAGCTGATCGCGCAGCGCGAGATTGCCGATCGTGATTTCGGAGCCGGTGTCGATCACGGCGTCGATCGGCTTCTTGTTGGCCGTCACCTGGGTCAGGATCAGCTGGCCGCGCCGCCGGCGCGCGACCACCACGATTTCCCCGTCCATATGCGGCGGCGGCACCTTGGCGTCCTCCACCTTGATGGTGCGCGTCTCGAAATCCATCATCAGCCGCTGTTCGACCAGCGCGTCGATGCCGACCATGCCGTCGGCACCCAGATCGCGTTCCAGCAGCACCGGAAGATGCAGGTCGGAAAAGGTCGTGCCACCCAGCTGCAGGCTGTCGACCAGCACGCGATCGACCTGCTTCGTCTCGGTGATGCCGTTCAGCAGCACCGGCGTGCCGGGCGGCAGCTGCAAGGTGCGGGCGATGCGCTGGCCCACCACCGTCGTGTCCGCGCCGCTATCGACGACGAAGCGGTATGGACCCTTGCCATTGACGTTGACCGCGACCGTCATCCGCGTGCGGACCTTGCGCGCGTCTATATCGTCGCCCCCGATCGCGAGCGCGTCGTCGATCACCGCTGGCGGCAGCGGCGGCATCTTGGCCGCCGGATCGATTTCCTTGCGCTTGGGCGCGGCCGATGCGGCGACCGCGACCAACGCCAGGCCCAACAGCCATCCTCTCCTCATTCGAACCATCGGCCGGTCGAACTCTCGTTTTCGTGGATTGGCAACATAGCGCCGACCGGCGGCGTTCCCAAATCGACGAAGGCCGATGCGGCGGCATTGGCGCTTGCCGACAGGGCCGACGGGAGCCAGGCCGAACATCAGCCCGCAACCCCATCCGTCATCCCGAACTCGTTTCGGGATAAGTAGGCCGCCGCGTGGCAGCCGCGGCCATTCTCCACCGTCACGCCCGCCTCGCTCTTATCCCGAAACAAGTTCGGGATGACGTGAAGCGGATGCATCCGGCGCAAGGAAAAGGCCCGGTGAGTCTCCCCGCCGAGCCTTCCTGTTTTCGGTCTTCGCTCCGCTTAGTTGCGGCGGCCGCCGAACAGCTGGAGCAGGAACATGAACATGTTGATGAAGTCGAGGTACAGATTCAGCGCGCCCATGATGACGGTCTTGCCCATCATGTCGGTACCCGCGACATACGAATACATGCTCTTGATCCGCTGCGTGTCATAGGCGGTGAGGCCCGCGAACAGCAGCACGCCGATCACGCTGATCGCGAACGCCATGGCGCTCGACTGCAGGAAGATATTGATCAGCGACGCGATCAGGATGCCGAACACGCCCATGATCAGGAACGTGCCGAAGCCCGACAGATCACGCTTGGTCGTATAGCCCCACAGGCTCAGGCCCGCGAAGGCGCCGGCGGTCGCGAAGAAGGTCTGCGCGATCGAAGTGCCGGTATAGACCAGGAAGATGCTGGCCATCGACAGGCCCATTACCACCGAGAAGGCCCAGAACAGCATCTGCGCCGTGCTGGTGGCGAGGCGGTTGATGCCGAAGCTCAGCACCATCACGAAAGCGAGCGGCGCAAGCATGATCAGCCAGCGCGCCGGGCTCTGCAGCACAGGCACGATGAAGCTGGAATTGGCGAACAGCAAGGCGACGATGCCGGTCAGCAGCACGCCCGATGCCATATAATTGTACACGGACAGCATGTAGCTCCGCAGGCCGGCATCATAGTCGGCGCGAGCTCCGACCGACGACGGCGCCGATACGGTCGCCTGGGGGTCAGTCCAGTTAGCCATCGAATTTCATCTCCTTTGCCCGGCCAGATGCCGGATGGGGCGAATATCGTTTCATCGCCTGCTGCTTTCAAGCGAAACCGGACAGAGCGACACTTTGTTACAAAAGGTTTCCGACCGCCGTCATCCCGAACTTGTTTCGGGACAAGCGGGGCGCCGCGCGGCCGTTCAAAATTGATCAGCATCGCGGCCAGCGCCGCCCTTATCCCGAAACAAGTTCGGGATGACGCGGGTTGATCGAGGAGGCTAAGGACTTCCATGCACCGCCTGTTCGTCGCTCTTCGCCCGCCTGCACCGGTCCGCGCCCGGCTGATCGGTCTCATGGAAGGCGTCGGCGGCGCGCGCTGGCAGGATGATGATCAGTTGCACATCACTCTGCGCTTCATCGGCGAGGTCGATGCGCCGGTCGCGGAGGACGTGGCGGCGGCGCTGGGCAGCGTCCACCACGCACCGGTTACGGTGAGGCTGGGCGGAATCGGCACGTTCGACAAGCGCGGCCGTGTCAATACCGTCTGGGCCGGCGTCCGCCCACAAGAAGCGCTCGCGCATCTGCACCGCAAGATCGATCAAGCGCTGGTCCGCGCCGGACTGGAGCCGGAACAGCGCGCCTATCTGCCGCACATCACGCTCGCCCGCTTCGGCCGCGACAGCGCCGGGCTGGATGCTTTCGTCGCGCGACATTCCGGGCTCTCCAGCGAGCCGTTCGAGATGAGCTGGTTCGGTCTTTATGAAAGCCGGCTCGGCCAGGATGGCGCGACCTACGACCTTATCGAACGCTACGATTTGCGCGGCTGATATCCCCTGTCATTGCGAGCGCAGCGAAGCAATCCAGTCTGGTCTCCGCGCCACTGGATCGCTTCGTCGCTTCGCTCCTCGCAATGACAGCTCTCCGCGGCCATTCATTTTCCCTAAGACGCGCCGCCGGGCTTTTGCTAGCAAGCGCTTATGCCCGTCAGCACTGTCACCTCCGCGCGCGAAATCCTGACCCGCTTGCACGACGTGATGGCGTCGCGCGCGGGCGCGCAGGCCAAGCTGAACCAGGTCGTGGGCATCATCGCCGAGGCGACGGCGAGTGAGGTCTGCTCGCTTTACCTGCTCCGCGACGGCGTGCTGGAGCTGTTCGCCACGCGCGGCCTCAAGGAGGAAGCGGTCCATGTGACCAAGCTGGCGCTGGGCGAAGGCCTGGTCGGCAGCATCGCCGACAAGGTCGAGGTGTTGAACCTCGACGAAGCCGCCGCCCATCCCGACTTCGCCTACAAGCCCGAAACCGGGGAAGAGCTGTTCCACAGCTTTGCCGGCGTGCCGATCATCCGCCGCGAGCAGGCGGTCGGCGTGCTCTGCGTCCAGCATCGCGATCCGCGCAAATACGAGGATGTCGAGATCGAGGCGCTGCAGACGGTGGCGATGGTACTGTCCGAACTGATCGCCAATGCCGGGCTGATCGACGGCCCTTCCGCCGACAAGGCGCATGCCGCCGCCACCGGCGCGTTGCGGCTGCCGGGCCAGAAGCTGGTCGACGGCATGGCCTCGGGCATCGCTGTCTTCCACCAGCCGCGGGTCACCATCGAGCACACGGTCGCCGAGGACGTCGAGGCCGAGCGGCGGCGCGTCTATTCCGCCTTCGCCAAGATGCGCGAGCAGATCGACTCGATGGCCGCACAGGCGGAGTTCGGCGTCGGCGGCGAGCATGAAGAAGTGCTCGCGACCTACAAAATGTTCGCTTACGACGAAGGCTGGTCACGGCGGATTAACGAAGCGATCGACAGCGGCCTGACGGCTGAGGCGGCGATCGAGCGCGTGCAGCAGCGCACCCGGATGCGGATGCGCCAGATCGACGATCCCCTGCTCGCCGACCGGATGCACGATCTGGAGGATCTCTCCAACCGCCTGCTCCGCATCGTCTCGGGCCAGCTCGGCACTGCCGCGCAGATGGGTTTGCGTCAGGATGCGATCCTAATCGCGCGCAATTTGGGGCCCGCCGAGCTGCTGGAATATGACCGGCGGCGGCTGAAGGGGGTGATCCTGGAGGAAGGATCGCTGACCGCGCATGTGACGATCGTCGCCCGCGCGATGGGCGTGCCGGTGCTGGGCCGGGTCAAGGATGTGCGGCGGCTGATCGGCGACGGCGACCATCTGCTGCTGGACGGCAATCAGAGCGCGGTCTTCGTCCGCCCGACCACGGCGATGGAGGAAGCGTTCGAGGCGAAGCTGGCGCTGGGCGCGAAGCGCCGCGCCGCCTATGCCGCGCTGCGGGGCGTTCCGCCGATCACCAAGGACGGGCAGCGCATCACGGTCATGGTCAATGCCGGGTTGCGGGACGACGCCGCCGCGCTGGACCTCACCGGCGCCGACGGCATCGGCCTGTTCCGTACCGAGTTCCAATTCCTTGTTTCCGCCACCCTGCCCCAGCGCGAGCGGCAGCAGCGGCTCTATCGCGACGTGCTCGACGCCGCGCGCGATCGGCCGGTCGTGTTCCGCACCGTCGATATCGGCGGCGACAAGGCGCTCCCCTATATGCGCGCCGGCGAGATGGAAGAGGAGAATCCGGCGATGGGCTGGCGCGCGCTTCGCGTCGCGCTGGACCGGGACGGGCTGATGAAGGCGCAGGCGCGCGCGCTGCTGGAAGCGGCGGCGGGCCGGACGCTAAACGTCATGTTCCCGATGGTGTCCGAGCCCTGGGAATTTGACGAGGCCAAAGCGATCTTCGAAGCGCAACGCGACTGGATCGCCTCACGCAACCGGCCGCTGCCCTCCCAGATTCGCTATGGCGCGATGCTGGAAGTACCGGCCCTCGCCGAATGCCTCGACCTGCTGCTGCCACGGCTCGATTTCCTGTCGGTCGGCACGAACGATCTCACCCAATTCCTGTTCGCCGCCGATCGCGCTCACCCCAAGCTGGCCGAACGCTATGACTGGCTGTCGCCCGCCATCCTGCGTTTCCTGCGCCGTGTCGTAACCCCTGCGCGCGCGCAGGGCGTGCCGGTGACGGTGTGCGGCGAAATGGGTGGGCGGACGCTGGAAGCGATGGCGCTGCTGGGCCTCGGCATTGACCGGCTGTCGATCACGCCGATCGCTGTCGGGCCGATCAAGGCGATGGTGCGCTCGCTCGATCTGGCCAAATTGAGGACCAAGATGGACGACTGGCTCGACCATCCGCCCGAAAGTTTGCGCGCGACATTCACCGCCTGGGCGGAAGCAAACAATGTGGAACTTGCGTGAGTTGACAGCTGCGCGCGCCATTGTGAGAAGCAGCGCCCAAAGGGCGCACCCGGGAGCGGGATATGAGTGATACTGACGGAATCGGCGCCGCAACGGCCGGTACTATGCTCCGGGATGCCCGCGACGACGCGAAGCTGAGCCTCGCCGACGTCGCCGCCCGGACGCGCGTGCCGCAACGCCATCTGGAAGCCATCGAGCGCGACGATTTCAACGCGCTGCCGTCGGTTACTTATGCGGTGGGCTTCGCGCGCGCCTATGCCCGCGCGGTCGGCGCCGACGAAGTCGCGGTCGCGGCGCTGGTCCGCTCCCAACTCGAACATGGCGGGCGCGAACGGCAGGAATATCAGGCGTTCGAGCCTGCCGACCCGGCCCGGGTGCCGCCGCGCATGCTGGCCTGGACAGCGGCGGTCATCGCGCTTCTGATCCTGGGCGGATACGCGATCTGGCGCGCGACCATGCGCGGCGACGGGACGGAAGCGCCGGCGCCCGTCGCGGTCGCTTCGGCGCCTGCCCGCCCGGCTGCAGCCGCTCCGGCACCCACAGCCCCCCCGACGCCCACCGGCGGCCCGGTCGTGCTCAGCGCCACCGATGCGGTCTGGATCAAGATCACTGACGTCTCCGGCAAAGCGATTATCCAGAAGCAGTTGAACGCCGGCGAGACCTATCAGGTGCCGACCGATGCACAGGAGCCGAAGCTGACCTTCAGCCGTCCCGAGGCGCTGACGATCACCGTCGGCGGCGTTGCCGTCCCGCCGCTCGGGCCGCCCGCCAAGCTGGTCAAGAACGCGCTGCTGACGCCCGAAGGCCTGCGCGCCCGCGCGGCGGCGGCACCCGCTTCGACACCGACGGCAGCGCCGACGCCCTGATTTCCGCGTGCATGGCTGGATCATCCTCGACAAGCCGCTGGGCCTCGGCTCGACCCAGGCGGTCAGCGCGGTCAAGCGCGCGCTGCGCACCGGCGGCTATCCCAAGCTGAAGGTCGGCCATGGCGGCACGCTCGACCCGCTGGCGTCGGGCGTGCTGCCGGTCGCGATCGGCGAAGCGACCAAGCTCGCCGGACGGCTGCTCGACAGCGACAAGATCTATGAATTCACGATCCGCTTCGGCGAACAGACTGATACGCTGGATGCCGAGGGGAAGATCGTGGCGACGTCGGATGTGTTGCCGACAACGGCCGGGATTGACGCCGTGCTGCCCCGCTTCACCGGCCCGATCGAGCAAGTGCCGCCTGCTTTCTCGGCGCTCAAAGTCGACGGCGAACGCGCCTATGACCTGGCGCGCGCAGGGGAAGCGGTGGCGCTTGCATCGCGGAAGGTGACGGTGCGCGCGTTGGACAGAAGGGAAGGGAGGGCTTCGACGAGCTCAGCCCGAACGGAGTTTATTGCGAACTCCTCACCCGTTCGGGCTGAGCTTGTCGAAGCCCTCCCTTCTTCTCCCCTCGATCGCGCCACCCTCACCGCTTATGTCTCAAAGGGCACCTATATCCGCTCGCTCGCCCGCGACATCGCGCTCGCGCTTGGAACCGTGGGGCACGTCAC
>JAFEEY010000057.1 GCA_018240865.1 Pseudomonadota bacterium | reverse complement strand
ATCGAGCAGCCAGCGCAGCGCGCGACCCTCGTATCCCGCCTCGGCCCAGCCGACCTCCTCCATGCTGCAGGACCAGCGCAAGCCGGCCACGGCCGGCAGGCGCTTCTCGACGAACGGACGGTCGAACCGACTATGGTGCGCCACGACCAGAGCGGCGGACAGCATCAGCTCGACGGCGGCGCCGTCGTCGATCGTCCGGCCGGCGAGGTCGGCGTCCGAAAGGCGGGTAAGCCGGGACACGGCCGGATCCAGCGGCCGACCCGGGTCCTCCCGCCAAGCGAACGGCGCGTCCAGCGCGACGATCTCCCCGGTCGACGTGAACCTGAAACGCCGCAGTGCCAGTTCGATGATGACGTCATTCGCGGGGTCGAGGCCGGTCGTCTCGGTGTCGAGGCAGACGCCGATCCACGATCCCGCCGTCGGGCCGAGTGATACCCGCCCGGTGGGCAGCGCGACACGCTCGAGCACCCTGAACCGGCCATCGGCGAGCAGCAACCGCCGCACGTGTTCGACCTCCAACTCGTTCGGCCTGTCCACGACGCGACCCTCAGTGAACCGTGTGGCTGGTCGCAGCGACCTGGTTGAGGAGCAGCAGCAGGACGCGGCGGAACCCGACCTCGCCGTCGTCGACGAGCAGGTCGCGGATCGAGCGGCCGCCGAAGGCCGCCCGTGCGTCACGCACCCAGGCGGCCGTCGCCGCATCCTCCACCCCGGCGATCAGGCGCAGCTGCTCCACGACGACGAGGCGACGCGCGCGCTGCGCCACGATGGGCGGGATGCCGTCGCCGCCGTCCTCGACCGCCTGGCCGATCCAATGGTCGAGGATCTGCTCGCCGACGCCAAGCACCCGCGCGGCCTCGGCGCTGTCCCAGCGCCAGTGCCACATGAGGTAGACGAGGTCGGCGAGCAGCAACGCTCGCCGATCGGCCACGTCGTTGGCGCGCACGTAGCCCGGCGTCGGGCGGTGGTCCGCGTGCGTCGAGATCCACATGTCGCCGCGCTCGAGCGAAAGCTCGCCCATCGGCCGGCCGTCGCGGCACCCCGCGACGTAGAGGAAGACGTCGGAGTAAGAGTCCGCCCCGACGGCGTCCAGCGTCACGACAACGTTGGTCAGCATGTCCATGAGCTGCGGCAGGCCCTGCGCCTCCGCGATGACATTCTCTTGCATCGGTCGTCCCTTTCGTCAGTTCCCTTCGGTCGTCCGGCACGCAGAAGCGCCGATGCACGAGATAGCCCGTGCAAGTTAAACCCTGACATGATGTTAGGGTTATGTCAAGAACGAATAGAGAACGACAGGATTTGGATATCTCGACGGCAGTCGAGACATGAGGAACGGAGGTAGCGGAACACCTGTTTCATCTCGCCGGCTCGAGGTCACTTCTCCGCCAACTCATCGATGATCGGGCAGTCAGGCCGTCCGTCTCCGTGACATCTGCCCGCAAGGTCGACGAGCGCCGCGCGCATGCGCTCGAGGGCGACCGCCTTGCGGCCGAGGTCCGCCGCGCGCGCGAGCGCCAGCGCTTTCACGTCCGCACTCGCCCGGTCGCGGTCGTGCCACAGCGACAGCAGATCGGCGATCTCGGTTATCGGGAAGCCCAGGTCGCGCGCGTTGGCGATGAAGCGTAGCCGATGGACGTCGGCGTCCGAATAGTCGCGATAGCCGCTGTCGCGACGCGGCGGGGCCGGGATCAGGGACAGCTTCTCGTAGTGGCGGATCATCCGCTGCGAGACGCCGCTCGCCTTCGATGCCTGGCCGATGTTCATTGGCGATGTTGTATGACGGCGCCATTCCAGCGAGAAGCGGAAAAACCCGAACGGTGCGGCATCACCCGCGATGACGCCATCGGGACGAATTGGGGGCGTGGCGTAGGATGGGGATCGGCTGGGGCCCGGGCGGCCCGACCGACAGCGTGAACAGATTTGTGGCGCACGAGGTCCGGCGGCAGCTCGCGGGCAACCCGGTCGCGCGCCGCGCGCGCTATCCTGTCGGCCACCGCCTGCTGCGCAACCTCATGGGCGCGCCGTTTAGTCTCTTCCTCGCCCGCTACCTGATCGTCGACCTCGCCGTGCTGAACGTCGAGGCGTGGTCGCGGATCGTCGCTCCCGGCGCCGCGGCGATGTCGGCGGCAAAGGCAACCCAGATCGTCGACGTGGTCAAGACCGTGCCCAGCTACCTGCTCGGCGCGCAGATCGGCCTGCTCGGAATGATCTCGCTGGCGTTGGCGCTTGTCACGCTGATCGCACAGCGCGACGACGCGACCACCGATGTGAAGGTGTATTACCACGAATCGATGTTCTTCGGGATCACGGCGAGCGGCATCGCGCTGGCGGCCGTCCTGTCCATCCAGTTCCTCTGGCCATTGCAGACCGTCCTCCACCGACTGGGGGGCGGATCGGCCTCGCCGGTCTTCAAGCTCGCGCTGGTCGCGGCGCACACCGCCTGGTTCGTCGTCAACCTGTGGGCCGTCGCGCACTTCGTGTCGGTGACGTTCCGCTTCGTGCAGCGTTCGGCGCGGGAGCGTCTGCGGGAACGATACACCGCCAACGTGGTCGTGCCGCGGCAGCTCACCGACCGCCTTCGCCAGCAGGTCTATGGCGCTGCCGGCGGTCGCGCCGATCCGGGCATGCCGGGCGCCTTCTTCGGGTATTCTTTCGGGACCGGCAGCGAGATAGAGATCGAACGCGAGTTCGCGCTCAACACGGTGCTCGTCGACGTGCACATGGGCGTCGTGCGCTGGGTGCTGGCCAGATGGGCGAAGCGTTGCTCGGCTGAACCTGCATCGGGCGGGGGCCCCCCGCGCTCCGGTCCGCGGATCTGGTTCACGCCGGCGCTCGACCGCTCAATGCGGGGGCGGGTCGCATGGTGCCGGCGCAACGGCGGCGTGCCGCTGACCGCGTTGGAGCGATGGGCGCTGCGCCGCGCGTTCCGCTTCGAGGAGCGCCGCGATGAGGGTTGACCTGCCGACACCCGAGCAGATCATGGAGGAGCTGGCCGACCGCGCCATCGCCCAGATCGACCGCCGCGCGCCCGTCGCGTTCGAGGGCGCGCTCGACGAACTCGTCCGCTACCACCGCTTCCTGCTCGGCCTGCATGCGACCGAAACCGAGGAGGGACGGCCGTTCAGCTACGCCGAGGTCAGCGGCGCGGCCTGGCACGCCCCCCACATAGACTGGATCCGCCAATACCGCCGGCTATTCTACCGCGCGGCCGAGCGCATCCCGGACGAGCAGCGCTTCCTCGAAGCGCTCGCCTACGTCCCATATCGCCTGCTCGACGCCGAACCCGGCATCCGGCTGTCCAAGACGGTCGTCGAGGGCATCCTGGATCTCCAGCCCATACTGATGCACGCGATCGAGGCCTGGGTGACCCGCCGGTCGATCATCGAGGGCGACGCCAACGCCGCTGGCGAACGCGTCGGACTGAGCGGTTCGGACGCCCGCGCCCTCGCCAAGGTCATGCCTGGCATGGTCGGCGGATGGGAAGCGAACCTCAACACCGCGTCGCCGGTCTATGGATGGCAGGTCGAGGCCGGCACGACCGTCGAGGAGGTATGGGCGCGTTACGTCTCGGCATGGCCCTTCCTGCGCCAGCACCTCGCCAACACCGCATATTGCCTGGCAGTAGCCGTGTGGAACGGGGACAAGACGGGCGCGCGCCTGTTCCGCGAGGCTCTGGTCCGCTGGCCGGGTTCGGCGCTGCTCGACGTGCAGCGCGACGCGCTCGACCGCTTCCCATGGCTGCTGATGCCCGAACTGCTCGAAGGCGGCTGGACCGCGGCAGCCAGCCGATCGGCGAGGATGGACCATCCGTTCCTGCCGCAACCGGCGCCCGGCGGCATCTTCGCCCAGATCGTCGACGGGGCGAGGCAGGATGTGCTGCTCGTCACCACGTCGCTGATGCTGGTCTGGTCTATCGGTGGTGGCGCCGTCGGCGATCTGGCCGCCGTCACGGCGCGCGAACTGGTCGGCGGCACGGGCTCGGACCCGACTGAGCCGAACGCGGGCGGCCTCGACTTCAAGACCGTCGTGGAAGGGCTGATCAGGCTCCAGCTCGTCGGCGAGCGCTATCAGGACGGCACCCACGGGCACTGGCTCGACAGGCTGGTCTCCAGCATGGACAACATGCGCGAGGACGTCGTCGTCCCCGGTCGCGTCTACACGCCGACCACGATGCACGACCGCGAGCAGCTGGTCATGGGCGACATGGCCCTGATCGCCGCGCTCGCGCCCGGCGAGGGGTCCGGCGGCGTCGCCGACGACCTGGACGCGATCGCGGCGGACGAGGCGCTGCCACCGCTCGGCGACCGGTCGCTGCGCGACATCCTGATGGAGTTCGACCGCTACCGGCACATGCTCGCCACCCAGCCGACTGGCCTGCCGCGCGCCATCCAGGCGCTGGCGCCGGACGCCGACCCGGTGACCGCCATCGCGAACCTCGTCCGCGTGATGGACGACGCCACCGCGACGATCGCGCGCCGCCGCCGCGAACGGCTACTGGCAAAGGAGATCGACGCGCCCGCGATGGAGGAGCTGCGGGCCGCCATCGAGGCCGACGTGCTCGCCGAACCGGCAATGGTGCCGGTTTTCGACGAGGTGGGCGTGTTCCTCGCCGATCAGGGCCAGGGCGACGAGCGGCGGACGCTGTTCAACGGGATCGGGAAGGGCAAGCTGGTCCGACCGGAGATGGAGCAGGCGAGCGCGAACTGGACCGAATTCATCGCCAAGCACGCCCGCGAAGCGGCGGGTGGATACGCGTTCGCCGTGTTCGCGCGGATGCCGAGGGAATCGGTCGACGCGGACGGCGAACTCGACGATCCGTCGTTCTGGCGCGCGATGCCGAATCTGGTGCGCCGCGTCGGCGACCGGCCGATCCTCATCGTGGCGCACCAGGATTCGATCGACCGGCTCGGACGACTGCGGTTCGGACGCGACGACCCCCTCGCCGGCTTCGCCGTCTCATACCATCGGACGCCTCGCGAGCGCGGGCGCCACGTCGTGACGATCGAGGGAGTCGAGGTCTTCGCGGCGGACATCCCGCGAGGCACCGCCTGGCTGACCTCGGCGGGGCACCTGCGGCGGGTCGGCTACGCGCCCGTCGCCGGCGGCCGTGTCAGCCTCGCCTACGAACTCGACGACGGCACCGAGGCGACCGTCGGCAGCCTCGTCGTCGGCTTCCGCCAGGTGCTGGAATGGGACGACGGCCCGGTGTTCGAACTCCGCCTCGGCGCGATCGGGCGCGAAGGCGGCGCGGCCGCGCCGGATGGGAAATGACGTGACGGACGCGCGTCACGTCGCGCCCATCCGTGGCGCGCAAGACGCGCCATGTCCGCCCAACCGGTCACGAGCCGTTTCCAAGAGAAGTTGGATAGGACTGGTTGCCAACGGCAACAGGAGGAAAAAAGACTTCTGAACGTCGATGGCCGGACATGACCATCGAAGGATAGTTAAATGCTTCAGGACCGCATCGACAACGACGAACAATACCGCATCCTCATCGACAACCGGAACCCGCTGCGCATCGTGCTCGCCACGCGGGCGATGCTCGAGACCAAAGGGCCCGTCGAACCGCTCTGGCACCGCGAGGCCGGCGACGCGCGGTCGATGGACGCACTGCTTCGCTGGGTCGCGATCCGCCGCGACCGCTGGCAGGAATGGGGCCAGCTCGCCGAGGCCTTGGGCCCCGCCGCCTTCTACGAGCACATGCGCGAGCGCATGGAGGCCGAGCCGCCAGCGGAATGCGTCGGCACTATGGTGACCCGCCTAGATAACGCGCACGAGATCGCGATCTCGGAATCCATGCACGGGCCGCAGGGACTGTTCTATCAGCCGCTCTACGTGCACCGCTTCGTATCGCCCGGCGCGCGCGACCGGTTCTACGAGTGGATGTATTCCGACGACAACGTGAACGCCGTCGATGCGCTCGTCCGGCTCGGATACGCGCAAGGCGCGCTCGCGCTCGGCAAGGCGCTCGACGGCCTGGCCGAGGACAGGCCCGCCGGCAATCGCGCCGAGCGCCGTCGCCGCGCCAAGGCGGAGGCGAAGGCTGGACGCCGGCAACCCACGACTGTGGCGTGAAGGCAGGCGGCGGTGTCGCCATTTGGCGACCCGCCGCCTTGCAGCCTGCTCGAACGACGCGAAGTCCGTGTCCCAACAGCCGGGCCAGGGATATCCTAACTACATGGCGCCCATCGCTTGGCCCATCGAGGCCGGATCTAGCATCGCCTATGTTCGGCCATCGCCGATTAAGACCAAGGGGCTGCGGTTGAAGGTCCGGCAATATGCATCGACATTTCCCGATGAGTGTTGACGAACCTCGTCCCATCGGGCAATTCCGATGGATGGACAACGAAGCAGCTTTGGTCGCTCTAGCCGCGCTCGCCCACCCGACACGCCTGAACACTTTCCAGATCCTCGTCCGTCACGAGCCGGACGGGATGACAACGGGTCAGCTGGTCGACGCGACCGGCTTGAGCCAGAGCACCTTCTCCACGCACCTCGCCGTGCTCGCCAAGGCCGGCCTCGTCCAATCCGAAAAGCGCGGACGCAACCTGGTCCAGCGCGTCGACATGGACGCGCTTCGCGCGCTGATGGTCTTCCTAGTGAAGGACTGTTGCCAGGGTCGGGCCGAGCTGTGCGAACCGTTGCTCGCCGATCTCGCTTGCTGCTGAAGGATAGAGTCGTGACCGACATCGTCATCTACCACAACCCCGACTGCGGCACGTCCCGCAACACGCTGGCTATGATCCGCAACGCTGGCATCGAACCTCATGTCGTCGAGTATCTAAAGACGCCGCCGGCGCGTGCGCTGCTGATCCAGCTGATCGAACGCGCCGGCATGTCGGCACGTGACCTGCTACGCGAGAAGGGCACACCCTATGCCGATCTCGGGCTTGGCGACACCTCGCTGTCCGATGACGCGCTCGTCGACGCGATGATGGCGCACCCCATCCTCATCAACCGGCCATTGGTGGTGACGCCGCTCGGCGTCCGCCTGTGCCGTCCATCCGAGGCCGTGCTCGACATCCTGCCCGGGAAGCAGCGTGGCGCCTTCGTCAAGGAGGACGGCGAGCAAGTCGTCAACGCGGCAGGCGACCGCGTCCTTCCCGCGTGAGGCGCCGCGCCCTGCTCGCCGAGGCCTTGGGCAGCCTCCTGCTGTTCGCGACGGTCATCGGCTCGGGCGTCATGGCCGAGCGGCTCGCCGACGGAAACGTCGCCATCGCACTGCTCGGCAACACGCTCGCGACGGGCGCCATCCTGTTCGTGCTGATCACGATGTTTGGGCCGGTCTCAGGCGCCCACCTCAACCCGGCGGTCACGCTGGTGATGAGACTGCGCGGCCACCTGACGACGCGCATAGCTTTCGGATACGTCGCCGCGCAACTCGCGGGCGGCATTCTGGGCGTCTGGCTGGCGCACGCAATGTTCGACGTGCCCATATTCGAGCTGTCCATCAAAATGCGCGGCGGGGCCGGTCAGCTCATCGCCGAGGCGGTCGCGACCTTCGGCCTGCTCCTGACCATACTCGGGACGACGCAAGTCCGGCCCGCCGCCGTGCCTGCGGCCGTCGCGCTCTACATCACTGCCGCCTATTGGTTCACGTCGTCGACCAGCTTCGCGAATCCCGCCATCACCGTGGCGCGCTCGATGAGCGACACGTTCGCGGGGATCGCGCCAGCCTGCGTGCCCGCCTTCGTCGCCGCCCAGATCGTCGGCGCGCTCGCCGCCCACACGGTCGCCGACACGTTCTTCGCGCACCATACCGCGGAAGCCGAATGACGCTCGCCTTCGCGCCGACGCCCGACGGGCGCCACGATATCCTGCGACTGGCGCTCGAGGAAGAGCGGCTCCCGACCGACGACCTCGGCGAGCCCGGCCGCCGCTTCTTCGAGCTATCCGACGATGATGGACCGATCGGCTTCATCGGCATCGAAGGCGACGGCCAGGACCGGCTGCTGCGCTCGCTGGTCGTGCTGTCGAGCCGCAAGCGGCTCGGGCATGGATCCGTCCTCGTGGCGCACGCAGAGGCGGTGGCGCGCCGGGACGGCGTCGAGCGCCTCCACCTGCTGACGACCACCGCCGCCGACTTCTTCCGCGTGCGCGGCTACCGCGACGCCGACCGGGCCACCACGCCCAAGGCGATCCGCTCCACCGCGCAGTTCTCTTCGCTGTGCCCCGGACGCGCGACCTATCTGGTCAAGGAAATCGCATGACACGGCTCCGCCTGCTTCCCGACGCCGATGCGTTGCCCGCGCTCGATCCCACGTTCGTCATCCCCCGGCCCGGGTTGGGCCTCGGCGACGACCAGCCGCCGCCCCGCATCCTCCTCCTCTACGGGTCGCTCCGGCAGCGCTCCTTCTCACGGCTGGCTACCGAGGAGGCGGCGCGGCTGCTCCAGCTGTTCGGCGCCGAAACGCGCATCTTCGATCCGTCCGACCTGCCACTGCCCGACCAGGTGCATGGCGACGACCATCCCGCCGTCCACGAACTGCGCGAGCACGCGTTCTGGTCCGAGGGGATGGTGTGGTGCAGCCCCGAGCGCCACGGCCAGATCACCGGCATCATGAAGGCGCAGATCGACCATCTGCCGCTCGAGATGAAGGGCATGCGCCCGACGCAGGGGCGCACGCTCGCCGTGATGCAGGTGTCGGGCGGATCGCAGTCGTTCAACGCGGTCAACACGCTGCGACTGCTCGGCCGCTGGATGCGGATGGTCACCATCCCCAACCAATCCTCGGTCGCGATGGCCTATAGGGAGTTCGACGAAACCGGACGCATGCAGCCGTCGAGCTACTACGACCGCATCGTCGACGTGATGGAGGAACTCGTGCGCTTCACCGTGCTGGTGCGGCCCCATGCCGACCAGCTGGTCGATCGCTATTCGGAGCGGAAGGCCGCCGGCCTGCGGGCGATCGCCGAGGACCATTCCGCCATCGCCATAGGCGCACGCGCGACGGGCGACTGAATCCATCAGGCCTGAACGCGGCGGGTCGCCGATGACCACGGAAAGGACAGCGACCGGCGCCGTCCACGGGATCGCCAGTGGCCCCGGGCGGGCCGACGACGCGGGTGCCACTCGAATGCACGACGCGCCTACCCCGGCAGGCCGCCGAGCCGCGTCCTAGCCCGCACCGCAGCCGCCGGTCGAAAGCGCCGCCGCCGCGTGCACCTGCACATACCGATGCCGGAGAATATCCCCCTTTCTGGGAATGGCGGGGCCAGAGAGGGCGTGTCTTTTCCCCAGCCGTCAAGCCTGAAAGGACCAGTCATGAATCAGGTTGCAACGACCTGGCCGCCCACCACGTCCGACCATTATCGGGCGCGGGACGCGGTAAGCCCAATCGATCCGTCCGATCGTCTGGCCGCGATCTCCCGCAGGTCGATGCTGGTCGGCCTGGCGTCCGTGCCCGCCGCCGTGGCGGTGGCGGCGCCCGCCGCCGGTAACCCGGCGGCCCAAAGGACCACCGATAGCGACGCGGTCCCCACGCTGACGCGGAACCGCGAACAGCGAGCGCTGAGTCGGTTTCGCTACCATAACGCAGAGGGCTTCTTCCTGGGTCTGGGCCCGGCCGTCGGCATGCGTCCGAATGACCGCCTCTACCACGCCGGGATCGTCTTCCAGCTCGCGATCAGCTCGCACCTGCTCGATGTCGGCTTCGACGACGACTGGTGCCGCAGGAACGTCGGGCTCGACGTCGGCAAGGCGCTGCGCCTGGCGAACACCACGGGCCTGGCGGCGACAGACGGTGACATAGGCACGCTGGCGACCGCGCTGTCGCCATACTCGAAATGGCGCGACCCGGCCCCAGCCGATCCGAACGCCGGCGAGGTCGCGATGGCGGCGATCGCGCATGCGACGACCCGACGCCTGCTCGACCACGTCAGGCAGGCGACCGGGCATCCCCGTCGCGCCCATCGCGGACGCCGCCAGTGACCGCCGACGATTCAGCCGCGCCGCCGAAACCCGGTGACGATCAGATCCGCTTCCAGCGTGCGGCGGACAGCTTACCGAAGCTGACCCGCGCGGTCCTTCTGCTGAGCGCCATCGACGACATGCCCTACGGCGACATCTCGCTGCGATGCGGGATTTCGGAAGACGAGGTCAGGGTCCGCCTGGCGGATGCCCTGATCGCACTCGGCCGCGCGATGCGGGGTCCACTCCCATGGACGGGCCGGGTGAGGCTGGCCCTCCGACCGTTGCGATCGATGTGGGCACGGGCGCGGGCGCGGGAATCGGACCGCCGGTTGGCGCGATGGCTGCCCCAGTCGTTTGACGCGTTGCGTCGATCACCGCTCGACCACGTCGCGCGACTTTACGAGCGGATGCGCAGGGTCGGATGATTGCGGTGCTTGCGAGCACTAATGGTCCGCACTAGAACATAACAGGAACATATTAATGGGGAACGCGTCGAAATGAATCGGTGGCCAGTCGAACCGGGCAACCGCATAATCTGCCGGAGTGTTCATCCACAACGTGGTCCACAGCTCCTTCCACCGCTAATTTCCCGGAGTTCATCACTGTCGTTGAGCAGCGCGTGCCGGGATGCGACAGGGACCGTCATGAGGACTGGACGATGACCCTTACGATGGAAGCGGCACCGTCCGCGACGGTCCGGCCCCGAGCCGAGACTCCGCCTCGGGAAGAATACGTCTGCTGGTCGCGCATGCAGGCCGAGGCCGGCCAGGCGCTCGACGCGATCGTGGAACGCAAGGAGCGGGAGCGTCAGGCCGGCGGCGGCTCGTTCCTCTGGGGCGTAGGTAACGCGCCCGCCCAGGTGACGAACGTGCTGGCGCGGGCCGGCATACCTGTCCGCGCGGTGTTCTCGGTGATGAAGACGCGGCCGAAGGCTGTGGACGTCTCGCCGTCGCGCACCGTCATCTGGCGCAGCTACATTGACGCCCAGGGTGTCGAGCGGCCGCTACCACCGCATGCGCTGGTCACCAGCCGGGGCGACAGCGCGGGCGGAGCCAAGCGCGTCCATCACGCCCTCATGTGCAGGTCGGACACCCCCCTCGCCATCAGACGCGGCGACGCGTTCGATCCGGCGGCATTCAGGAACGCCGGCGGATCGGGCGCGCCCGTCGGCTTCTCGCAGGTGACCGCCCTGCTGCGGCGCGTGCAGTTCGACCACGACCGCTCGGATTACGAGGCCAACCTGACGGCCTGGCTGACGGACAGCTACTGGGTCCGCCTCACCGATCCGGACGAACTCGACGCCGACCGCCTCGCCATTCTCGCCGACATACCGCGTCAGCCGCTCGATAGGTGGTGCGACCTGGTCGCCCGGATACGCGGTGCACCTGCCACCGATGCCGTCGCGCCCGGCAGGCTGGTCTGACGACCGTCCTTCGCGGCGGACTCGCGTTGTGCTAGCTGGGGAGCAGGCGCTCCAGGGGGAACGGTGGCGGGAGACGGTGACAACCTGATCGAGCGGCTGCGGAAGGCGGGATTCAGCCGCGCCGCAATCCGCGCGGCATGGCCGTCGTGGTGGACCGAGGAGGCCGGCGAGACCCCGTCGGGCCGCGCCGAACTGCGGTTCGCGCTCGCGCGCCGGCTCGGCCTCGAACCCAAGCCGCTCCTCGGCGAACGCGTCGAGTTCGTCTGGAACGACGAGGCGCGCTTCAAGCACCTGTCCACCCACGACGACGCACAGAAGGCCGCGCTGACGTCGTTCGGGATGTCGGTCGGCCGGCTGCTGCTGCGCGCCACGCCAGCCGGGCCGACCGACCGGATCGCGGCGGAAGCGCTGCGCGACGCCATCATGGCCGGGTCTCCGTTCGTCGACCTCGGATCGCTGCTCGGCACCTGCTGGGCCCTCCGCATCCCGGTCATCCACCTGCGCGTCTTCCCGCTCGAGGCGAAGTCGATGCACGCCATGGTCGTGGGCGTCGACGGGCGGTTCGCGATCTTACTCGGGCGCGACGCGGCCTATCCGGCGCCGGTGGCTTTCACCCTCGCGCACGAACTGGGCCACGTCATGCTCGGCCACCTCGCCGACGCGCCGGCGCTGATCGACCTGGAGGATCCGGCCCTCGCGCGCGACGGCGACGAGCAGGAGGAGGAGGCGGACCGGTTCGCGCTGACGCTGCTTACCGGCTCGCCCGAACCCGACATCCAGACCGACATCGAGCACTTCAACGCGCCGACGCTCGCCACGGCGGTGCTGCGCGCGTCGGGCGAATACGGGGTCGAGCCCGGCACGCTGGCGCTCTGCCTCGCGCACGGCCGCGGCCTGTGGCCGGTCGCGATGTCCGCGCTCGGCTTCATCTACGGCGAACGCAAGCCGGCCTGGCGCGAGGTGAACGGGATCGCCGACGGCGAACTAGACTGGGACGCGCTGGGCGACGAGGCCGCCCACTATCTGCGGAACGTCATGATCGGCGACAATGCCTGAGCGCGTCCTGCTGGACAACGACGTCGTCCTCAAGGTCGCTTGCTACGCCCTGGCCGACGAGACGGTCGCCGCCACCACCATCGACGACATCCCCCCCGCGATGCTGGGCGTCGGGCGCTTCGTCGTCCGCGGCAGGCTCGCCCGCGCGCCGAACATCGCCGATCGCACACGCGCGACCGCTGCTTTCGAGCTCATGTTGTCGGGGATGTCGCTGATCGAGCCCGACGATGCCGAGATGGCGGCGGCCGCCGACCTGGAAGCAGAGGCCAACCGCCGCGACCTTGAGCTGGACGGTGGCGAGAGCCAGCTCCTTGCGATGCTCGCGAACCGCGCATGCAAGCTGCTGATCACCGGCGACAAGCGCGCGATCGCGGCCATGGCGATCGTCGCCTTCGGCATCGCAGGTAGCAGGATCGCTTGCCTGGAGCAGTTGATGTCGCACATCGTGACCGGCATCGGCGCTGCAGCGACGCGATCCCGGGTATGTGCCGAGGCGCAGGTGGATCGGGCGATCACCGCGTGCTTCGGATGCTCGACGGCCGCTACCCTGCGAGACGAGGACGTGCTGGAGGGTCTGGCCAGCTATGCGGCCCACATCGATCGCACGGCCCCGGGGGTGCTGCTTCCAGGCACTGACCTGCGGAACGTCCGCGCATAGCGGGATCTGGCCGCCGGCCCGCGGACATCGCCGCCGCTCCTTCCGGCTACGCGGCGTTCAACGAATCCATGATCGGGCAGCCCGGGACATCGCCACCCGCACAGCGCGACGACATATCGGCGAGCGTGCGCTCAAGTCGACGCAGATCGGCGATGCGCGTGCGCACGTCCTGCAAGTGCCGCTCGGTCAAGGCCAGCACCTCCCCGCAGGTGTATCGGTGCGAATCGGAAAGCCCGAGCAGGCTGCGCAATTCGTCGACGGAGAATCCGAGTTTGCGCGCCCGCAGGATGAACCCAAGCCGCGCCTGATCCTGCGGCGCATAGACGCGGTGGCCGCCCCGGGTCCGGTCGGGTGCCGAGAGAAGGCCGATCGTCTCGTAGTAGCGGATCGTCTCGATGTTACACGAGAAGAGTTTCGCGAGTGCGCCCCGCTTGAGTGCCTGGTCGGTGGCGACGAAACCCATGAAAAAACCTCTTGAACCTGTAGCAGCTACAGGAACTATATCATCGTCGGAGGCTAAGCGAGTATGGAACTGATGGACGCGGCATCGACCAGGAAGACGCCCGCCGACGGCGGGTGGTGGCTAGCGGCCGGCGGGATCGTCGGAGCGCTGCTGGCCTCGTCGTGCTGCATCGTGCCGCTCGTCCTCGTCACGCTCGGGGTGTCGGGCGCCTGGATCGGCAACCTATCGGCGCTCGCACCATACAATCCCCTCTTCGTCGCGATCACGCTTGCCTGCCTCGCCGGCGGCTTCTGGCACGTGTATCTACGCCGCCGACCCGCGTGCCTGCCGGGAAGCCAATGCGCACGGCCAAGCTCGGCGATGTTCACCAAGACGGCGCTGTGGACGGCGACCGCCCTCGTCCTCGCCGCGATGACGATGTCGTGGTGGGCACCCCTCTTCTACTAGGAACAGCAAATGAAGAACTGCACGCTCGTCTTCGCCGTCCTGTTGGCGACATCCGCCAGCGTCGCCGCGCTCACGCTCGCACCAGCGACCGCGAGCGCGCCCGCGCGGGAAGTTACCCGGACGTTCGCGGTGGGCAATATGACCTGCGCGACCTGCCCGATCACCGTGAAGACCGCGATGAGCCGCGTCGCGGGCGTCAAGACGGTCACCGTCGATTTCGCTGCGAAGACAGCCACGGTCACTTACGATCCGACCAGGGCTAACCCTTCCACTATCGCGGCAGCGTCGACCAACGTCGGATTCCCGGCGAAGCCTCTGACCTGAACCACGGTGCCGCGCGGCCCATCGGTGCGATGGGTGACCGACCGCCGACGAAGGGCAAACCATGATACCCCAATCCACCCTGACCTGCCCGAATTGCGGACATGTCGAGACCGAGACGATGCCGACCAACGCCTGCCAGTTCTTCTACGACTGCAAGGGTTGCGCAGCGGTGCTCCGCCCGAACGCGGGCGACTGCTGCGTCTACTGCTCCTTCGGAACGGTGCCATGTCCGCCGATACAGGAATCGCGCATCTCGGGCGCCGATCCCTGTTGCCGAGCCGGCTAGGCTCGGCCTCGTTCGATCGCCTCTACGCCCGCGAGGCCATCCGGGCGGTCAGCGCTGGCCCCGAAGAAACACCGCATATGGGGCCTGTAGCGTCGCGACCAGGTTGATCTCGATCTCGCGCGGATCGACGTCGTTGGTCAGCTCCGGAGCGTCGAGCACCTCGAGGCAGGCCTTGTCGACCCGGCCCTTGATGTAGCGGCTGCCCAGCCGGCCGGTGCTCGGTCCGACCGGCACCCGCGTCTGATCGAGCGGCAGCATGAAGCGTTCCTCGTGCAGCCGATCGATGACCAGCGCGTAGCGCGACCCCCTGACCTGGATCGTTTCCGGTATCTCCTTCCACGTCACGCCGTCGGGCGAATACTCGGCGGCGCACAGCGGTTCGGCGAAATGGTTCGACTCCATCTGCTCCATGCACAGGTGGATGGTGCGGTCGCGCGAGGCGAAGGACTTGGCGAACGGCTGCACCATCGAGGACGGATGGCAGGTGTTGCCGCCATAGCCCCACATCCCGAACCCGGTCTGCCGGATCTCCTCGGTCTTTCGCGCGATGATCGCGGCCAGGTCCTCGCGGGCATGCGTCCCGATCTTCATGAAAAGCAGCCCTGCGCCGGGCTTAACGATGTCATTCACGGCCACTGTCCAGCAACTCCAATTCGTATTCGTCCTCGTGCGCGACACCGTAATCGAGCCGCTTGCGGGCCCTTACGTAGCGGACCCGCGGCTCCTGCGACAGACCGTAGAAGTGTTCCAGGCGGGCTGGGTCGGTGATCGCGACGCTCGAAGCGCGCGGCAGGTTGCCAGGCAGCGCGGCGAGGTAGAGGTTGCACGACTTCAGCTCGGGCGCGTCGTCGAGATGGTATTCGTGCAGCTTGCGCTGCATGCGCGACACGTAGAAGCCTTGGCGCGCCGCGAACCCCTGCACGCTGGCGAGCACCTGCTTGGGCCAGTCGAGATCGTCGTCGTCGGCGATGACCACCACGCCCTCGCCGGCGTGGCCGGTCGCCTCCATCCCGCGCTCGACGAACACGTTAACGCTCTCGCCGTTGTTCGACGCGCCCCAGGGTGGGTTGGTGTAGAAGCAGTCGAACAGCTCGCCCGGCTCCATCGCGTCGAGCACGTTGTATAGCCGCGCGTCCAGGTTCGAGATGCGCTCGCGGTCGGCGAAGTTCATGACCGCCTCGACGGTGCGCTCGTCGAAGTCGAAGACCGTTATGTGCGAGGGGCCGAAGTTCAGCACTTCGCGGGCGCGCAGATAGGCGACGCACACGCTGATCGCGTCGCCGTCGCCGATGAAGGCGAGCCGCTTGCCATCCGCCCAGTCGGCGATCATCTCGCTCTGCAGCACCATGTCGCCGGTCTTCATATGGATCTGGTCGAACACACGAAGCGGGCGCGGCCGGTTCTGCACGACGTCGGACACCGCGTTGATGGCCTTGCGCAGATCTACCCTCCGCCGCTCCTGCGGCGCAGGCGGCGCCACCTGTTCCGGCGGCTGACCACCGCCGCGGACCATGCCGCCGATCCATCCCAGCACACCGGTCATGCGAGCCTCGCCGCCAGGCGGTCGACCAGCACCTCGCGTTCCGCCGCGGTGTCGAAGAGATAGACCGGCCGTCCGAGCGACATGCCGTAGGTCGCGGCCACCGAGGACTGGAGCGCGGTGTGCGTCCTCGCCTCCTCTACCGTGACCATGGGCCGCCCGCCCGGGTCGGCCGCGATGCGCCGGCGAGTCTCCTCGGGGTCGGCGTAGAACACCCAGATCTCGTCCGGGGCCAGCTGGGCGAAGCGCGCGAGCGAGAACGGCGTGATGCGGTATCCGTATTCCTCCTTGGTCACCGGATGGCTGTCGATCAGGACGTCGTCGCGGCCGCGGTGCTCGCCCACGAACGCGATGAGGGCGTCGTCGACCTCGTCCACGTCCTGTGGCGTGACGATCCCGGCCGAGCGCGTCCGCAACTCGTCCTGGCTGGCCAACCCCTCGGTGCGCGTGCGGACGTGCTCGGTCAGGCGCGAGCCATATTCCCAGACCTGCAGCCCGGGCACACGCTCGGCCAGGATCCTCGTCGTCGAACTCTTCCCCGACGCAGGTGCGCCGGTCAGGTATATGACCTTAGGCATGAAATTCCCCCGATGGTGGGATCGTCGCCGATCACAGCCATGAGTCAAGGGGGCAGGTCCAGGATGGTTCGATCGGTCGAACCGCAACGAAGTGCACCGGATGCACGGCGGCACCGGAACGGAGGGTGGCGGCGCGCGCTGGTTCAGAACCGCGTCGCGTTGAGCCGCAGCGCGTTCGTCACCACGGTGAAGCTCGACAACGCCATCGCGGCGCCGGCGATCATCGGCGACAGCAGGATGCCGGCGACCGGATACAGCACGCCTGCGGCGACCGGCACGCCGATCCCGTTGAACAGGAACGAGAAGAACAGGTTCTGGCGTATGTTGCGCATCGTCGCCTTCGCCAGACGGCGCGCCCGCACCATCGCCGCGAGATCGCCCTTTGTTAGCGTCACGCCAGCGCTCTCGATCGCGACATCTGTCCCCGTTCCCATGGCGACGCCGACGTCGGCGGCGGCCAGCGCGGGAGCGTCATTGATGCCATCGCCCGCCATGGCGACCACGGCACCCTTCGCGCGCAGCTCGGTGACGATGCGCGCCTTGTCCTCGGGGCGCAGGCCCGCATGGACCTCGTCGATGCCGCCGATGGCGGCGGCCACGGCCTTCGCGGTCGCCTCGGCGTCGCCGGTGAGCATGACGATCCGCAGACCATCCCCGCGCAGGGCGGCTATCGCGGGGCCAGCGGATTCCTTCACGGGGTCGGCGACGACGAGCAACGCTCCCAGGCGACCGTCGATCGCCACGAACATCGCGCCCGCGCCCGTGCCGCGATGGCGTTCGGCCGAGAAGTGGAGCGACGCCGCGTCCACGCCGATGCGGGCCATCTGCTCGGCATTGCCGACGACGACCGTCCGGCCGCCGACCACGCCGCTGACCCCCAGGCCGGTCTGGGAATCGAACCCCTCGGCTTCGACGACCTCGATCCCCTCGATCCGCGCGGCCTCTACGACAGCGCGCGCGAGTGGGTGCTCGGACCTGGCCTCGACGGCGGCGGCGGCGGAGAGGACGTCGGCGCGGAAGAACCCCGAGGCGACCTCGACGTCGACGAGCGTCGGCCGGCCCTCGGTGAGCGTTCCGGTCTTGTCGATGACCAGCGTGTCGACGCGCTCGAGCAGCTGCAGCGCCTCGGCATCCTTTACCAGCACACCCGCATGCGCACCGCGGCCCGTGCCGACCATGATCGACATGGGCGTCGCCAGCCCGAGCGCGCACGGGCAGGCGATGATCAGAACGGCGATCGCGTTCAGCAGGGCGTGGCCGAAGCGCGGCTCGGGTCCCACGATATTCCAGACGACGAACGTGGCCATGGCCACCAGCACGACGAGCGGCACGAACCAGCCTGAAACGCGGTCCGCGACCGCCTGGATCGGCGCTCTGCTGCGCTGCGCCTGCGCGACCATCTTGACGATCCGCGCTAGGACGGTGTCGGATCCGACCGCCCTCGCCTCGATGACGAGCGAGCCGGTGCCGTTGACGGTGCCGCCCGTCACCTCGGCGCCGGCCTGCTTCATGACAGGCGCGGGCTCGCCGGTCAGCATCGCCTCGTCGACAGCCGAGCGGCCGTCGACGACCACGCCGTCCACGGGCACCGCCTCGCCCGGACGGACACGCAAGCGGTCGCCCTGGACGACCACGTCCAGCGGCACCTCCAGCTCGGCGCCATCCGCGCCGATCCTGGTCGCGGTCTTCGGCGCCAGGTCGAGCAGCGCCCGTATGGCGCGCCCGGTCGCGGCGCGCGCGCGCAGCTCGAGCACCTGGCCGAGCAGGACGAGCGTCACCACCACGGCCGCCGCCTCGTAATAGACGGGCACCATGCCGTGCATGCGGAATGTTTCTGGGAAAAGCCCCGGCGCGACCGTGGCGACGACGCTGTAGGCGAACGCCGCGCCGACCCCGATCGAGACCAGCGTGAACATGTTGAGGCGCCAGGTGGCGATCGACGTCCAGCCCCGTTGGAAGAAGGGCAGCCCCGCCCACAGCACGACCGGCGCGGCGAGGAGCAGCTGGACCCACGGGTTCCAGGCGGCCGGCACCAGCGCGACGCCGATCATCTCGGCGACCATCGAGACCGCGAGCAGGGGGATGGTCAGCGCGCCGGCGACCCAGACGCGGCGGGTGAAATCGACCAGTTCGGGATTGGGGGCGTCGTCGAGCGACGGCTCCTCGGGCTCGAGCGCCATGCCGCAGATCGGGCAGGTGCCCGGACCTTCACGGCGGATCTCGGGGTGCATGGGACACGTCCAGACCGCGCCCGGCACCGCCTGCGGCTCTGGACGGGGGGCGCCGCCGAGATAGCGGTCCGGGTCGGCGACGAACTTCGCCCGGCAGCCCGCCGAGCAGAAATGGTGGTCCACGCCGTCATGACGCGCATGGTGCGCCGTCACCGACGGGTCGACGCTCATGCCGCAGACCGGATCCTTCACCTCGGACGCCGCATCCCGCGCCGTGCCGTGGCCGCCGCAGCATCCATGCGCAGCCGAGTCGTTTCCATGTCCGTGATCGTGCATCGTTGGTCCTCCGACAGCCCATGTGGGATCTGACATCGTGTCAGGGTCAAGGGCCTTCGCATCCACCCAGAGGGTTTACGCAGCGGGGCGCGTATCCCCTCCCGACAGGGGAGATGCTCGACTTGGCCGAAACCGATCTGACGAACCGCGGCTTCACACCGGCGCTGGGCAGGGGGCCGACCAGGCTGTACGACGCCGCCCTGCGGATGTTCACTCGCGAACGGCTATGGCGCGACGCAGTCATCGATCGCGTCGCGGCCACGTGCCCCAGCACCGTGCTCGACGTGGGGTGCGGCACCGGGACGCTCGCCGTCGCAATCGCACAGCGGCTTCCAGGCGCGCTAGTGACCGGACTCGACCCGGACGGGGAGGCGCTCGCGATCGCGCGGCGGAAGGGCGACAGGCTCCGGCCGGGTGTCGCATGGCGATCCGGATTCGCCGGTGATGCCGCCTCGGACGGAAGGGCCGGGACGTTCGACGTCGTGACCTGCACGCTCGTGCTCCATCAGGTTCCGCTCGCCGACAAGGCGGCCGGCCTGAAGGCGATGCTGTCCGCGCTCAGGATAGGCGGCCGGCTCGTCATCGCCGACTATTCCGAACAGCGCACGAAGCTGATGCGGACCCTCTTCCGGCTGACCGTGCAGAGGATAGACGGGGAGACCGACACGCAGCCGAATGCCGACGGCGTGCTCCCCCGGCTCATCGCCGAGGCGGGATTCGCGGGCGTGACCGAGACCCAGGTCATCCCGACGCCCTCGGGTTCGATCAGCGTGTTCACCGCCAACCGGATCGCCTGACCACATCCATCGCGGCCGCAATCGGGCTCGAACGACCGCGCCGAACGCGCTAGTCGGATCCAAACAGGGGAACGGAATGGCGACGACGGCACAATCGACGGAAGCACGCGACCGGTCACAACTCGTCCGCGAACTCATCATGCGTTGGCGCGACGATCCCGGCGCGACCTACCGCTCCTGGTTCCTATGGGACGAGCGGCTGAAGAACTTCCGGTCGATCCGGCGCGGGCTGCAGCAGGTGGTGGCCGAGATCGCCGCCGGCAGCTTCGGCGTGGCGTATCGCGGATCGTCTCTCGAGACCGTGGTCCACTCGGTCGCCGAGCAGCGCCAGATCTTCAAGGGCGCGGACCACGCCTTCCTGTGGAAGCCGAAGCTGCGCATCCCCGACATCTACGAGAGTCCCGAGAACCAGCGCGCGTTCGGCCGGCTGCTCGACAACTGCTCCTGCTGCGACACCGCCGAGGAGATCATCGACCACATCCACGCGATCGACCGGTTGAGGATAAAGGGCCTCGGCCCGGCCGTCGCCAACCTGCTCTACTTCCTGCATCCCACGCTCGTGCCGCCGTTCAACACCGCCATCGTCAACGGCTACAACGCGCTGACCGGCGCGAAGGTGAAGCTGGGCAGCTGGGACCAGTTCCTGGCGATGCGCACCGGCGTCCTCGACCTCAACGACCAGCATCGCGACCTGCTGTCCAACGACCTCGGCGCGATCGGCGGCCTGCTGTTCGACATCGGCTCCGGTCGCTATCCCGCACCGCCGCTGGACGATGACGGCGGGTCGGCGGCCGACTGGACGTCGCGGCTCGAGCGCGCCCGGGCGGAAGCGCAGACCCTGGGCAAGGCCGCAGCCGCGCAGGCGGAGGGGGACCGCACCCATGCCGAGATCCAGTCCTGGCTGCGCGACCTGGGAATCGCGCTCGGCCACGACGTGTGGATCGCGGCGAACGACCGGGGCCGGCTCCACGCGGGCGCGCCGCTGGGCGAAGGGTGCCTCGAACGGCTGCCCGACGCGATCGCGACCTCGAGCGGCGCGGACTCGATACGCCTGATCGACGTGTTGTGGCTAGAGAAGGGCGCCGGCCGCGTCACGGCCGCGTTCGAGGTCGAGCACTCGACCTCGATATACTCGGGCATCGTGCGCATGCTCGACCTGGCGCTGTCGGGCGGCGACCTCCACAAGGCGGCAGGCCTGTTCCTCGTCGCGCCGGACGCGCGCGAGGCCGACGTGCGCGCGCAGCTGCGCCGTCCGGCGTTCAGCCGGATCGCCGACCTCGACTTCTCCTACCTGCCCTACGGCGAGCTCGAGCGGCACCGCGAGGCGATCGCGCGGTTCGGCAGCGGTCTCAAGGCCATCAAGGCCATATCGAGCAGCCTCGCATGACGTCGGGGGCGATCACCGCGCCGAGCGGCGCGACCCTGGTCAACCTCGAGGCCGGCGACCTGGACATCCTGGTCCACCGCACCTTCTCGTTCGACCGCTTCGTCGATCTGGTCCGCAGCCGCGAGAACGGGCTGGTCAGCCCGCGCGTGTGGGACGATCCGTTCGAGAACTTCCTGCTCGCCCACACGCTCGTCCGCACGCCGGACGGCGAACTCGGCACGCTCGAGCCGCTCGCCGCAGATTGGTATGGACAATGCTGGACCGCGACCGCCGACAGCGACGCGATGTGGCGCATCTACAGCGCCACGCACACCGGCATCAAGGCGACCGCGCGGCTCGGCTCGGCGACCTCGTCGACGGGCTGGCAGCCTCGGTCCATCTGGCCCCGAGGCTGCAGGCCTTCGCCGGCAGGGTGAAATACCGCGACCAGCGGGCGATCGCCGCCCACATGTCGACGCTGACGTTCACCGATCTCGCCCTCGGCGGCACCAACGACCGCTTCGCCGAACTGCTCTGCGTGAAGCGCGAGGCGTTCGCGCACGAGGACGAGATCCGGCTGCTCTACTGCGACGTCGAGCCGAAGCGGGGCGACGGGACCGTCTACCGCTACGGTTTCGACCCGAACACGGTGCTCTCTTCCGTCGAGATCGATCCACGGATGCCGCAACGGGATGCCGACGCCGTGATAAGCCAGTTGCGGCTGGAGGGCCTGACCGTGCCGGCGGCGCGATCGACGCTGTATGACGCGCCGTCCTTCACGATCCCGCTCGAATGACGTGACGCCGGGCCACGGCTGGCGAGGCCCGCAGCCGGCACGGCCGCTACCGTCCGAGGTGGCCGATCGCATCGAACAGCTCGGCGGTGAACGAGGTGAGCAGCTCGACGACCGCCGCCCCGAACACGACGATGCAGAGCATCAGGGCGATCAGCTTGGGCACGAAGCTCAGCGACTGCTCGCTGATCGACGTCGCCGCCTGGACGATGCCGACGATCAGGCCCACGATCATCATCGGGACGAGCAGCACCACCCCGATCAGCCCGGCGACCACGAGCATCCTGCCGGTCTCGTCGAGCAGCAGCGACCCGTCCATCACGGTGCCGCGCGGCGAGAGACGGCGGACGGGTTCGCTCGCCGCGCGCGCATCACATCGCCGACATCGGCGGCTGCAGCGTCCCCAGCCACGCGACCAGCGCGAGCACCATCACGGCGCAGGCCGTCTCCAGCGCGACACTGACCCGCAGCGCCACGACGGCGCCGCCATGATCCCCGGCGTCGATGCGCGCGGCGAGCGCGGGCGTCAGGCGGTAGCGGTTGATGCCCGCGAAACCCAGCATCGCCCCGAATAGCACCAGCTTGGCGATCAGGAGCCGACCGTAGAGCGTGCCGGGCAGCGAGGGGACGTTCGCTGCGCCCACCAGCAGCCACGCGTTCACCAGCCCGGTGACCACGATGACGGCCACGACCGCCGTCCCGACGAGCGCGAAGCCGTCGAGCGCGCGGTGCGTCGCCCACAGATGCGCCGCGTCGGCGCGGGGCGCGGGCCGAGCGACGAGCAGTAGGAGACATGCAAGCGCACCGACCCAGACGCCCGCGGCCAGTAGATGCGCGACGTCGGCCGCGAGGTGCAGCCAGCCGACAGCGCCGTCGTCCATCGCGCCGTGGCCGGCCCAGGCGAGGCCGCCCACAGCGAGCGCGCCGCCGAACGAGGCGACCGATAGCGCGGCCGCCGGTCGCCGCCGGACGAACGCGGCTGCGGCCGCGACCAGCGCGAGGCCGCCGATCCGGACCATCCAGGCCTTGCCGAGCGACATGCCGGTCAGGACCATGGCTACGCTCTCCGCATCGACTTGGGCGAGGGGGACGCCCGCCATCGATGCGGAGAGGACCGCCAGACCGGCGACCGAGAGCAACATCCCGGTCAGTCCAACGGATGCGAGCAGGCGCGGCAGCGGAAGCGAGTCGCGGACCCGCGGCGCGAAGAGCGCGAAGAAGGCCACCCCGAACGCCAGCGCCAGGTCCAGATACAGCGCGAACCGAACGATGACGTCGAGCATGGCCACGGTCACTTCACCTTGAAGGCGTAGCTTCCCTGGACGCGGTGCGTGTCGGTCGAGACGACGTGCCAGTCGAGCCTGTAGCCGCCGCGCGGCAACGGCTTGGCCAACGTCACGACGACGGTCTTGCCGTCGGGCGCGAGCGCGGTCGTCACCGCCATCTTGTGCGGCGACGACATCTTCATGCCAGGCATGTCCGTCATCACCAGGTCGGCCCCCGAGAAGTTCGCGACCAGCGTCTCGGAGAAGGTGAGCTGCAGCTTGGCCGGCGCGGCGACGACCGAATTGGGCGCCGGTGTGGCCGAAACCAGCTTCGGATGGGCAAGGGCGGGCGCCGCCGCGAGAAGTGCGGCTGCCGCCGCGATAAGGCCGAATCGCATTCGTCGAACTCCATGAGCCGGCCCGTCGCCGGCACCCTGGATACGCGGCGAGGGGCAGCGGCCCTCAAACATGTTATGCGGACCTGGACGGCGGCGGGGGCGGCCGCACCACGGAATGGGTCCGAACGACGACACCGGACGATGCGAGGGCGGCCGCCGCCGCGTGCGTATCGTCATCGAAGGAACTGGAGCGAGAACATGCAGACCGACATCGACACCGCGCTGCGCCGCCTGTCGGCGATCGACCACCCAGGCCTCGAAGGGATCGAGGACGCCGTGATGGCGGGCGTGCGCGCCAGGCGGCAGACGCGGACGGGCGTCAGGATGGCGGGCCTCGCCGGGATCGGCGCCATCGCGCTGGGGACGGCGGCCGCGGGCCCCGGCGCGCAACCGGCGTCAGCGGCGCCGCTCGAACCGTTCGGCATGGCCGCCCCGCTCGCGCCGTCCACCCTGCTGGCGGCCGACCGATGAGGACCGTCAGGCTCGGCGCCGTCGTCGCGGTGATCGCGTTCCTCGCGGCGATCGCAGGCGTCTGGGTCGGACGCACCTTCATCCCGAGCCACCAGAGGCAGGGATCCGAGCTGCACGACGTGCTTCACCACCAGCTCGACCTCGACGACCGGCAGAAGGCCCAGCTGGACGCCATCGAGCAGCGCTTCGCCGTGCGGCGCCGCGCGCTGGAGCTCGAGCTCAGGTCGGACAATGCCCGACTGGCCGAGGCGATCGAGACCGAGCACGGCATAGGACCGCGCGTGACGGCGGCCGTTGACGCGTCGCACGCCGCGATGGGCGAGCTGCAGAAGGAGACGCTGGCCCACATCTTCGCCATGCGCGCCATGTTGCGCCCGGACCAGGCGGCCGCGTTCGACAGGGCCGTGGTCAAGTCGCTGACCGCCGACGCGCAGTGAGGCCCGACTACGGGTCGCTTCCCGACGGGGAGCTCGCCACGCTCGCGGTGGCGGGCGGCGACGCCGCGTTCTCGGAAATCCTGCGGCGCCACCGCGGCCACGTCTACCGGCTGATCGCGGGCAACGTCGCCGACGCCGACGAGGCGCTCGACCTGACGCAGGAGACGTTCGTGTCCGCGCACGGCGCGCTGCGGCGCTACGACCCCGGGCGGCCGATGCGCGCATGGCTGGCGGCGATCGCGATCAACAAGTGCCGCGACTGGGGCCGGCGGCGCGCGGTCAGGCGCTTCCTGACCTTCGCGCGGCCGATCGACGAGGCCGCCGAGGCGGTGCCCGCGGACGGCCCCGGCCACGACGTCGCCGCCGCCGACCGGCAGGAACTGGCACGCCTGCGGCGCGAGATCGCCGAGCTTCCGGCATCGCTGCGCGAACCGCTGGTGCTGCACACCATCGAGGGAATGAGCCAAGCCGAGACGGCGACCGTGCTGTCGATCACCGAGAAGGCGGTCGAGACGCGCCTGCGTCGCGCCCGCATCAAGCTCGCCGAGCGGCTCGGCCGCTGACGCGAACGCGCAGACGGCCGACGGGCATCGCTGCCTATCCGATGGCGACAGGCCGCGTTCCGATGCCGTAAAGCCGGACGCGATACCGATGGACGCCTCTGCGGGACCTGCCTTTGCACATCTTCATCGACGAATCGGGTACGTTCACCGGGGTCGGCGGGGAGACGCCCGCCGTCTCGGCCATCGGCGCGCTTATCCTCACCTCGCACAGCCTGCCGAAGCTATTCCGCCGATACGGTCGGCTG
The DNA here is from genome assembly GCA_018240865.1 of Pseudomonadota bacterium. Classification (GTDB taxonomy): domain Bacteria; phylum Pseudomonadota; class Alphaproteobacteria; order Sphingomonadales; family Sphingomonadaceae; genus Sphingomonas_B. Next base: position 1,367 of record JAFEEY010000057.1, on the reverse strand, counting down.
CGCGCCAACCTGCCGAAGCGCAAGGGCGAGGTGAAGGGCAGCCTGCTCAACGAAGCACAGGTCGCGGCGGTCGTCGAGCTGCTGCGCAGGAACGGCGCGATCTTCTGCGCCTCGATGATCGACCTGGCCGCGCATACCGCCGACGACATCGCAGGACACCGGGATCGCCGCCGCGAAAGCCTGACCGCCAACCTCACCGACGGACATACCCCGGAACTGCGCGCCGGCGTGGCCACCCTTCAGGAGCGAATGACCGGGTTCTCGGACCAGCTCTATGTGCAGGGCGCGGTCATGATCGACCTGCTCTACCGGGTCATGCAGGACATGATCGTCTATCACTGCCAGCGATTCCCGAAGGAACTCGCCGAATTCCACTGGGTGGTCGACGCCAAGGACCCGGCCGTCGTCACCGACTGGGAGGATTGGTGGTCCAAGACGCTCGTCATCTGGCTGCAGGCGATGTCGCTCAGGCGACCCGGGGCGATGCTGCCCGGCGGGGACTATCGGCATTTCCAGCGGTTCATCCTGCCTGAACTGCCGGCGTATCTTCGCGAGGTCGCCCCGCCGGGCGACCGGACCTACGGCGCCGGCGTCGACCTCCAGCTGGTGTATGGCGAGAGCTTCCGCTTCTCGTGCGATCCGGAACCCGGCCTCGAACTGGTCGACATCGTGACGAACGCCCTGCGCCGCGGCCTCGTCGGCAACCTGGGCGAAGCGGGTTGGCTCCCGCTGCGCAGCCTCATGATCCACCGGAGTGACGTCTATGTGAGCCCGGTCGGCCTCATCCGCGACGAGAACCGCAAGCTGGCACGCCCGCTGCTCGCAACGATGAACAGGTTCAGGACCGGCGGGCGCATCATGGCGACGCGCAACCTGCAATGGCCCGAAGACACGACTGTCCGCGAATGACCGAGGGTTGACCGCGTTGCCCAGGTAGAGGTCGGCCGCGCCGGGCCTGATCGCCCGCGTGCGCCCGCATGCGCCCTCTGTCCCACACACATGGCGAAGCCGCGCGCTTGACCCTGACACGATGTCAAACGGCAGACCGCGAAACCGTCGCCAGATTCCTTGAGGGGTGGGCCGCACCGCCGCGTAGAGGATTGAAAGGAAGCCGTTCCATGCCAAGGGCCGAAATGAACAACACGATAGACCGACGCGCGCTTCTGCGAGGTGCGGGGCTCGGAGCCGGCGGCCTCGCGCTGGCCGCCTGGATGCCCGCCTGGGCGCAGTCGGCGTCGCCGGGACTGACCACGCCATTGCCGACGGTCTCGGGCGAAGACATCACGCTCAGGATCGCGCGGCAGACCATGATGATCGACGGGCGGCCGTCGAGGGCGATCGGCATCAACGGCACGGTGCCCGCGCCG
>JAFEEY010000056.1:26668-45254 GCA_018240865.1 Pseudomonadota bacterium | reverse complement strand
ATCAGTCTGTTCGTCGCGGGGTTGCTGGAAGTCGTCTGGGCGTTCGCGATGAAGCAGTCGGTCGGTTTCACCCGGCTCTGGCCGTCGGTGGTGACTATCGTCGCGATGATCCTGAGTTTCGGCCTGCTTTCCTGGTCGATGCGCAGCCTGCCGCTCGGCACCGCCTATATGGTGTGGACCGGCATCGGCGCGGTCGGCGCCTTTGCGGTCGGCGCGGCGGTGCTGGGCGAAAGCCTGAGCCTGATCCGCATTGCCGCGGCGCTGATGATCGCCGGCGGGCTGGTACTGATGAAGCTGTCGAGTCCTGCCTGACGCCCCTTTCCGTCATCCCGCCTCTTCTTCGTCATCCCCCTCTTCTTCGTCATCCCGGCGAAGGCCGGGATCCAGCCCAACCGAGGGTCTTGGCAGCGCGAAGCGCTGCCGCGCTTGTTTTCGCAAGACTGGGCCCGGCTTTCGGGGAGACGATTGGAAGAGGTGACGATTACAGGAGCCGCATCTGCGCGCCTTCCGGCGGCCTGAACAAATCGGTGCGCAGTTCCATCCGCTCGCGGTTCAGGCCCAGCCTATTGCACATCCGGTGAAAGCGCGTGCGAAGCAGGTCCGCCCAGGGGCCCTGCCCGCGCATCCTTGAATAGAAATCAGGATCATTATCCCGTCCCCCGCGCAATTGCTGGATGATCGACATGACCTTGCCGGCTCTTTCCGGGAAATGCTCGTCCAGCCAGGCGCGGAACAGCGGCGCGACCTCGTAAGGCAGCCGGACCGGAATATAGGACGCGCCCCTCGCGCCCGCCGCTGCCGCCCTCTCGAGCAAATGCTCAAGCTCATGGTCGGTGATGGCCGGGATCACCGGCGCGATCGAGACGAACACCGGCACCCCGGCCTCCGCCAGCTTCTTCACCGCCGCCAGCCTTTTCTCCGGGTGCGGCGCACGCGGCTCCACGGTGCGCGCGACTTTCGGGTCAAGCGACGTGACAGAAAGCGCGACCGCCGTCAGCCCCTTCGCCGCCATGGGCGCCAACAGGTCGATATCGCGCACCACCCGATCGGACTTGGTGGTGATCGACGCCGGATGATCGCACTCGGCCAGGATTTCGAGGATGCTCCGCGTGATCCGCCACTTGGCCTCGATCGGCTGATAGGGATCGGTGTTCGTCCCCATCGCGATCGGGCGCGGCGAATAGCCGGGCTTCATCAGCTCCGCGCGCAGCAGGTTTGGCGCATCGGGCTTGGCGAACAGCCGCGTCTCGAAATCCAGGCCCGGCGACAGGTCGTGAAAGGCATGGGTCGGCCGCGCGAAGCAATAAATGCAGCCATGTTCGCAGCCGCGATAGGCGTTGATCGAGCGGTCGAACGGCACATCAGGCGAGGCGTTCTTCGTGATGATCGTGCGGGGCTTTTCGACCGTCACGGTCGTGCGCAGCGGCGGCGGACCATCGTCCAGCGCCTCGCGCTCGTCCAGCCAATCGCCGTCCGCGACCCGCTCGGGCAGGTTGAAGCGCGCGCTCTCCTTGTTGAGCGTCGCACCGCGCGCAGGACGAAGACTCGGGTCCATGGCGTCATCCTACAGTGAGAACATTTCAGGAACAACGGTGTATATTGCGCGCATGCGCGGTACGGCCTAATGACGCCGCCGTGACGGGTTCCCCAAAAGGGGATCAAATGGGAACGCGGTGGAACACCGCGGCTGCCCCCGCAACTGTAACCGGCGAGCCGGCGCGCGATCAAAGCCACTGGGACGAAATCCTGGGAAGGCAGCGCGACCGGCCCTGACCCGGGAGCCAGGAGACCTGCCTGTCGCCGCTGTTCATCTGGCCGGGCGGGGTGCACCGGGCGGACGAGGGGCTTCCTTCGCAAGAACGGCAACAACCGTTTGTGCGAAAGGAAATGAACCGTGCTGATCTCTCTTCTTCCGATCCTCGCTCAGGCCGCGGCGCCGGACGAAATCATCGTGTCCGCGGCCCGCGCCGCCCAGTTTTCCGATGAAGTCGGCCAGGCCGTGACCGTATTGGACCGCGACCTGATCCTTGAACGCCAATCCGTCAGCGTCGCCGATCTGCTGGCGCAGACGCCGGGCGTGGCGGTCACCCGCAATGGCGGGATCGGCACCTTCACCGGCGTCCGCATTCGCGGCGCCGAGGCCGAGCAGACGCTGGTGCTGATCGACGGCGTGCGCATCAACGATCCGGGTTCGCCGGGCGGCGGCTTCGATTTCGGCAACCTGCTCGCCGACAATGTCCAGCGCATCGAAGTGCTGCGCGGACCGAACTCGGTCGCCTGGGGTAGCCAGGCGATCGGCGGCGTGGTCAACATCATCAGCGCCCAGCCGACGCTGGTCCCCAGCTTCAGCGCGCGCGCGGAAGGCGGTTCGTTCGGCACCGGCCAGATCATCGGCAATGTCAGCGGCACGGTCGGCCGCGTCGCCGGATCGTTCGGCGCCGGCTATTTCACATCCAACGGGATTTCGTCAGCCGCCATCGGCACTGAGAAAGACGGCTATGAGCGGTACGCCGCCAATGGCCGGGTCGAAGTCACGCTGCCCGCCAACCTCGTTCTCGATCTGCGCGGCTATTACAGCCACGGCCGCACGGACCTTGACGGATTCCTGCCGGACTTCAGCTTCGGCGACACGCAGGAATATCAGAAGACGCGCGAGCTAATCGGCTATGCCGGCCTGCGCGGTAGCTTCTTCGCCGATCGCCTGCTGACCCGGATTGCCTATACGATCACCAATGTGGACAGGGATAATTTCAATCCGGCATTCGGCACCGCGCCGAGCTTCACGTCACGCGGCCGGATCGAGCGCGGCGAGGCGCAGGGCGATTTCAAGGCGACCGACTGGGCCCGCTTCGTGTTCGGTGCGGAAACCGAAAAGTCGCGATACAATGACGGCTTCACGACATTCCGCACCGGGATCGACAGTCTTTATGGTCAGGCGATCGTTAAGCTCTTCGAGAAACTGACGCTGACCGGCGGCGTCCGCTACGACGATCATGACGATTTCGGCGGCCACACCAGCCTTGGCGGCAATGCCGCGCTGGATCTGGGCAGCACCATCATCCGCGCGAGCTATGCCGAGGGCTTCAAGGCGCCGACCCTGTTCCAGCTGCGCTCCGACTTCGGCAATCCGGCACTGCGGCCGGAGACGGCGCGCAGCTATGATCTGGGCGTGGAGCAAAGGCTCATCGGCAATGCCGTGACGGCGGGCATCACCTGGTTCCGCCGGAAGACGCGCAACCAGATCGACTTCACGCCCTGCCGCCCGGACATCGCGATCTGCGCCGGTGGCGCGCGCCCCTTCGGCACTTACGACAATATCGCCCGCGCCCATGCGAGCGGCGTCGAGGCGACGCTGGATATCCGCCCGACCGACCGGCTGACGATCGCCGCCGCCTACACCTATGTCGATGCCGAGAACCGGACGCCCGGCAATCCCGATTTCGGCAAGACGCTGCTGCGCCGCCCCAAGAGCAACCTGACGCTGAACGTCGATTACAAAACGCCGTTTAGACTGGCGGTCGGCGGCACGCTGCGGCAGGTGGGCGACAGCATCGACCGCAACGATTTCGGCCAGCGCGTCCGCCTCGACGGCTATGTGCTCGCCGATCTGCGCGCGTCTTTCCCGGTCACGGCGGCGATCGAGCTCTATGGCCGCGTCGAGAATCTGTTCGACGAACAATATCGGACCGTGATCGGCTACGGTACGCCGGGCCGCGCCGCCTATGGCGGCGTGCGGGCGCGGTTTTAAATGAACTCCGTTCGGCCTGAGCCTGTCGAAGGCCTCCCTTCTTTTCCGCTATTTCCAAAGGGACAGGAAGGGCTTCGACAGGCTCAGCCCGAACGGAGTTTGGGGCTTGCATTGTTGCTCCTGGCAGGATGCTCAGCCGCTTCGTCCCCTCCTCCCAACAACCGCATCGTCTCGACCAACCCCTGCCTCGACGCGATCCTAGTCGAACTCGTACCGCCCGCCCGGATCGCGGCGATCAGCCATTATTCGCAAGACCCGCGCTCCAGCTCAATGCCGGTCGCCCGCGCTCGCCGCTTCCGCGCGACGAGCGGCACGGCGGATGAAGTGATCGCACGCAAGCCCGGCCTGGTCCTCGCCAGCAGCTTCACGCCGGCGGCGACGCTGAGCGCCTATCGCCGGCTCGGCCTCAAGGTCGCGACCTACGGCACGGCGGCGACGATCGCGGATAACCGCGCCCAGATCCGGGAGATCGCGAAGGAAATTGGCGCCGAGGAACAGGGCGAAGCCCTCGTCGCCCGGATCGACCGCGCAGTGGTGGAGGCGGCACCGCCCGACGCGCGCAGGCCATCCGCGCTGCTCTGGCTCGGCGGCAGCAATCTGGTCAACGGCCAGGGCACGCTGATCGGCGAAATGACCGAGCGCGCCGGATTCCGTAACGCCAGCGCCGACTATGGCGTGCGCTTCACCGGCACGCTGCCGCTGGAGTTCGTCGTCGCCCGCCCGCCGGACGTCGTCATGACGCCGGAACGCGCCGACAGGGCCAATGAGGAAGCGCGCCGGATCAGCCTCCGCCTGCGGGCGCTGCGCGCCTCGACTCGCATTGCCTCCTTCCCGCCCGAGCTCTTCTATTGCGGCGGGCCGACGATTGTCCCGGCCATGCAGCGGCTCGCGGCGATCCGCCGAGGTCTGTCGTGAAGCGACGCGCCGCTCTTGCCGCGCTCGCGGCCTTGGTTGTCGCGGGCTTTCTGTTGTCGCTGATCGCCGGCAAGGTCTGGGTGCCGTTCAGCGCCTGGGGCAGTGCCGATCCACGCTGGTGGATCATCGTCGAACTGCGCCTGCCACGCGCGCTGCTGGGCCTCGCGATTGGGGCGACGCTCGGCCTGTCGGGCGCGGTGCTGCAGGGCTATCTGCGCAATCCGCTGGCCGACCCGGCGCTGATCGGCGTTTCCTCGAGCGCCGGCCTTGGGGCAGTGATCGCAATCATCCTGGGCTTCGGCGCTGCGCCGCTCATCCTTTTCGGCAGTGCCATGGCTGGCGCTGCGGCGGCGGTGATCCTGCTCGGCGTGCTGGTCGGCCGCTCGGGCAGCGCGCTCGCGTTCATCCTGGCGGGCACGGTGCTGCAGACCTTGGCCGGATCGCTGACCGCTTTCCTGATCAGCGTCGCCCCCAATCCGTTCGCGCTCGCGGAGATCATGGGCTGGATGATGGGCGCGCTCACCGATCGCAGCCTGGAGGATGCGATGCGCGCCATTCCGTTCATGGCCGCCGGATGCGCGGCGCTGGCACTGAGCGCGCGATCGCTCGATCTGCTCAGCCTGGGCGAGGAGACGGCGCGAAGCCTGGGCGTCCGGCCGGGACGCTTGCAGGTACTGATCGCGCTCGGCACCGGGCTCGCCGTGGGAAGCGCCGTCGCCGCCTCGGGCGTGGTCGGCTTTGTCGGGCTGATCGTGCCCCATTTGGTCCGGCCGCTGGTCGGGCAACGGCCGTCCGACATTCTGCTTCCTTCGGCCCTTGGCGGCGCGGCTTTGGTGCTGTTCGCGGACAGCCTTGTCCGCATCGCGCCGGGCGCCGAGGAAGTGCGGCTCGGCATCGCCATGTCAGTGCTCGGCACGCCCTTCTTCTTCGCGCTGCTGATGCGGTTCCGGAAGGACCATGCATGGGCCTGACGATCGACGCCCTGACCGTGCGCCTGGGCAAACGCATTGTGCTGGACGATATCTCCGCCGCGCTGGACGCTGGCCGGGTGACGGCCCTGCTCGGCCCCAACGGCGCGGGCAAATCGACGCTGCTGCGCGCGCTCCTGTCGCTCATCCCTGCCGAAGGAACTGTCGAACTCGATGGCGAGCCGGTCTCAGCCCTTCCGCCGCGAGTCCGCGCGCGACGCCTCGGCTACCTGCCGCAAACCGGCGAGCTGGCGTGGAACATTCCGGCCCGGTCGGTGGTGGAGCTGGGCCGCGCGCCGTACCGTTCGCCCATCGCCGCGTTGAGCCCGAACGACGAGGCAGCGATCGAGCGGGCGATGGCGCTGACCGACACCGTCCAATTCGCCGATCGCCTGACCGGGGAGCTGTCCGGCGGCGAGCGCGCGCGTGTGCTCCTCGCCCGTGTGCTGGCCGGCGAACCGGACTGGCTGCTGGCCGATGAGCCGCTCGCCAGCCTCGACCCCGCGCATCAGGTCGATATGCTCGACCGGCTGCGCAAGTTCGCCGATGGCGGGCGCGGCGTGATCGTCGTGCTCCACGAACTGAGCCACGCCGCTCGCATCGCCGACCATGTCATGCTGCTGAAGCAAGGCCGCCTGCTCGCGCACGGCCTTGCCGCGGAGGTGCTGCGCCCGGAGCTGCTGAGCGAAGCCTATGGCATCGCTTTCGAGAGGCACGGGCCCGCGATCGTGCCCGTGCGCTGACGCCTATTCCTCGACCGGCCCGGTGGTCAGGATCGCCGGCGCGGCCTTGCGCAGGCGCGCGAACTCGACGACCTGCTTGCCGACCAGCTCCAGCTGCCCGCGCGAGGCGTCGTCGGAGCAATGGCCGTCCTTGAACATGCCGGACACGCTACGGATCGCGGCCCCCAACGGCGTCGGCCAGCCGCGCAGCGCGTGGACGATCGAGCGCATCGTCGCCAGCGTCGATCCCGTCGCCTGCCAGCCATAGGCGGTGACGATCAGCCCCACCGGCAACCCGTCCAGATAGACGCGCGAATCCTTCGCGGTTTCCTCGACATAGTCGATCGCATTCTTGACCAGGCCGGAGATCGAGCCGTGATAGCCGGGGCTCGCCATGATCAGCCCGTGTGCGCCGCGCACCGCCTCGACCAGCCGCTTCCCCTCCGGCGACTGATCGACCGCGCCGAACGCGTAGTGCGGCAGTGCCGCGAGAGTCGGCCCGTCGAACAAGACGACTTCGGCGCCCGCCGCTTCCGCCGCGCGCAAGGCGATCCGCAAGGCCTGCTCGGTCGAGGAGCCCGGCGAGGTCGTGCCGCCGATTCCGACAATGGACAGCTTTTCAGGCATCAGGACTCCCCGCTAAAGGCCGGACCATGCCAAAGCATATCCGCCCGCGCCGGTCGATCCTCTATGTTCCGGGCGACAAGCCCCGCGCGATCGAGAAGGCGCGCACCCTGCCCTGCGACGGCATCATTTTCGATTTGGAGGACGCTGTCGCTCCGGAAGCCAAGGAGATCGCGCGGCAGACGATCACGGAGGCGGTGCGCGCTGGCGGCTATGGCCGGCGCGAGCTGATCCTGCGCGTGAACGGCGTCGCGTCCGACTGGCTGGCGGACGATTGCGCGCTGGCGGCAGCGCTGGCGGTGGACGGGGTGTTGATCCCCAAGGTGGAGGATGAAGGGGCTGTGCGCCACATCGAGGCGCTGGTTCCGGACAAGGCGATCTGGTGCATGATCGAAACGCCGCTGGGCGTGCTCCGCGCGGGCCAGATCGGCGGGGCGAGCGACCGGCTCGCGGGCTTCGTCGCCGGCACCAATGATCTGGCGAAGGAGCTGCGCGCGCGCCACACGCCCGATCGCGCACCGTTGCTCACCAGCCTGTCGCTGATCCTGCTCGCCGCCCGCGCGCATGGGCTGGCGGCGATCGACGGCGTGCATCTGGGGCTGGATGATCCGGAAGGCTTCGAGGCGTCGTGCCGGCAAGGCGTCGAACTGGGTTTCGACGGCAAGACGGTGGTGCATCCAAGCACGATCGAACCCGCCAACCGCATCTTCGGGCCGAGCGCGGAGGAGGTGGGGAAAGCCCGCGCGATCGTCGCGGCCTGGGCCCAGGCCCGCGCCGAAGGCAAGGGCGTGGCGCGGATCGAGGGCGCGATGGTCGAGCAGCTGCATGTCGATGAGGCGCAGCGATTGATCGACCTGGCCGATCAGATTGGGGGCTGAGGTTCGAATGTTCACGAATGTTCGCACTGACATGTGCGCATGGCGGCAGGCTGGGCGGCGATTGATCGAGAGGGCCGATTAGGAAGCGGTCTGGACTGGCGATACATCGAGCCGACATGGCACCTCGACCGCCATGTAGGACAGGAAATTCGCGGACTGGCTCAATATGCAAACGTCACCCCGGCCTTGAGCCGGGGTCCCGCTTATTCTTCTAAACAAAGGTAGCTGGACCCCGGATCAAGTCCGGGGTGACGTTGAATTTATTCCTCCGTCGCCTCGACCCGCACCAGCAGCATGCCTTCACTGACCTGCGACCCGGGCGTAGCGTTGAGTTCGGCGACCGTGCCGTCGAACGGCGCGGTCAGCGTATGCTCCATCTTCATCGCCTCGAGCGTGACGAGCTTCTGGCCTTTGGTCACGGCTGCGCCCGCCGCGACCTCAACCGCGATCACCCGCCCCGGCATCGGCGACACGATCGCGCCGTCACCGGCGGTGCCTGCGCTTGATCCGGTCGCGCGGTAAGGCGCGATCAGCCAGGTTTGTCCTTCTTCGCTCGCGGTCATCGGCGATAGGTCAGAGGCGACCTCGATCAGTGAGTTGCCGCGGTCCGCCTCTTTCGCGTCGAACGACGCTTCGACCGGCGCCCCGTCAACCGAAAGGATGGCCCGGGTTTGCGCCTGCGCATTCAGCCTGAACCCGGCCAGTGGCTGAGCAGCAAACGCTTCCGCGGCATCGGCCAGCTTTCGCGCCGACGGCAAGCTTGATGGGATGAGTTCATCCCCTTTGCGTGCGATCAGGCCCGTATCCAGCCGTGCTTCGCTGAAATCCTCGTCCCGCAGGGCACGTATGAGAAAGCCCACATTATTTTTGACCGGCCAAATCCGCGCGGATTCCAGCGAATCCAGCAGTCGCCATCGCGCATCATCGCGATCCTGTCCGTGCGCGATCACCTTCGCGATCATCGGATCATAGAAAGGCGACACTTCCGAACCCTGCATCACGCCCGTATCGACCCGCACCTCGCCATAAAGGTCGAGAACCTCAAGCCGGCCGATACTCGGCAGAAAGCCTTTTGCCGGATCCTCAGCGTACAACCGCGCTTCCATCGCCCAGCCGTTGATCTCAAGCTCGTCCTGCCGCTTCGGCAGTGGCTCCCCGGATGCCACGCGCAATTGCCATTCGACCAAGTCCTGCCCGGTGATCTTTTCGGTCACCGGGTGTTCCACCTGCAGCCGGGTGTTCATTTCCATGAACCAGATGCGATCCCCGCGTAGTCCCTGCGATCCGTCCGCGATGAACTCGATCGTGCCCGCGCCGACATAGTCGACGGCTTTGGCGGCCTTAACGGCTGCCCCGCACACCACCGAACGCAAAGCCCCGTCGAACCCAGGCGCCGGCGCTTCCTCGATCACTTTCTGGTGGCGGCGCTGGAGCGAGCAGTCGCGTTCGAACAGGTGGACGATGTTGCCGTGGGAATCGCCGAACACCTGCACTTCGATGTGGCGCGGCGAGAGGATGTATTTCTCGATTAGCACGCGATCGTCGCCGAAGGACGAGGCCGCCTCACGCTGGCAGGAGAGCAGCGCGTCGGCGAAGTCCTCGGGCCGATCGACGCGGCGCATGCCCTTGCCGCCCCCGCCCGCGACCGCCTTGATCAGCACCGGATAGCCGATCGCGTCGGCCTCGGCCTTCAGGCGGTCGGGCGACTGGTCCTCGCCCAAATAGCCGGGCGTGGTCGGGACGCCCGCTTCCTGCATCAGCTTCTTGGCGGCGTCCTTCAGCCCCATAGCACGGATCGAATCCGGCTTCGGCCCGACCCAGATCAGGCCGGCGTCGATCACGGACTGCGCGAAATCCGCATTCTCGGAAAGGAAGCCATAACCGGGGTGGATTGCCTCCGCGCCGGTCTGCTTCGCGGCGGCAATGATCTTGTCGCCAAGGAGATAGGATTCGCGTGCCGGCGACGGCCCGATATGCACCGCCTCGTCGGCCTGGCGCACGTGCAGCGCGTTGGCGTCCGCATCCGAATAGACCGCGACCGTGCGGATACCAAGCCGCTGCGCGGTACGGATGATCCGGCACGCAATCTCGCCGCGATTGGCGATGAGGAGGGATTCGATCATGGCGTCGTCCTAATTCCTCCCCCAGCTTGTCTGGGGGAGGGGGACCATGCGAAGCATGGTGGAGGGGCGCGCGAAGCGCGAAACAGGGGGCGTCACATGATCAAGGGCACTGGCAAAACGTACCGCCGCGCCAAGACTTTGCGGCGCGAAATGACGTTGCCTGAAGTTTTGCTGTGGCAGCAGCTTCGCGGTAGGCGCGACGGCTTTCACTGGCGGAAGCAGCATCCGGCCGGCCCATACGATCTCGACTTCTACTGCGACCGCGCAAAGCTGTGCGTTGAGGTCGACGGCGAGGCGCATGATCGCGGTGACCGGCCAGCCAAGGATGTGCGCCGCGATGCGTGGCTGGAGAGCAACGGGATCGAGACGCTGCGAGTCCCCGCGCCGGAGGTTCTTTCCAATCTGGATGGCGTCCTTCTGCTCATCACCGAAACAATGCAACGCCGCATCAAATCCTCCCCCAGTGGGGGAGGTGCCGCGCCGAAGGCGTGACGGAGAGACCGCCGACGCAGTCGGCGGGCTGCGCCCGCCGCCCCTCCACCACCGCTGCGCGGCGGTCCCCCTCCCCCAGACAAGCTGGGGGAGGAATGATCGGCATGCGATTTCGCGGCGATCGCCGATGCGGTGGCATTGGGTCACTTCAATTTGCTCATCTTTTGGGCCAACCAAAATAGAGCTTCACGAGTACCGCTCCACTCACGACTATGATCGCTCAACCCAAGCGGCACGAGCAAGTCTGCGTGGGTAGCTGTAATTGCAGCACGCTCAATCTCGGCCGCGCGACCGCTTTCAATGCGGATATTCTGTGCGAGAATGCCGACACCGAAAGACAGGTCGTCAGCCACAGCGGCGATCTCTTCGGCCTTCCTATCTTTACCGCTTTCTTCAAGAAGGTCGCGATACAATCGAAGCGCGTAGACGAGCCAATCTAGCCTAATTTCGTGACGCTGGTTCAAAAGTAGCAAACCTTCATTTCCTCTATTGCCAAGCTCACATCCGGAACACGCCGAACGCCGGGCGTTCGGGGATGGGGGCGTTCAACGTGGCGGCGAAGGCGAGGCCCAGTACGTCCCTCGTCTGGGCCGGGTCGATCACGCCATCGTCCCACAGGCGGGCGGTGGCGTGGTAGGGGTTGCCTTCGTCCTCATATTTCTGGCGGATCGGGGCTTTGAAAGCCTCGGCCTGCTCCGGCGTCCAGCTGTCCGCATCGCGGTGGACGGTCGCAAGCACGGACGCCGCCTGCTCGCCGCCCATCACGCTGATCCGGCTGTTGGGCCAGGTGAAGAGGAACCGCGGCGAATAGGCCCTGCCGCACATGCCGTAATTGCCGGCGCCAAAGCTGCCGCCGATCAGCACCGTGATCTTGGGCACGGTCGCGGTGGCGACGGCCGTCACCAGCTTCGCGCCGTGCTTGGCGATGCCTTCCGCCTCATATTTTCCGCCGACCATGAAGCCGGAAATGTTCTGCAGGAACAGCAAGGGGATACGGCGCTGGCAGGCGAGCTCGATGAAATGCGCGCCCTTCTGCGCGCTTTCGCTGAACAGGATGCCGTTGTTGGCGAGGATCGCGACGGGGATGCCCCAGATATGCGCGAAGCCGCAGGCCAGGCTGGTGCCGTACAGCGCCTTGAACTCGTGAAACTCGGACGCATCGACAATGCGGGCGATGACTTCGTGCACGTCATAAGGCGCACGGACATCTTCGGGAATGATGCCGTAAAGCTCGCTCGGATCGTATTTGGGAGGGCGCGGATCGCGCCCCTCGATTTCGCTCGGGACGAGCGGGTTTCCGAGATTCGAAACGATGTCCCGCACGATCGTCAGCGCATGTTCGTCATTCTCGGCCAAGTGATCGACGACGCCGGATTTGCGGGCGTGGAGATCGCCGCCGCCCAGGTCTTCCGCCGAGATGACCTCGCCAGTCGCTGCCTTCACCAGCGGCGGGCCGGCCAGGAAGATCGTGCCCTGGTTGCGCACGATCACTGTCTCGTCGGACATTGCGGGCACATAGGCGCCGCCGGCGGTGCACGATCCCATCACGCAAGCGATCTGGGGGATGCCCTTGGCGGACATGTTCGCCTGGTTGAAGAAGATGCGGCCGAAATGGTCGCGGTCCGGGAAGACCTCCGCCTGATGCGGCAGGTTGGCGCCGCCCGAATCGACCAGATAGACACAGGGGAGACGGTTCGCTTCGGCGATCTCCTGCGCGCGGAGATGCTTCTTGACCGTCATCGGATAGTAAGTGCCGCCCTTCACCGTCGCGTCGTTGCAGACGATCATGACCTGGCGGCCGGAGACGCGGCCGATGCCGGCGATCATGCCCGCGCCGGGCACTTCGCCTTCGTACATGTCGCAGGCGGCGAGCTGGCCGATCTCGAGAAAGGGTGAGCCCGGATCAAGCAGACGTTCGACCCGGTCGCGCGGGAGCAATTTGCCGCGCTCCGTGTGCCGGGCGCGCGCTTTCTCGCTGCCGCCGAGCGCGGAGGTGGCAACGCGAGCGCGGAGATCGTCAGCGAGCGCCCGGTTATGCGCGGCGCGGGCGCGGAATTGGTCGGAATCCGGCTGGATCGCGGTGGAGAGAATGGGGGCGGTCACTGCAAATCCTCCCCAGCACGGGGAGGGGGACCGCGACGCGAAGCGGCGTGGTGGAGGGGGCCCCGAGACCGGATGAGGCAATGGGCCCCCTCCACCATGCTACGCATGGTCCCCCTCCCCGTGCCGGGGAGGATTTTCAATTTCCACCCCCGATCAGCTCGCGGCCGATCAGCATGCGGCGGACTTCGTTGGTGCCGGCACCAATGTCGAGCAGCTTGGCGTCGCGGGCATAGCGTTCGACCGGCCAGTCCTTGGTGTAACCGGCGCCGCCCAGCGCCTGGATCGCTTCCAGCGACACGCGCACCGCATTTTCGGAAGCGTAGAGGATCGCGCCGGCGGCGTCGAAGCGCGTGGTCTTGCCGGCGTCGCACGCCTTCGCCACCGCATAGACATAGGCGCGCGCCGATTGCAGCGCGACATACATGTCCGCAACCTTGGCCTGCATCAGCTGGAACGTGCCGATCGGCTGCCCGAATTGCTTGCGTTCGCGGACATAGGGGATGACCGTGTCGAGACAGGCCTGCATGATGCCGACCTGGATACCGGCCAGCACCGCGCGCTCATAATCGAGGCCGGACATCAGCACGCCGACGCCGCCATTGAGCGGACCCATCACATTTTCTTCCGGCACGAAGCAATCGTTGAACACCAGCTCGGCAGTCGGGCTGCCCCGCATGCCCATCTTGTCGATCTTCTGGCCGATCGAGAAGCCGGGCATGTCCTTCTCGATCAGGAAGGCGGTGATGCCCCGGCTGCCCTCCCCCGTTTTCGCATAGACGACGAGCGTGTCGGCATAGGCAGCGTTGGTGATCCAGAATTTGGTGCCGTTGAGCACAAAGCCGCCATCCCGCGCTCCGGCGCGCAGCTTCATGCCGACCACGTCCGATCCCGCGCCCGCTTCGGACATGGCGAGCGAGCCGACATGCTCGCCGGAGATCAGCTTCGGCAGATATTTGGCCTTCTGCTCAGGATTGGCCCAGCGGCGGATCTGATTGACGCACAGATTGGAGTGGGCGCCGTAGCTGAGGCCGATCGAAGCGGAGGCGCGGCTGACTTCCTCGACCGCGATCACATGCTCCAGATAGCCGAGGCCGAGCCCGCCATCGGCCTCTTCGACGGTAATTCCGTGCAGGCCGAGCGCGCCCATTTCCGGCCACAGCTCTTTCGGAAACCAGTCCTCGGCGTCGATCTTCGCTGCCAGCGGTGCGATCCTGTCGGTGGCGAAGCGCTGCGTCGTGTCGCGGATCATGTCCGCGGTTTCTCCCAACTGAAAATCCATCTCTGCCGTCATGCGCATCTCTCCCAAGCCCTCGGATAGCGCAAAGCGGCCACGCATGAAATTTGAAAGAGCGCGGCCCATATCATAGATGCCATCTATGATTGACCGTTATCTGCTGCGCTATTTCCTGGCCGTGATCGACGAAGGCAATTTCTCTCGCGCGGCAGTGCGGTGCAACGTGTCCCAGCCGACCTTATCGGTCGGCATCGCGAAGCTGGAACGGCTGACCGGCCGCAAGCTGTTCGACCGCACCAACCGGCGCGTGGCGTTGACCACGGCCGGCGCGGAGCTGGCCGCGCGCGCACGGCGGATCGAGGCCGAGTTCATCGCAGCGGAGCGCGAGACGGCGGCGGTAACGGCGCGCCCGCTGACGCGCGTCGGCATCCTCGCCTCGATTCCCGCGCCATGGCTCGGGAGGGTCGCCCGGAAGTGCGCCGAGACCGTGGCTGAAGAACAGGTCGAGTTCGTCGAGGGCCGTGAACGCGAACTGACCGAGGCGCTGACGCGCGGCCGCATCGACGTCGCGCTGACGCTGATGCGGCCGGACGAACGCCGCTTCGATGCCGAGCCGTTGCTGGAAGAAGGCTATGCCCTCGCTCTTTCCATCGATCACCCGCTGGCCGGACGCGACGAGATCGCGGCGGAAGAGCTGGCGGCCGAAACGATGATCGTGCGCCGGCATTGCGAAGCCCTGGCGGCGACCAGCCGCCATTTCACCGCGCGCGGGGTCCGCCCCTTTTTCGCGCTGCGCACCTTCGACGACGCCCGCGCGCTGACGCTGGTGGAGGCCGGGCTCGGCATCACGGTCATGCCGGAATGCTTTATTGGCCCGGGCCTTAGCCGTCCGCGGCTGACTGGCTTCGACGAGCGGCGCACGATCGGCCTGGTCTATGGCGCCGACATGGATGCAGCGCGCCGCGCGGGCTCGCCGGTTCTCGCGGCGCTGCGGCTTACGTCTTAGGCTGACGCCGCTTGAGCAAAGCGGTGCGCAGGCAGCGGCAGACGAGCTGATCGCGCTGATTATACATGGTGTGCTCGAACGTCACGATTCCGGCGGTCGGGCGCGACAGGCTTTCGCGCAGTTCCAGCACTTCGGTCTCGGCGCGCAGTGTGTCGCCGATGAACACGGGCGCCGGCATCGTCACCTTGTCATAGCCGAGATTGGCGACGAGCGTGCCGAGCGTCGTATCGCCGACCGACACGCCCACCATCAGCGAGAAAGTGAAAGTGCCGTTGACGAGGATCTGGCCGAACTCGCTCGCCTTCGCGGCCTCCAGATCGAGGTGGAGCGGCTGCGGATTGTGCGTGAGTGTGGAGATCAGCAGATTGTCCGTTTCGGTCACGGTGCGGCGAATCTCGTGCGCGATCCGGTCGCCGACGCGCCATTCGTCGAAGAAGCGTCCAGCCATTCCTCTCCCCTGATCAAAACAGCAATTTAGCCGCCCCCAGCGCCAGCATGAAGCTGACGAGCGTTGCGGCAACAACCGGCATCGATGCGCGCCACCCCTGCTTCAGCAGCAGATTCATTGGCGAGCGAATGCCCGTGGCGACGACCGCCAGCAGCAACAGCGCCGACGTTCCGATTTTCGCAGTCGAAGCCACAACCGGCGGCAGGCTGACCAGCGAGTTGAACAATGTCAGGCCCAGAAAAGCGACAATGAACCAGGGCACGATCGGCGCGCCGGTCTTGTGATCTTCATCCTTCGGCAAAGCGAGCGTGACGAGCAGCAGGGTGGGCGCGAGCAGCGCAACGCGGGTGAGCTTGACGATCGCCGCCGTCTGCCCCTGCACTTCGCCGAGCGAATAGCCAGCGCCCAGCGCCTGGGCGACGTCATGGATCGAGGCACCGATCAGGAAGCCGGCGGCGTGGGGGCTGAGGCCGAGCAGTGTAGCGAGGATCGGATAGAGCGACATGGCGAGCGCGCTGGCGGCCGAAACGGCGACCAGCACCAGTGTCAGCTGCGCCTGATTGACCCGCTTTTCACCGAGCGCACTGGATAGAGCGAGTGCTGCGGAGGCTCCGCAGATCGCGACCGACCCACCGGCGAGGATACCGAAGGCGGAGCCGAACCCCAGCGTCCGCGCGGTCAATGTCCCCACCCCCATCACCAGCAAAATCATCAAGCCGATCGCGACGAAACTTGGCCAACCGAGCGCCGCGATCTGCCAGATCGTCACTTGCAGCCCGACCAGCACGATCCCCCAGCGCAGCAAAGTCTTGGAAGCGAAGCCGAGCCCCGGATGCAGCCGCGCATCGGCATTGAGGAAGTTGAAGGCAAGCCCGATCAGCAAGCCCATCAGCATCAACGGCGCATGATAATGATCGCCGAGCCAGGCGGCCGCCAGCGCGGCCAAGGCGGTGATGGCCAGTCCGGGGGCATGGGACAATATGGTCGACTTGGCCCGGGGCGGCGCGGATGGCGCTTCGATCTCCAGCAGATCGCCGAACAGGTCGGCCGCCGCCGGCAGCGCCTTTTCCTTCAGCGTCAGGTCGATATCTCCCATCCGCGCCTGTTGCCGCACTTCCGCTTCTCGCGAAAGCAATATTGCTGGCAGGAACTGGCTTTCCCGCGCATCGTTCTCCCATCGTCACGAAACCGGCGGAAATTGACGTGTCGCGCTCCCCACTCCATCGCTCCACCCCTTCCGTCGCGGCTGTCGCTTCGCCGAGTGTGATGAGTATCGTCCCGCTGGCCACCGCCGTCGTCACTGTCGGCGCGCTTTATTTCGGCAAGGATGTGTTGATGCCGATCGTGCTGGCGGTGCTGCTGGCCTTCGTGCTGGCGCCGTTGGTCTCGCTGTTTCGCCGCCTTCGTTTCGGCCGGCATCTGTCGGTGGTCGTCGCGACCCTGATCGCGCTGGGCGCAATTGGGCTGACCGGCGCCGTCATCGGCCAGCAGGCAGCCAGCCTTGCCCCGAACGTTCCGGAATATAGCGCGGCGATCCAGGCCAAGCTGACCGGCCTGCGCGATACCAGCATCGGCAAGCTGCCCGATCAGATCAGCAAATTCGCCAGCCGCTTCGAATCCGCACCGCCGTCGCGGCCTGCCCCACGCCTTTCCCGCCGCGCGATTCAGCCGATTCCCGTCGAGGTCCATGACCCGCCGGAGACGCCGTGGCAGACTGCGCGGCGGCTGCTGAGTCCCGTGCTCGGGCCGCTCGAGACTTTCGTCATCGTACTTGTCGTCGCAGTGTTCGTGCTGCTGCAGCGCGAGGATCTGCGCGACCGTGCGATCCGGCTGTTCGGATCGTCCGACCTGCACCGCACCACCCACGCGATCGACGAGGCCGCCGGCCGCCTCTCCCGCTACTTTCTGACGCAATTGCTGCTCAACAGCCTGTTCGGATGCGTGATCGCGCTCGGCCTGTACTGGATCGGCATCCCTTCGCCTTTGCTTTGGGGCCTGCTCGCCGCGATCCTGCGTTTCGTGCCCTATGTCGGCGCATTTCTGGCTGCCCTGCCGCCCTTGATGCTTGCGATCGGCGCGGAGCCGGGGTGGACCTTCGCGATTCTGACGGCGCTGCTGTTCCTCACTGCCGAACCGGTGATGGGCTATGTCGTGGAACCGATGGTCTATGGCCACTCGACCGGCCTGTCCCCGCTCGCGGTGATTGTCGCGGCGATCTTCTGGACCTGGCTGTGGGGGCCGATCGGGTTGCTGCTGTCGACGCCGATAACGCTCTGCCTCGTCGTGCTGGGCCGGCACGTGCCGCAGCTGGAGTTCATCGACGTGCTGTTCGGCGACCGGCCCGCATTGACGCCGGTCGAAAGCTTCTACCAGCGCATGCTTGCCGGCGACGAGAACGAAATCCACGAGCAGGCCGAACAGATGCTCAAAGGCCGCTCGCTCTCATCCTATTATGACGAGGTGGTGGTCGAAGGCTTGCGCCTCGCGCTGATCGACCGCCGTCGCGGTGCCCTGACCCGCCCCGCGCTGGACGCGATCATCGAATCCACTCGCGACCTGATCGACAGCCTTGCCGGCCATGACGATCACGATCCCGCGCGGCATGAAGCTCCTGCGGAGCCCGCGACAGCTCCGCTTGCCGAAAAGCGATTGCCGGAACGCGCGCCGCCTCGATCGCCCGAACCTGAAAACCTGCCGGTCCTCGTCGTTGCGGGCCATGGCGCGGCGGACAGCGCGCTTGCCGCGATGCTCGCCCAATTGCTCGAAAAACATGGCCGTCATCCCGCGGTCGTCGGTTCTGCCGCACTCGACGACGCGAAAATCCAGCCCGCCATCATCTATCTGATCGGCGCCCATTTCCGCCAAGGCTCGCCTCGCTGGCGGAGCCTGGAATCCGAAGCCCGCCGCCGCTGGCCGGAAGCCCGTATCGCGCGCGGCCTTTTCAGTGACGGGTCGGGCGAGGACACTGATTGTTGCCGGTCCCTCCATGACCTGGTCATGGCCTGAAGGGTTAACCGTTTCGCAGGCATTACGATTTACCATTTCCGCGACCTGCTCAACGGGAGCGTCGCGCATGCATTATACGGGCGAGCATTTCAGCAATCAGCTGGTGCGGCTGGACGGCAACCAGTTCGACGGGTGCCGTTTCACCAATGTCGTCTTCGAATATGCGGGCGGGCCGATCCATCTTTGCGCATGCCGCTTCGAGGGCTTTCGCTGGCAGTTTGACGGCGATCTGGCGCGCGGCCTCGCCGTGCTCGGCCAGCTCTATGGCGACAATCAGGCCGCGGCGATGACGCAAGTCGCGCGCGCGATCTTCCCCAAG
>JAFEEY010000056.1:13744-26627 GCA_018240865.1 Pseudomonadota bacterium | reverse complement strand
CGCCGACGAGGACGATGCCGAGCAGGAAGCGATCGAAGGCCTGCCGATCGCCTATTCGCGGCTTCGCGGCGCCATCAAACGCGGCGGCTTTTCCCGCGCGGCGTGATCGCCCTGATTTGCGCGCAGGGTTGTTGACCCCCGCGCGACGCTTACCTATAGGCCCGCACCTGCCTCGGGGCGGAGTAGCTCAGTTGGTTAGAGCAGCGGAATCATAATCCGCGTGTCGGGGGTTCAAGTCCCTCCTCCGCTACCATATCCGAAAAGGCAGCGCCCCTCAGCTTTTCTATCTTGGCACCTGCCGCCGGAATCGCCAATCCGGATAACGGAGAGACGCGCTAAGAGGACGGGGTTTTGCAGCATTTCGATGTTCTGATCGTGGGAGCCGGGCATGGCGGGGCGCAGGCCGCGATCATGCTCAGGCAGCTGGGCTTCGAGGGATCGGTGGCGATCGCCGGCGAGGAACCGGAGCTGCCCTATGAGCGCCCGCCGCTCTCCAAAGACTATTTCGCGGGCGAGAAGGCCTTTGAGCGTATCCTGATCCGTCCGGAGAAATTCTGGACCGAGCGCAATGTGACGATGCTGACCGGCCAGCGCGTGATCAGCGTCGATCCTGCCGCGCATCAGGTCTCGACCGATGCGGGCGAGCGGATCGGTTATGGCCAATTGATCTGGGCGGCCGGCGGGCGGGCGCGCATGCTGCCCTGCCCCGGCGCCGACTGCACGGACGTGCACGGCGTCCGCAACCGCGCCGACGCCGATGCGATGATGGCGAAACTGGACCGGGTGGAGCGCGTCGCTGTCGTTGGCGGCGGCTATATCGGGCTGGAAGCAGCGGCGGTGCTCTCGAAGCTCGGCAAGCAAGTGACCTTGTTCGAAGCACTGCCGCGCGTACTCGCGCGTGTCGCGGGCGAACAGCTTTCGCGATTCTACGAAGCCGAGCATGTCGCTCACGGCGTCGATTTGCGGCTGGATGCGCAGGTGCAATCGTTCGAGAAGAAGAACGATGGCAGCCTGGCCGGGGTGAGGCTGGCGGACGGCGAGCTTGTGCCGGCCCAGATGGCGATCGTCGGCATTGGCATCGTCCCCGAAGTGGAGCCGCTGACGGCTGCGGGCGCGGCTGGCAACAATGGCGTCGATGTCGACGCCCAGTGCCGCACCAGCCTGCCCGACATCTTCGCGATCGGCGATTGCGCGGCGCACGAGAATCGCTTCGCCGGCGGCGGTCGCATCCGACTGGAATCGGTGCAAAACGCCAATGACCAGGCCAATGTCGCCGCGCGCACGATCATGGGTGAAACGGTCCATTACGAAGCGACGCCATGGTTCTGGTCCAACCAATACGACCTGCGCCTGCAGACGGTCGGACTATCGACCGGTCATGATGCCGCGGTTTTGCGCGGCGACCCGGCGGCACGGAGCTTCTCGGTCGTCTATCTGAAGGATGGCCGTGTGACGGCGCTCGACTGCGTGAATGCTACCAAGGATTATGTGCAGGGCAGGAAACTGGTCGAAGCGGGGGCAGCGATTGAACCAGCACGGCTGGCGGATGTGGCGACGCCGCTGAAGGAGCTTTTGCCGAGCTAACTCCAACCTCAAAACCGGCTTGGCTGAGCCTGTCGAAGCCTTCCCTTCTTCGAACTCAGCAAAGAAAAAAGGAGAGGGCTTCGACAGGCTCAGCCCAGCCGGTGAATAATATGCGGCTAACCTTTGAATTTGTGCTCGCTCAGTTTTTCCCAGGGTCCACCGCGATACCACCAGCTCGCCAGTCCCACGATCTGGAGCGGACGCAGGGCGAAGCCTGTTTGAAGCGCCGTCAGCAGGGCCTTCGCCTCACCGGGCGTGACTTTGTTCTGGACCGTGATGTGCGGCCGCCACGGCGCCTGATCCTGCGGGATCAGCAGGCCGGTGAAATGATCGGCGAGGCGGTCGCGGATCGCCTCCAGCTCGTCACTTTCGATTTGAAAGGCGACGCCCTGCCCGAGACGACGCAAACCGCAGAGTCGCGCGGATGGCGCTGACGCGCGCGTTTCCACCTTCAACTGGTCACGCAATTCCTCCGCAATTCCCGGCGGCAGATGACGGAACAGAGTGATGTGTGCAGGCACTTGATTACGTTCCGGCGGGTAGTGCGCGCGGCGCAAGCCTTCAGCCCAGGCGAAATCGCTTGCACCCAGCATGGCGGTGACGATGATCGGTGCCTGCAATGCCTGCTCCGGATGGGGAGAGCCCGAATGATCGACTTCTACACCGCCGCCACGCCCAACGGCTACAAGGTCTCGATCATGCTGGAGGAATGCGGCCTCGACTACACGCCGCATTTCATCGACCTTTCGTCTCAGGCGCAGAAATCGCCGGAGTTTCTTGCGATCAACCCGAACGGGCGCATTCCGGCGATCGTCGATGACGGCTTCCCCATTTTCGAATCCGGCGCCATCTTGCTTTGGCTCGCCGAGAAGACCGGCAAATTCCTGCCCGCCGAGGCAAAGGCGCGCAGCACCGCGACCCAATGGCTGATGTGGCAAATGGGCGGGCTCGGGCCGATGATGGGGCAGCTCAACGTCTTTAAACGCTATTTCCCCGAACATATCCCGGCCGCGATCGACCGCTATGAACGCGAGACCTACCGCCTGTTCGGCGTGATGGAGGCACGGCTGGCGACGTCGCCCTATCTGGCCGGAGATGACTATACGATCGCCGACATCGCCTGCTGGCCCTGGGTGCGCGCGCACGAATGGCCGGGCCTCACGCTCGACAATCATCCGCTCCTGAAAGCATGGGAAGCGAAAATCGGCGACCGCGAGGCCGTGAAACGCGGCCTTCAAGTGCCGCCGCGGCCGGAGCTCACCGGAGACGCGAAACAGGCGTTCGTGGAAAAGGCGCGGACGATCCTTGCGTAACCCTCGGGAGCTAGATTTCCACCTGGCTGCCCAGCTCGACCACGCGATTGGTCGGCAGCTTGAAGAACTCCATCGCGCTTTCGGCGTTGCGCAGCATCCAGGCGAACAGTTTTTCGCGCCAGATCGCCATGCCGGGCCGCGACGACGGCAACAGTGTCTGCCGCGCGAGGAAGAAGCTTGTATCCATCATCTTGAATTCGCCGTCGCAACCGGTGATCTGCGTCAGCGCGGCGGGCACGTCGGGCTCCTGCATGAAACCATATTTGATCACCAGCCGGTGGAAGCCGTGCCCCAGCGGCTCAAGCAGACAGCGCGTTTCCTGCTGCACGAACGGCACATCCGCGATTTTCACCGTTAGCAGGATCACTCGCTCGTGCAGCACTTTGTTGTGTTTGAGATTATGCAGGAGCGCGTGGGGCACGCCATCTGGTGTGGACGTCATGAACACCGCCGTGCCGGGCACACGTGTCGCCGACGTCGCCGCGGATTCGATGAAGATCGCGATCGGCATGGCGCTTTCGTGGAGCCGGTCGATCATCAGCTTGCGGCCTTTGGCCCAGGTCGTGAGCAAAGTGAAAGCGACAAGGCCGACCAGCAGCGGGAACCAGCCGCCATCGGGCACTTTCGTCAGGTTGGATGCCAGATAGGCAAAGTCCACCGTGAAGAACACCGCAAGCAGCGCGACAGCGGCGACCCTGTTCCATTTCCACAGCGAGAAGAGCACGACTGCGATCAGGCAGGAATCGATCGTCATCGCGCCGGTCACGGCAATGCCGTAGGCGGCCGCCAGATTGGACGAGGATTGGAAGCTCAGCACCAGCAGGATCACCATCGTCATCAGCGACCAGTTGATGACCGGAATATAGATCTGCCCGACCGTGCTGGCGCTGGTATGGGCGATGCGCAAGCGCGGGATGAAACCCAATTGGATGGCCTGCTGCGTGACGGAGAAGGCGCCGGAAATGACGGCCTGGCTGGCGATGATCGTCGCCAATGTCGCCAGGATCACCAGCGGCAGCCGGAGGGTTTCGGGCGCGAGCAGGAAGAATGGATTCTTGATCGTCTGTGCCGCTTCGGCCGGGCTGAGCGAGAGGATCAACGCCCCCTGCCCCAGATAATTGAGCATCAACGCCGGCAGCACGAAGATCAGCCACGATCCTCCGATCGGTTTGCGGCCGAAATGGCCCATATCGGCGTACAGCGCCTCGGCGCCTGTGACCGCCAGCACGACCGAGCCGAGTGCTAGGAACGCGCGAAGGTGGTCGGTCAGGAAGAAGTGGATCGCATGCCAAGGGTTGAGCGCGGCGATGATTGCCGGATCGCGAACGATGTACATAATGCCGAGCACCGCGATCGTCGTGAAATAGACGAGCATGATCGGGCCGAACAGCCGCCCGACCGCGGCGGTCCCCCGCGATTGGATGATGAACAGGAAGACGAGGATGCCGACTGCGAGCGGCACGACCATCGGCGCGAAGCGGGCCTCGACGACAGTCAGACCCTCGACGGCGGACAGCACCGACATCGCCGGCGTGATCATACTGTCACCATAGAACAAGGCGGTCGCGAATACGCCCAGGAGTACGATCGGTGCGGTCCAGCGCTTGCCCGGCGTGCTGCGGTTGATCAGCGCCAAGAGGGCCAGGCTGCCGCCCTCGCCTTTATTGTCGGCGCGCATGATCACCATCACATATTTCAGCGTCACCATCAGCATCATCGACCAGAAGACGAGGCTGAGCACACCGAAGATGTGCAGCTTGTCCGGGGTTAGCTGATGATGGCCGGTGAAAGTCTCGCGAAAGGCGTAGATCGGGCTGGTGCCGATATCGCCGAAGACAATGCCGATGGCACCGATGGCGAGCTTCAGCAGCCCTTCATTGCCGTGCCCGTGATGCTCGACCGACGACTCGGCCGGCACGGCAACCGGCTGGGTTGCCGTGTCCGCGACGGTCGTGCTCACAGGCGGCAATTTTCTGAAGAAATCGGCATCATGCGCATAACGAACAAATGCGTCCCTAAGGCCCCGTTCGGACGGCGGCGGGCGCCCTATCACGGGTCCGAACCGGCCGCAATGGCGCAATATGGTGACTATCCGGCCCCAAACAATGCGTCCGCCTCGCTGCGGGTCGGCACCGAACGCAGTACGAAACTGCTGCTGATGGTGGTCACGCCGGGCAGACGGCCGAGATGTTCGCGGTGGAGTCGCTCATAATCGTCCAGATCCTTGGCGATGATCTTCAGCCGATAGTCGTGGGCGCCCGAGATCAGCGCGCATTCGACGACTCCGTCGATTTCGGCCACGGCGCGTTCGAACCGGGCCAGGTCTTCTTCGACCTGCGTGCTGAGCGTGATGTCAACCAGCGCGGTGACGTGGAAGCCGAGTCGCTTGTGCCCCAGCCGCGCGCCATAGCCTGTGATCTCTCCCGACGCTTCGAGCGCCTGGATACGCCGCGTGCAGGCTGACTGTGAGAGGCCGACCCGCTCCGCGAGCTCGCTGACAGTAGCGCGGGCATCGTCAGCCAGGCCTTTCAAGATAGCTCTGTCTATCCGGTCTATCTGCATACAATCCGCCATCAATGCCCGCATCAGAACGATGTTATGCAAACTTGGCCGGCCATCACAACGGAATTTGCAAGGATTCACGTCGCCGATTCGGAGTATGACGCGCCACCCATTTCGCGAGGAGAGCGATCATGCGCGTCGGTGTGCCGAAGGAAATCAAGAATCACGAATATCGCGTTGGCCTCACTCCGCCCTCGGTGGCGGAATTGGTCGCGGCCGGTCACGAAGTCATTGTCGAGACCAGTGCCGGCGCGGGCATTGATTTCTCGGATCAAGATTATGTCGCGGCCGGCGCCCGCATCGTGCCGACCGCCAAGGACGTGTTCGCGCAATCCGACATGATCGTGAAAGTGAAGGAACCGCAGGCGCAGGAAATCGCGCTGCTGGAGCCGCGCCACCTGCTCTTCACCTATCTCCACCTCGCCCCAGATCCCGACCAGGCGGCGGGTCTCATCAAATCGGGCGCGACCTGCATCGCTTATGAAACCGTGACGGCGCGCGACGGCTCGCTGCCGCTGCTCAAACCGATGTCCGAAGTCGCGGGCCGCATGTCGATCCAGGTCGGCGCGCACTATCTGGAAAAGGAGCAGGGCGGCCGTGGCGTGCTGCTGGGCGGCGTGCCGGGGGTGGCCCCGGCCAAGGTCGCGATCCTCGGCGGCGGCGTCTCGGGCGTGAACGCCGCGCAGATGGCGGTCGGCATGCGCGCGGACGTGACGATCTACGACATCAACAATGCCCGCCTGGCCGAACTGGACATGTTCTTTTCGAACCAGATCAAGACGGCGTTCGCGTCGAAGGCGGCGATCGCGGCGGCAGTCAGGAACGCGCATCTGGTGATCGGCGCCGTGCTGGTGCCGGGCGCGGCCGCACCGAAGCTCGTGACCCGCGAGATGGTCAAGACGATGAAGCGCGGCGCGGTGATGGTCGATATCGCGATCGACCAGGGCGGCTGCTTTGAAACCAGCCATGCGACCACGCACCAGGATCCGGTCTATGAGATCGACGGCGTCATCCATTACTGCGTCGCCAACATGCCGGGTGCCGTCGCCCGCACCTCCGCGATCGCGCTCAACAACGCCACCCTGCCCTTCGCGCTCCGGCTTGCGAACCTCGGTGCGGAGGCTGCGATGAAGGCCGATGCGCACCTGGCGAACGGCCTCAACGTCATGGGCGGCAAGATCCGCCATCAGGCGGTCGCCGAGGCGTTGGGCCTGGACTATACGCCGTTCCAATAAGCTCTGAACCGGAGCCGGCAGGTTCGCCGCCGGCTCCGGTACGGGCGCTTTCCCTTTCGCTTCGGCTCCCCACATGACAGGCATGGACGACATCATCACCGAAGAGTCGCTCGCGACGCTGATCCCGGCCTTTTACGCGCGCGTGCGGCAGGATTCTCTCATCGGCCCCTTGTTCAATGCCGCGATCCACGACTGGGACGAGCATCTGGGCAAGCTGACCGCGTTCTGGTCATCGGTGATGCTGACCAGCGGCCGCTACAAGGGCAGTCCGATGGCCGCACACCTGCGCCATGCCGACGCAATCAAGCCGGAAATGTTCGCACGCTGGCTCGAAATCTGGAACGAAACGACCGCGGAGCTGATGCCGCCCAGGGCCGCGGCGGCCTTGCAGGAAAAAGCGGGCCGTATCGGCGAGAGCCTTCAGCTTGGGCTCCTCTACCGGCCGGACGCCCGCGCAGCCTGAAGTCAGTCGTCACCCTGTGGCCGGGGCAATAGCAGCGCCAGCAGGATCGCACGGCATTCGGCGTCGATCGTGCCGTCAATCAGTTCGGGCCGGAAGCGGCGCTGGAAAGCAACCGTTGCCGCCAGCGGGTCGGTCACTTCATAGCCGAAGCGTTCCAGCGCCAGCAAAAAGCCGGCGTCGGTCCAGCCGGGGTCCATCAGATTCTTCGTGGGCCGGGGCAGTGCCAGACGCAGCCTGGCGAGCCGCGCCCAGGGAAAGAGTTCGCCCGGATCCTGCTTGCGCGCGGGCGCGACGTCGGAATGGCCGACGATATTGCCGCGCGTGATGCCGTGCCGTTCCTTGATGTCGTGGACAAGCGGAATCAGCGCCTCGATCTGCTGCTCCGGAAACGGACGATAGCCATGTTCGTGGCCGGGATTGACGATCTCTATGCCGATGCTGGCGCTGTTCACGTCGGTGATCCCGCGCCAGTGCGACCGGCCGGCATGCCAGGCGCGCCGGGATTCATCGACAAGACGATGCACCTGCCCATCTTCGGCCACCAGATAATGTGCCGAAACTTTCGCGTCGGGATCGCACAGTCGCTGAAGCGCCGACGCCGCATCCGGCATGCCGGTATAGTGCAGCACGATCATCGAGACCGGGCTGGAGCGCTCGTCGAAATTGGGTGACGGCGTGTCGATCATCCCCGTCAAGCGCGACTCTCCCCGGCCTTGGCGGAGCGGATCGTGACGATCGCGACGCCGGTCAATGCCACGATCCCGCCCAAAATCATCAACGGCGTCAAGGGTGTGCGGAAGAATGCCGATGCGAAGGCGACGGACAGCACCGGCGCGGCGAGCGTCAGCGGCGTGACTGACGAGATCGGATGGCGCTGCAGCAGCCACGACATTGAACCATGGCCGATCAGGGTCGATCCGATCGCCGAGAACGCCACCCAGGCGAAACTGTGGAGCGGGATGTGAGGGATCGCGCGCATCCCCTCAGGCTCGAAGATCATCACCACCGGCGCAAGGATCGCCGCGCCCAACAACCCGATCCAGGCGTATATCGTCAGCACCGGCACTCCTTTCAGATTGCGCTGGATCAGCGACGAGCAGGCCCAGATCGCGCTGCCCAGCGCGGTCAGCGCGATGCCTGGCATTTCGTTGGCGACGGCCGGATCGAAGACGAGAATGCCGACGCCCAGCAGCGAAAGAGCGACGCCCGCGATGCGATATTTGTGAATCCGCTCTTTCAAGATCACCACCGCCAGCAACATCGAGAAAGGCACGCCCAGCTGACCCGCGATCGCCAGCGCGCTGACATTGGTCGCGACCTTCATCGACAGGTTGATGACCAGGAAATAGATGCCGCCGGTCAACACGCCGATGCCGAGCAATTCGCGCATCCGGCCCGGCACGATCCTCAGCCATGACAGGCAGACGACCAGCACGATCGACTGACGCAGGAAAGCCGCGGTCAAAGGCGGGATTTCCGTCACCGACATTTTGACCGCGATGATGTTCATGCCCCACAGCAGGTTCATCACCACCGCGACGGCGATGTCGCGCGGGCCGAGACCGGGCTGAAGCTGCGTCATGGCCAGTGCCGTAACAGCCGCGCAGACCTGTGTCGCCCGCGAAAATCCTGCGACATGTTGAGACAATTTTAACCATTGCCCGACATAGTTTGGTGACAGCTTGAGTAGATAAGCTGTCTTCGACGCAGCGGTGTCACCCCCTCCGCTGTCGATGGACTCCCTGAGATATGGGCCCGGCTCTTCTACCCCTGGAGCCGGGCCCTTCTTTCATCTGGCGTGTTCCGCCGCGAACGCCGCCGCCGCGCCCAGCAGTCCCGGCTGCGGGTGAGTGATGAGCTTTACCGGCAGTTGCTCCATCCGCGCCTTGAACCGCCCTTTGGCCGCGAATCGCGCGGCGAAGCTCGATCCGGGCAGATGAGGAGCGAGCCGAAGGCCCAATCCGCCGGCGATGACAACGGCCTGCGCGCCTTGCGCCAGCGCGAGATCGCCGGCGACACTGCCGAGCAGCCCGCAGAACCGGTCGAGGGCGGCCGCCGCGCTCGCATCCTGACCGCCAAGCGCGCGCTGCCACAAGGCGCGTTCGTCCTGCGGCGTGTCGTCCCCCGTCACCGCCGCGTAGATATCCGGCAATCCGGGCCCCGACACGGCGCGTTCGGCCGATACACGGCCGACCCTGGCGCGGAAGCGCGCGAGGATACGGTCGTCGATTTCGTCGACCGGCGCGAAGCCGATATGGCCACCCTCTGTCGGGATGACATGGTCGCCGGCGGGATGCCGGTGCAGCATCGCCACGCCCAGCCCCGTGCCCGGCCCCACAATGCTGACGATGCCGCGATGTGGCAGCGGGCTGTCCGGCCCGCAGATATGCGCCAGTTGATCGCTGCAGGCCGAAACGGCGTGGGCTATGGCCGCAAAATCGTTGACCAGCCGGAGAGCGGAAATGCCGAGTTCGCCCGCAAGGCTTGCGGGGCGCAACATCCAATCATTGTTTGTGAGCTTGATCGCCTCGCCTTCGACCGGCGCCGCGATCGCAACGCTGGCGCAGTCGGGCAATGCTCGCCCGGCCTGTGCGCCGAAAGCCTGCCAGGCCTCCGCGAGCCCGGCATAGTCGCTGGTTCGCAGCACCGTTTCGGCGCCCAGTGCGATCCCGCCCGCGCTCAAAGTGGCGATCGCGAAGCGTGCATGGGTTCCGCCGATATCAACCGCAACAATGTCCATGCAGGTCAGGCCGCCTTTTGCGAGGGCGTGCACATTTCCGCTTCGACAGCAGCGGCAACGTCGCGCAGCAGCTTCTGCTCATCGTCAGAAAGGTTGCGCGGCCTGACGTCCAGGATACAGACTGTGCCCACCTTCTTGCCTTCGGGCGAACGCAGTACGGCACCGGCGTAGAAACGGATGCGCGGGCCGTCCGAGACCATCGGATTGTCGCGGAAACGATCGTCCTGCAGCGCGTCGGGCACGATCAGCAGGTCCGAGTTGGAAGCGATCGCATGGGCACAGAAACTCGTCTCGCGCGAGCTTTCGCAGACATCGGTGCCGAAGCAGGATTTGAACCACTGCCGGTCCGCGTCAACAAGGCTGACCAGAGCGATCGGCACCTTGAACAGCGCCGAGGCGATGCGGGTGTGCCGGTCAAACCGCTCTTCGGGCGCCGTGTCCAATATGCCGAGCCGCTTGAGCGCCGCGACGCGCTCCGCTTCGTCGTCTGGGATGGGCGGGCGTGCCCAATGGCATTCGGCCCGCATCAGCCAGGTCCGGATGCGGGTACGGGCATATTCGACCGACCAGGGGTCTTCCAGCCGATCCGAGAAACAGCCGGGCGGCGGCCCCGATCCGCCCAGCACGACCCAGGGCACTTCGTCTACGGCGATCCCGCAGATGCCGGCGGCGAACTCCGCTTCCGCCCGCTCGTCCACCATGACCATGGAAGGCTGGAGCTTCGCGGCCTCATCCAGGGCCAGCGACGGTTCGAGGTTGATCAGTTCGACCGGCTCATCGGCGACCGCCCGGCCGATCTTGTCGGCGATCTCGGCATCGAGCGCGACCAGCAGCACGCGGGCATTTTCGGCCGCGGGCGCGCGGCGGATCGCGCTGGGTGCGTTGGGTCTCAGCGCAGCGCCGCTCGCCTCGTTTGAGCCGAGCTCTATCTCCAGCCCTTCATAAGCGGCGAAGACTTCGGGATCGCCGGACATCAGGCCGGCGCGTAGCTTCGCCAGATAGGCGTCGATCGCTTCGTCGCTGCGGGTGGGATCGTGGTGAGTCAGTGCGATCTTGCGGACATGCGCGGCCCTTGCGATCGAGACGGCATATTCGACCGTGCTATGGCCCCAGCCCTGCTTCGCCTGATATTCGGATGCGAGATACTGGGCGTCGTGGATGATCAGATCGACGCCGTCCATGAACTCGGCATGGGCAAAATCCTCGCCTTCGATCGGGCCTTCGCCCAGCGCCAGCTCACGCGAGTGCGGCTCATGATCGCAGGCATAGGCGATGCTGGCCCCGTCCACCTCGACCTTGAAGGCCAGCGTCAGTGCCGGGTGGTTGAGGTAGCGGGTATGAACGGTGAAGTCCTCGATCGTGAAGCTGCCCTCGCCCAGATTATGGTAGCGGACAGCAGCGCCGAACGCCTCGGTCGAGACCGGGAAATAAGTATATTCCATCTGCCCGGCGAGCGTGTCCTTCAGCGACTCGCCAAAACCCTGCGGGGCATAGAGATCCCAGCTGTTCCCGGGCACGAAGAAGGGCGCGAAGAAGGGGATGCCCTGGATGTGATCCCAATGCGTATGACTGATGAGGACATGACCGCGCGACATGCCGCCTTCGCGCATGATCGCCTGCCCCAGCTCGTGCGCACCGGTGCCGCAATCGATAACCAGCCTTGTGCCGGCGGCGGACCGCACTTCGACGCATGACGTGTTGCCGCCATAACGGACCGTATGCGGGCCTGGCTTCGCCAGCGACCCCCGGGTACCCCAGAAGCGTATCTGCACCGCGACATCCCCCTTAACAGCGGCGGATTTGACACCGACAAAGCGCACCTTGTCCAGCTTTAACAGATCATGCCGTTGCGGGCGCGGCATGAATACGGCAGGCGCGGAGGCATGATATCACTTCGCTCGTCGCTTGCAGTGCTTCCGTTCATTTTGATCGCAACTCCGACATTCGCGCAACAGGCGGCCGACATCGTGGTAACCGGCCGCGGCCTTGCGCCCCGGCCTGGGGACGCTGCCTTCGACACCGTGGTGATCGGCCGCGACCGGATTGCGTCCGACGCAAGCGGAAGACTGGAAAGCGTGTTGAGCGACGCGGCGGGCCTCCAGCAGTTCCGCCGGTCCGATTCACGCTCGGCCAATCCGACCAGCCAGGGCATCAGCCTGCGCGGCATCGGCGGCAACGCCTCGAGCCGCGCGCTGCTGGTGCTGGACGGCGTACCGCAGGCCGATCCGTTCGGCGGGTGGGTTGCCTTCCCAGCCTATGCGACCGACCGGCTCGGCGCGATCCGCGTCACGCGCGGCGGCGGCAGCGGCTATTTCGGGCCGGGCGCCCTGGCCGGCACGGTCGAGCTGGAAAGCGCGACGCCCGACCAGCTTTCGCCACTCGCCGCCAGCCTGGCCTATGGCAGCCGCCAATCGGTCGATGCCCGCGCCGGCGGCACGCTGTCGCGAAGCGGCGGCTTCGCGACGCTGTCCGGCGCTTTCACACGCGGCGACGGCTTCATCCCGACCGTTCCGGAAAGCCGAGGCCCCGCCGACCGCCCCGCCCCTTATACCCAGGCGTCGGGCGCGTTCCGGGGCGTGATCAGCGTCGATGCCGAGACCGAGCTTCAGGCGAATGCCAGCGCCTTCACCGATCGCCGGGAGCGCGGCACGGCCTTCACCGAAAACGGCAGCGACGGCGCCGACGCCAGCCTGCGGCTGGTCGGACGGGGGCGCTGGGGCTGGTCCGCGCTCGCCTATGTTCAGACCCGCGCCTTTTCCTCCAGTTTCGCGAGCGTGAACGCGGCGCGAACCGCGGCATCGCAGACGCTTGACCAGTATAATACGCCCGCAACCGGCCTCGGCGCACGGCTGGAGCTGAGCCCTCCCTTGGGCGAAGCCATCGACCTTCGGCTCGGCGCCGACTGGCGCCATGTGTCTGGCCGCACCGAGGAGCGGTTTACGTTCGTGGCCGGGGCGCCGACCCGCATCCGCATGGCGGGCGGCGA
>JAFEEY010000056.1:1308-13692 GCA_018240865.1 Pseudomonadota bacterium | reverse complement strand
GGACGGATCGACCGATGGACGATCGACAACGGCTTCCTGTCCGAGCGCACGCTCGCCACGGGCGCGTCGTTGACCAACGCCCGCTTTCCTGACCGGAGCGGAACCGAGGCGACCGGCCGGCTCGGTCTTGCGTGGAGCCCGGATGAGACAGTCACGCTGCGCGCCGCCGCCTATCGCGGCTGGCGGCTGCCGACACTGAACGAGCTTTACCGCCCTTTTCGCGTCGGCGCGGACGCAACCGCCGCCAATGCCGCGCTGTCGCCCGAACGGCTGAGCGGTGTGGACGGGGGCGTGACGCTGTCTCCCGCAGCCGGCCTGACGCTCACCGCCACCGCGTTCTGGAACCGGCTGGACAATGCGATCGCCAACGTCACCGCCGGGCGCGGCCCCGGCACCTTCCCCGGTGTCGGCTTCGTCGCCGCAGGCGGCGTCTATCGCGTCCGCCAGAATCTCGATGCGATCCGCGCCACCGGCTTCGAGCTTGAGGGGCAGTGGCAGGCCGGACCCTTGTCGCTGAGCGGATCGTGGCAGCATGTCTCGTCGCGGGTCGAAGCTTCCGGAAGCGCCGCGCCGCTCGACGGTCTGCATCCCGCTCAGACACCGCGCGACCAGCTGGCAGGGACGTTGGCGTGGCGCCGCGACCGCTTCGCCGCGTCCGCCACGCTTCGTCATACCAGCCGCCAATTCGATGACGATCAGAACAGCCGGTCACTGGCCGCCGCGACCACGCTCGATGCCTATCTCGCCGCGCCGCTGACCTCCGCGCTATCCGTGGAAGCGCGCGCGGAGAATCTTTTCAACGAACGTGTGGAAGCCGGGATCAGCGGCGCCAACATTGTCGAACGCGCGACGCCGCGCACGCTCTGGATCGGCCTGCGTTACCGGGGCGGTTGAAGCCCCAGCATCGGCAGCACCTTGTCGAGCGGCAGCGCCTCGATCGTGCCCTGATCGCCCTTCACGGTCCTGCCCGCGAACAGCGAATTGATGGCCGCTTCCTCGGTCGCTTCCGCCACGGCCTGGAACAGCGCGGACGTGCGATCATTGGGCAGATCCTCGACGGTCGCGACCGCGGCGCGGCGCGCGGGCGTGCGGCGCACCGCCGGGCTGGTCGAGAAGGCGACGGCGTAGTCGCCCGAGCCGTTCGAGAAAGCGGAACCGGTGCGCGCGATCCCGGCAAAGGCCCGTTCCGCCAGCCGCTTCAGATTGCGGTCCGAAAGCGGCGCATCGGTCGCGACGATCACGACCACCGAGCCATCGGCCTTCTTCTGCTCGATCTCGGCCTTGAAATCATAGCGGCCGAGCCGGACGCCGACCGGCACCCCGGCGATATTGAGCACGCCGCCATAATTGGTCTGGGTGAGCACGCCGACCGTCCAGCCGCCGAGCGACACGGGCAGCCTACGCGACGATGTGCCGATCCCGCCCTTCCAGCCGAACGCGACCGTTCCGGTTCCCGCGCCGACCGCGCCTTCCTCGACCGGCCCGCCTTTGGCGCTTTCGATCGCGCGCCGGGCATCGGCGATCGTCACGTGACGGCCACGAATATCGTTCAGATAACCGTCATTGGTTTCGCCCACTACCGCGTTGACGGATCGGACCTGCTCGTTGCCCGGCTGGGCCAGCGTCCATTCGACAGCGCCCGCCGCCGCCTCCGCGACGTTCAGCGTGTTGGTGAGCAGGATCGGCGTCTCGATCTCGCCCAGCTCCACCACCTGGGTCGATCCGATGAATTTGCCGAACGCATTGGCCGCGTAGAAACCGGCCGGCACCTTGTCCTGAAACAGATTGCCGCCGTGCGCCAGCACAGCGGTCACGCCCGTGTGAACATGATCGCCGCGGTTGATCGTCACTTGCCCGACCTTCACGCCCGCAACATCCGTGATCGCGTTGAGCGGCCCCGGCTCCAATATGCCGATCTTCACGCCAGCCTCACGGGCGCGGGGGCTCGCTTCCGCGCTATTTGCGGCGAGCGCCAGCATCATTGTGATCATGTACCGGACCTTCATCATCGCGACCTCGCTCTTCATCCGGCTCATGTCCGGCTGGACAAGAACCGATCCCATTTCGCACAAGCAATGCATGAAGCCGAAGCTGCTGACCACATTGCCCGGCTATACGCCGCGCCTGTTCGCAGGGGACGCACTCGCATCGATCACCGTGGCAATGGTCGCGCTGCCGCTCAGCATCGCGATCGCCATCGCATCGGGCGCAACTCCCGCCGCCGGCCTGGTCACGGCTGTGGTGGCGGGATTCCTGATCTCGGCGCTGGGCGGAAGCCGGGTGCAGATCGGCGGGCCGACCGGCGCCTTCATCGTCATCGTCTATGGCGTGGTGCAGGCGCACGGCTTTGACGGGCTGTTGCTCGCCACGCTGATGGCGGGCATGATCCTCGTCGTCGCCGGTCTGCTGCGCGCCGGCCGGCTGATCGCATTGATCCCCGAAGCGGTCATCGAAGGCTTCACAGTGGGAATTGCGATCGTGATCGCGGCCAGCCAGCTCAAGGATCTGCTCGGGCTTGAAACGGGCGCCGTGCCCGCGGAATTCATAGCCAAGGTCGAAACGCTCTGGGCGGCGCGAGCGTCCCTGAACGGGGCGGCCGTGGTGGCCGGCGTGGCCACGATCGCCGTCATCTTCCTCCTCCGTCGTATCGCGCCGCGATTGCCGGGGCCGCTGATCGCGGTCGCGCTGGCGAGCGCCGGAGTGGCGGCCCTGCGATACTCCGTCGATACGGTCGGCTCCCGATACGGGCTGCTGCCGTCGGGCCTTCCCTGGCCCAGCCTGCCGCCGGTCTCGGCCGAAAAAATCCATGCGCTCCTTCCGTCCGCCTTCGTCATCGCCTTTCTGGCGGGCGTGGAATCACTCCTGTCCGCGCTAGTGGCCGACCGGATGATCGGCGGAGCGCACCGTTCGAATGCTGAGCTTCTGGCCCAGGGCGCGGCCAACATCGCCTCACCCCTGTTCGGCGGTCTCCCGGCGACAGGAGCGATCGCGCGGACCGCGACCAATGTGCGCGCGGGCGGGCGCACGCCGGTCGCGGGCATGCTGCACGCCGTCGCGATCCTGGTCTTCATGATGGTCGCAGCGCCGCTGGTCGGCTATCTGATCATGCCCGCGCTCGCCGGGCTGCTGATCGTCGCAGCCTGGACGATGAGCGAACCGCATCGCTGGCCGGAACGCCTGCGCGCGCCTTTGGGCGACCGCTGCTTGCTGGCCCTCACCATGACGCTAACCGTGCTGGCCGACCTGACCGTCGCCATCGCGGTCGGCACGGCGATCGGCCTGGCGATGCGCTTCGCCCGGCGTGAAGAGGCCAGTTCGGACTGGATTCCGCCGGAACG
This sequence comes from Pseudomonadota bacterium, assembly GCA_018240865.1. Lineage (GTDB taxonomy): Bacteria > Pseudomonadota > Alphaproteobacteria > Sphingomonadales > Sphingomonadaceae > Sphingomonas_B. The sequence continues at coordinate 10,354 of JAFEEY010000056.1, read as the reverse complement.
CTAGGCCGAAATTTCCTGGTGACCCCTACGGGACTCGAACCCGTGTTTTCGCCGTGAGAGGGCGACGTCCTAGACCGCTAGACGAAGGGGCCATGCGTGGAAAGAGTGGCGCACCTATGGGCGGCGCTGTCCACTGTCAAGGTCAATGGCCGGCGGCCAACGCGCCGCGGCGAGGCTTTGGGGCGATCCAGATGGCTGCGGCCGCGATCAGGAAGACGAGCCCTGAAACGACGAATACATGCAATGCCCCCAGCGTTGCCGCCTGCATATCGACCAGGCGATCGACGATGGTCCGCGCCTGCTCATGGTCCAGCCCTCCCCCTTGCAGCTTCGCCATCGTATCGGATGCGCCGTTCAGCGCCGGTACGAGCTGGCCGCGGGCATTCGCACCGGCATCGTCCCACAGGCTGGTCGCGATCGCAGTGCCGACAGCGCCGGACAGGGTGCGGCAGAAGCTGATCATGCCGGCCGCCGCTACAACCTTGTCCGACGGCACCGATCCGAGCGCCAGCGCGGTCAAGCCGATAAAGAAGAAGGGCATGCCGATCCCTTGCAGGATATGCGGCAGAGCCAGCGTCCAGTAATCGACATCGGTGGACCAGCGCGTGCGCAGGAACGTCATCAGGAACATCCAGAGAATGCCGCCCGACACCGTGACCCGGATATCGACAAGGTCCGTCATCCGCGCGGCAAAGGGCGATCCCAGCACCGCGAACAGGCCGATCCAGGCAACGACATAGCCCGCATTGGTCGCGGTATAGCCGAGCACCTGCTGCATCCAGAGCGGGGTCAGCACGACCTGCGCGAAAAAGGCGCCGAAGCCCAACGAAACGGCAAGCACGGCGGCGGTGAAGCCGCGATAGCGGAACACGCTGATATCGACGACCGGGTTCCTTTCGGTCGTTTCCCAGATCAGGAAGGCGGCGAAACCGATGGCCGACACAAGCGCGAGGCCGATGATCCAGCTGGAATGGAACCAGTCATTGTCGCGGCCGGTATCGAGCATGATCTGCAGCGCACCGACAAAGACGATCAGCAGCACCAGCCCCACCGTGTCGATCGGCGCCTTGACGACCGGCGTCTCGAACCGGGCGACCAGCTGCGTCACTGCGAAGATGCAGACCGCGACCACCGGCAGGTTGATGAAGAAGATCCAGGGCCAGGACCAATTGTCGCTGATCCAGCCGCCCAGGATCGGCCCCAGAATCGGCGCGGCTGTGGTCGTCATCGCCCAGATGCCGAGCGCGGCCGCCTGCTTGTCCTTGGGAAAAATCCGCATCAGCAGGGTCTGCGACAAAGGCATCAGCGGACCGCCGGACAGCCCTTGCAGCACGCGGAAGAAGACCAGCATGTAGAGCGAGGTCGAAATACCGCACAGGAAGGAGAACAGGCCAAAGCCGAACAGCGAGGCGATGAACCAGCGCACGCTGCCGAAGCGCGCGGCGAGCCAGCCGGTCAGCGGCACGCTGATCGCATCGGCGACCGCATAGCTGGTTATCGTCCACACGCCCTGGCTGGGGGAGACGGCAAGCCCACCGGCGATATGCGGCACCGACACGTTGGCGACCGTTGTGTCCAGCACAACGACGAAATTGGCGAGCGCGAGCGAGAAGGCGGCAAGGCCGAGCCGCCAGCCGCTCAGGCATTGCGGTTCGGCGGCGGCAGTCATCAGCGGCCGCGCGTATCGACAATGGCATGCATGGAGAGGCCGACGCGCAGCGGATGCGCGCGCAACTCCTTCGGGTCCAGCGCGATCCGCACCGGCAGGCGCTGCACCACCTTGATCCAATTGCCGGTCGCGTTCTGCGCGGGGATCAGCGCGAAAGCAGCGCCCGTTCCGCCCGCGAAGCCGACCACCCGGCCGTGAAACTCGACATCACCGCCATAAAAGTCCGAATGGAGAAGAACCGGCTGGCCGGCGCGCACCTTGGCAAGCTGGTTTTCCTTGAAATTGGCATCGACATAAGCCGATTCGATCGGAACCAGGATCAACACCGGCGTTCCGGCCGCGACGCGCTGGCCGACCTGAACCTGCCGGTTGGTGACGACACCGTCGATCGGCGCGCGCATGACCGTGCGTTCGAGATTGAGCTTCGCCTGCGCGACCCGCGCCCGTGCCGCCGCTACTTCGGGCGCCGTCGCCAGTGTCGTGCCCTGCACCAGCGCGGCGTTCGCACGCAGCTCGCCGGTCGCCGCGGCCACCGTGGCCTGGGCGCTTTCGACGCCGGCCTTCGCCAGAGCGCGCGCAGCCTGAGCCGATTGATACGCCGTGCGCGCCTGCGTCAGCTCGTCGCCCGAAACGGCGCCGCTGGAAATCAGCGCCTCGCGGCGGCGGAGTTCGATACCGGCCCGGTTGAGCGTCGCTTCGGCATCGCGCAGCCGCGCCTGCGCCTGCACGATCTCCGCATCACGCGACTGGACCCGCCCTTCAGCGGCGCCGACATTGGCCCGCGACTGGTTGTAGCGCTGTTCGGCCTGGGCGAGCGCGCTCTCGGCCTGCGCCAGCTCGATCTTCGCGTCCGCCGGATCGAGCACGACCAATATGTCGCCTTTCCTGACCGTCTGCGTATTGGCGACACGCACTTCCGCGACGGGTGCCGCGATCAGCGGCGTCACCTGCGCCGTGTCGGCGCCGACATAGGCATTGTCGGTCGACACACGCCCCGCCTGGGTCAGGAAGAACCAGATCGCCCACAGCACCACGCCCGCGCCGATCACCAGCGCGAGTATTTTGAACCAGCGCTTGCGTTTCTCGCGCGGATCGGACGCGGCGTCCGCCGTGATATGCTCGGGGGTCTGGTCGGCCATCAGCGCGTTCCTGCAAGGCGTGGTGTCGTGTCCTGAAAACCGCCGCCAAGCGCGCGGATCAGGGCGATGTTCAAGGCGAAGCGTCGCGCCTCCGTATCGGCGACGGCGCGGCGCACCGCCAGCATCATATCATCCGCCTGAAGCGCGCTCAGCTGGTTGGCGAGACCGCCCTGGTAGCGGATGCGCGCGATCCGCGCCGCTTCCTCCGCTGCGGCCAGCGCCTGACGCTGTTCGGTGAGCTGGATATCGAGCGCGCGCAGGCTGGTGGTCGCATCCGCGGCTTCACGCAACGCCGTCACCAGCGTGCCGTTGTAACGCGCCACCGCTTCGTCATAATTCGCTCGCGCGCCGCGATAAGCGCCGGAGATCGCACCGCCGCGGAAAATGGGCAGGCTAAGCGCCGGTCCGGCGTTCAGGAAGCTTGCGCCGCCGCGGAACAGGTCGTCCAGGTTCAGCGCCTGCAATCCGCCGACGGCGGAGAGATTGAAGTTAGGGTAGAAATCGGCACGCGCCACCTTGATGCGGCTCGCTGCCGCTTCGGTGCGCAGTCGTGCGGCGACAATGTCCGGCCGGCGCCCGACCAGATCCAGCGCAATGCGATCGGGCAGACCCGCTGAAGGAACGACCGCCTGCGGACGGGCAATGGCCAGGCCGCGATCGGGTCCGGCGCCCAGCAACGCGGCGATCCGGTTGCGGGTGAGCGCGATCGCTTCGTCCAGAGCGGCAACATCGGCGCGCGCCGCAGGTACGCGCGACTCCGCCTGGCGCTGTTCCCCGCGCGTATCGAGACCGTTGGCGACACGTCTCGCTGTCAATTCCGCTGTCGCGGCACGCACCCGCACTGCCTCTTCGGCCACGTTGCGCCGGGCATAGTAAGCGGCCAGGTCGGCATAGGCCGACGCGACCGATGTCGACAGCATCAGCTTCGCCTGCTCGGCGTCCACGGCCGCGGCTTGCGCGTCGGATGTCGCCGCCGCCAGCGCAGCGCGGTTCTTCCCCCACAGATCGAGATCGAATAGGAAATTGCCCGCGATCCGGCCGCTATCGTTGATCCCCTTCGGAATGAATTGCGGCGGCGGGCCCTGATAATAGCTCTGCTTGTTGGCGGCCACGCTCGCATCCACCGTCAGCGACGGCAGCAATGCGGCCCCTGCCTGCTGCGCCAGGGCGTCCGCCGCGCGCACCCGTGCGGCCGCCAGCGCGACATCCGGCGATCCGGCCAGCGCCTCGGCGATGAGCTGAGAGAGTTGTGCATCGCCGAAACCGGTCCACCAGTCCGCCGCGGGCCAGGCCGCCCGGCCGCCGCCCAGCACCTGTTCGGCACTCATCGACGATATTGACGCGGGCATGGGCTTGGGCCCGAGCTTGGGGACCGCCGCGCATCCGGCCAGGGCACTAGCGCCCATGACAACAAGAAGTTTGATCCCGCGCACCGAAATCACCATACTGGCCAGTACGGTTGCGCTCTGCGCGCGGACACTTGGGTTGTCAATCGAAATGATACTATCCAGTACGGATAATCCGCGATTAGGGACGAAGGAGCGGCACGCTGCCTTCGTAGCGGCCGCCCGCCAGGCCTTTTTCTCCAATGGCTATGGCGGCACTTCGATGTCCTCGATCGCGGCGAAAGTGGGCGGATCGAAGACGACATTATGGACGTACTTCCCATCCAAGCAGGATCTGTTTGCCGCGGTAGTAGACGACTTGGTCGAACGCTATGGCCGCGCGCTGGATGTCGAGCTCGATCCGGATACTGACGTCGCCAAATCGCTCCGCCTGATGGGACGCGCGTTGCTTGAGACCATTCATTCGCAACCCATTATCGACCTGCATCGGCTGACGATCGGCGAGGCTGGCCGCTTTCCCGAGTTGGCGCGCCTGTTCTACGAACGGGCCCCGGCGCGCGGAAAGACCCGGCTGGCGCATTATATCCGGGAAGCCATGGCGCGCGGGAAGCTGCGGACGGGCGATGCCGCGGATGCGGGCCGCATGTTCGTCGGCATGTTGCAAGCAGGGTCGATCCAGCACCATCTGCTCGGGCTGGCCGGGAAACCCGGGCCGAAGGCACTCGAGCGCGAACTCGACGCCGCGCTCGATGCCTTCATGCGGGCCTGGGGTCCGTAGTTTCAGGCCGGCAGCCGGTGCAGCGCGCAAAGCTTGTTGCCATCCGGATCGCGCAGATAGGCGAGGTAGAGCTTGCCGAAGCCGCCCTCGCGCACGCCCGGCGGGTCTTCACAGGTCGTGCCGCCGGATTCGACGCCGGCTCTGTGCCAGGCGTCCGCCTGTTCCGGATTGTCCATCGCAAAACCGATCGTAGCGCCGTTCGCATGAGTCGCGGGCTGGCCGTCGATCGGGCTGGTGACCATGAACAGGCCGTTATTGTGCATGTAGATCAGCCGGCCCTTGTCGTCCTTGAAGCCGGGTTTGCCGCCGATCGCGCCGAAGACTCCGTCGTAGAATCTCTTCGACCGCTCGATGTCATTCGATCCGACCATCATGTGACTGTACATATCGTCCCTCCGTCTCAGGCCGTCGCGCGCATCCGCTCCGGCAATCCCTGCTCGATGCCGCGAGCCTGGAATATCCAGACACGCGCCGGCGGCAGATTTCGCCATACTTTTGCAGCCAATGTCACGCGCAGATCGCTGCTGCGCGGCAATGGCGGCTTTACGCCATAGGAATATTGGACGAACGGCGCCCCCGGCGGCACCAATTCCAACAATGCCGAGACCAATGCAGTCCGTTCGTGCAGCGGGAAGTTCAGCAGCGGCAGGCTGGAAATGATCGCATTGAACGGGCCGAACCCTTCGATCCGGTTCGCATCGGTCGCGTCGCCCTCAACGACATCCAGGCCTGGAAAGCGCGCGCGCAGCAGGCGGGCGAAGGTCGCGTCCGCCTCGACCGCCAGCACGCGCTCCGGCCCCAATCCGCGCCGGATCAGCGCCCGGGTGACCGCGCCGGTGCCAGGGCCCAGTTCCAGCACGCGGCCCGGAAGCGAGAAATCGACTTGCCGCGCCATTGCCTCGGCCAGCGCAGGACTCGAGGGACTGATCGCGCCAATGGCGCGCGGGTTGCGCGCCATACGCTCGACAAAGCTCAGCCAATCCTTGACGGGTCCGGACACTGGCGCCCCATGCAGGCTGAAACCCGGAAGCGCAACGGGCTTCAGATCGAAAGCTTCGGATCGCCTTCGATCACCTGCTGCTCCAGCTTCGGCCGCTGGCCGCCGCGCCATGCCGCCGCACGGTGCACGACACGGTAGCGAAGCGGTCCGCCATCTTCGCCCGCCGCGCGGGCGATCGGGCGCGGGATGCAGACGAATTCGGTCTCGACCGCCTCGGGCCCAGCCGTAACAACGGAATAACCGTGCCCGGCCATGTCGACGAATTCGAGATGCGGCGCGACGTCCGGATTGGTCGCCGCCCGCGCCTTCGCGATATCGCCGCTCGCCGCGTATTCGAGTGCCGCGCGCACGCCCCGCTTGATCGTGAGGTTGATGGTGTGCTCGGGCGCAGCGCCCGGCGACTTGCGCACGAACAGCGGCAAGAAGGGCGAGTCCTTCATATATTCCGCAGCCTCACCCAAGCCTGGCGCGGAGATCGAGCCGGTGATGAAGCTCACGCCCACCGGGTCAAAACCGGCGGGCGGCAGGTGGGGCGCGGCATAGCCGGCCCAGAAGCTGTGGCGGTCCCCCGACACCGTGACGAAACCCGAAATCCCGCGGTCGCGGACAAGGTCGTAAATCTCGGCGCGCTCGGCAAAGGCGCCGCTGAAATCGCCGCTGCCGAAGGTGCCGTAATCTCTGCCCATCCATGCCGTCTTGGCCAGGCCGGCGGGCAGGTTCTGCGGATCGGTCCGCATATCGAGCGGGCCGTTGGTCACGCCCCAGATTTTCCAGGTCGCGGTCGATCGGGTCAGCCGATCCTTGAGCCACGCTTTCTGCTCGCGGCCGAGCACAGTGAAAGCCGGCTCGTCCTTACGGAAATTGGGGATCATCTTGTCGCCGATCGCGATCGTCGCGGGGGGCTTGCCGCCCGCATAGTCGCGGCCGCCATCGACGATCTCCATCCATTCCTGCGGCAGGACCGGATAGTCCCCGGAATCGAGCGCCGCCGCCTCGGACCGGTCCGTCGGGTCCGCCATCTTGTAGCTGTGATGGTCTGTCAGGATCAGATCGACATGCCGGCCATAACGCATCGCGCGATAGGCGGTCATGCTTCCGACAGCGGTTCGATTGTTCGACTCGGTGCCGAAGCCGTGATCGTCGAACGTCTCGATCGGCGCTTTCTCCACGGCGGGCGGATGGAATTGATCCAGCCCGGCGCCTGAGGCCTTGCGGACGCGCGACGGAATATATTCCCACCACGCCTGATTGGCGGCGACGCGCAGCGGCTGGGCCGGCTCTGTCTTGCTGCCGGGATATTTGATGAAGCTCTGCCAGCCCTGCCACGAGAATTCGTGATTGTCCCCGATGCAGACGAACGGGAAATAGGCCCGCGCGTCCTGGATATCCGGATCGTTGATGTGCGCGCGATAGACGTGGCGATAGCCGGCAAGATTGGTCGGCACATGGAAATTGCTGACCTTGCGGGCATCGGGGACGCGGCCCAGATCATAGACAGTGCGCGCATAGCGATGCGGCACTTCATCCGGATATTCGACCACTTCATAAATGAAATCGCCCAGATGGAGGACGAAGCCGAGCTTGCGGTCGGCGGGCGCGCGCTGATCCTCCCAGATCATCCGGCGATAGGCGTTCTGTGCGCCTTCGTTGACGCTCTGGCACGACACGAAGGCCAAGCGGACCGGTCGCGGATCATCAGCGCGCGGCGCGGTGATCGTGCGGCCGATACGGCTGCCATTCCCGTCATCGTCGACGAAGCGATACCAATAGACAGTTGCCGGTTTGAGGTGCGCCGCCAGCACCCTGCAGGTCCAGTCGGACTCCGCCAGGACCGGCGCCTGCGCGGTCGCGACGCGGCGGCGGAACGCCGGGTCTTCCGCGACTTCCACGGTCAGCATCGCCCGGTCACCAGTCGAGAAAGGCCGCCTTGTCCACAGGATCACGCTATCGGGTTCCGGATCGCCCGAAGCCACGCCGTTCGGATAAAGATCGCGCCGCTCGCGCCAGGCCGGCGCGGCCCCGGCAACGCCACCCCACGCCAATGCCGCGCCCAGCGCCGCCGCCTGCGCCATGAAGGCGCGGCGGTCGATCGTTCCGGGCGCTTTTGAAGAACCGCTCATATCCTTCTCCCGTCACACCGGTTGGACGCGATTGGGCGGCCGCTTGGCAAGGGGAAGTTCTGCGAATGGCTGCGCCATTGACCCCAACCCGTTTCACGGGCTGTATTGCCGGCATCTCAGGTTCAGCAACGGAGACCGCCTTGTCCGCTCGACTCTTTTCGGCCGTCATAGCCCTGCTCGCTTCGCCAGTCGTGGCCCAGCCCGCTCCGCAAAGCGCCGACGCGCGGCTGAAAGCTCTGTACGATGCCGAATGGGCGTGGCGGCAGAAGGAATTCGCGCGGCGCGAAGGCGACGGCCCGGACGACGCCTCCGCCGATCATCTGATGCGCGTCGATGCCAAAAGCCAAGAAGCGCGCGTCAAATACTGGCAGGACAAGCTGACCGAGCTCGACAAAATCCCGTTCGACCAGTTGTCGCATGAAGAGCAGATCAACGCAGCGGTGTTCCGCACCAGCCTGGACGCCTTCGTGAACAGCGAAGGCAAGTTCCGCACCTGGGAAATGCCGTTCAACTCGGACAGCCAATTCTGGTCTTATCTCAGCGCGCGCTCATTGCGCCCGACAGTCGACGAATATCAGCGCTACATCGCGCGGATGCGCGACATTCCGCGCTATTTCGACGAGCAGACCGTCAATATGAGGGACGGGCTGAAACGCGGCTTCAGCGTGCCGCGCGAGTCGCTGGAAGGGCGCGACGCGACGATCGCGGCCTACACCGACGCGGACGCGGCCAAGAATCCGTTCTACGAACCGTTTCTCGACATGCCCGCCGCCATTCCGGCGGCCGACCAGGAACGGCTGAAGGCGGAGGCCCGAAGGGCGATCGCCGAAGCCGTGGCGCCGGCCTACCAGAAGCTGCTGGCCTTCTACCGCACCGAATATCTGCCCAAGACCCGCAAGACGATCGCGGCGGAGGCGATGCCCGACGGCAAGGCCTTCTATCAGGCCCAGATCAAGGAATATACGACCACAGACCTGACGCCCGAGCAGATCCA
>JAFEEY010000056.1:0-1249 GCA_018240865.1 Pseudomonadota bacterium | reverse complement strand
TTTCAGGGCGACCTTGCGGCGTTCATCAAATTTCTGCGTACCGACCCGCAATTCTACGCGAAGACGCCGGAGGAATTGCTCGGCGTCTCGGCCTATGTCGCAAAGCGCGTGGACGGGCAGCTGAAATACACGATCGGCTTCCTGCCCCGTTATCGCTTCACGATCGTGCCGGTGCCGGCCGCGATCGCGCCGACCTATACGTCGGGCCGCGGCGGCCTCGATTCGTGCATGATGAACACCTATGACCTGCCGTCGCGGCCGCTGTACCAGATCCCCGCGCTGACGCTGCACGAGTGCAATCCGGGGCACAGCTTCCAGGCCGCTTTCGCACTGGAAGCGCCCGCCCGCCCCGCCTTCCGCCGTCAGACCTATTTCTCGGGCTATGGCGAAGGCTGGGGTCTCTACACCGAATGGCTGGGTACCAAGATGGGCATCTACCGCACCCCCTATGAGGATTTCGGCCGGCTTTCGTTCGAGATGTGGCGGGCAGCGCGGCTGGTCGTCGACACCGGCCTTCATCATTATGGCTGGAGCCGGAAACAGGCGATCGACTATCTCGCCGGCCACACCGCGCTCGCCCAGCACGATGTGGAGATCGAAGTCGACCGCTATATCAGCTGGCCGGGCCAGGCGCTGGCCTACAAATTGGGCGAGCTGACGATCCGGCGGCTGCGCGAAAAGGCCGAGAAGGAGCTCGGGCCGAAATTCGACCAGCGCGCTTTCCACGACACGTTCCTCAACCTGGGATCGGTGCCGCTGCCGGTGCTGGAAGCGGAGATGGATCGCTTCATCGCGAGCGGCGGCAAGGATCCGCTCATCACGGCCGCTCCCTAGGACGTCATTTTTCCGGAGACCGACTCAACAAGCTTTACCGCGTCTCGTTTTCGTGTACGAAACTAAATCGTACAGACAGGGAGGACAGGACATGCGCCGCGCGTCATATCTCATCGCCACGAGCTTGATTCTGTCAGGAATGCCCGGATGGGCGCAGCAGCCCCAGGAAAAGGCCGCGGCTCCCGCCTATCAGGTGAAGGCGCCCGCCGGCGCGCCCAATATCCTCATCGTGCTTCTCGACGATGTCGGCTTCGGCGCAGCCTCCACTTTCGGCGGCCCGATCGCGACCCCGGCGCTGGACGCACTGGCGCATGAGGGGCTGCGCTACAACCGCTTCCACACCACGGCGATCTGCTCGCCGACCCGCGCGTCCCTGCTGACGGGACGCAACCCGCACGCGACCGGCATCGGCGCG
>JAFEEY010000055.1:34109-38033 GCA_018240865.1 Pseudomonadota bacterium | reverse complement strand
CAGCGGATGCGCACTGTCCGGCGCACGGGCGTCCTGGTCGGGCACGTAGCGCAGGCCGTCGGCGATACCCTTGGCCATCACCGGCTGGGCGGCAGCATCGGTCGCCGCGCCGTACAGCCAGGCGACCGCGAATCTGTCCCAGGCGCCGACGCCGACGCCGTATGCGTCGGTCAGGTCGGGTTTGCCATCCTTCAGCAGGACGCGCGGGGCGGGATAGTCCATCACCGATTGGCGCCCGCCGATGCTCGCCGCGAAATTGTGCGCGAAGCCGAGCGCATGGCCGACTTCGTGTGCGCCAAGCTGGCGGATACGGGCCAGCGCCGCCGTCACTGGATCGTTCGGGTCGCCCGTGCCGGTCAGCCCGGCCCCGACCAGCGCCTGATAGATCAGTATATCCTGCCGCACCCTGAGCGAGCCGAGCAGCACCTGGCCCTTGATGATCTCGCCGGTGCGCGGATCGGTGATCGGCTGGCCATAGGACCAGCCCCGCGTCGCCCGGTTCGCCCAGTTGACGACATTGTAGCGGATATCCAGCGGATCGGCGCCGGCCGGCAGCACTTCGGCGCGGAACGCATCGACCAGCCCCGCCGCGTCGAAGGCCTCGCGCCACCAGCCGACGCCTTCCACCAAAGCCGTGCGGATCGGCTCCGGCGCGGCGGGGTCGATATAGAAGACGATCGGCTTTTTGACCGGTGATCGCGCCGCGTTCAGGTCGGTCTTTTCCAGCCGGAAGCGGTTGGCGAGCTCATAGACCAGCTGGCTGCCCAGCGGCGCGTTGAAGTCGACGACCTGGCTGCCGAAACTTCCCGCGCGCGGATCGAAGCGGCGCGGCACATAGCCCGCCTCCGGCAGCGCGATCAGCGAATGGCGGACAATGAAGCTGACATTGCCGGCGACCGGCGCGATATTATCCACCTCCGGCCCGGGCTTGGACGTAGTGAACGTCAGCCGCGCTTCCAGCTCGACATTTTTCGGGAACACATGGACGCCCGCCGGATCGGCGACGCTCAGTTCCGGCACCATCCGGTAGTCGGCGCTTTCCTGTTCCTTCAAGGCCCGCGCGATGCCGAGATCGTCGCGCGCCACGAACGAGGCGAGATCGACCGTGAAGCTGCCGTCCGCATTGTCGGCGGCGACGTCGCCCATCCAGATCGTCGAGGTCGCGAAGGATCGCCGAACCCCGGCCTGCTCCTGCGCCGAAGCGCCGGTGGCGCGAAAACGGGGATTCTCGATCTCCGCGACGACTTTCTTGCCGATCCGGCGGAACACCAGCAGCCGCGACCCGGAGTTGAGCGCATAGTCGAGCCCCAGCGCGGGCGAGCCCAGCCCGGTCTCAAGCGCGGCGGTATAGATGAAGCGCCCCGACACGCCTTCCGCATCGGGCGCCGGCAGGGTCGCCAGGATGCGACCGCTTTTCTGGTCGGCATCCACCTGGAAAAGCGCGGTTCCGGACGAAGCTGCCATCGGCCGGCTGGCAGTCGGCGTGACCGCGAATGCCGGGCCGGCAAGAGACGCGAGGACAGTCAGTGCAGCGAAACGGGCGTTCATTGATCCCCCCAATAGGTCCGGACGGCGGACCATAGAGCGCGGCGCGCCCGGCGCAACGCTCAGCCTGGCGGGACAGCTATTTCGCTCGTTCAGGCTCGGGTCGGGCGCCACGCACCGCCGCGGCGAAGGCGGCTGCGAACGACAGATGCACGATCACAAAAAGCTTCGCGATCTCGCGCGCTTCGCCGCTGGCGACGCCCCATATGTCATTTGCGGCGACCGCGGCGAAGCCGACAAGATTGGCGAGCATCACGGCCCGGCGCTCGGGCGAGGCGCCAGCATTCCGCGACAGCCAATTCAGCACTGCGATACCGAGAAAAGGGCCGCCCAGAAGGCGCAGCAAGGCGATCAATTCGGACGATGCATCGGGCGGAACCGCCCCGACGCCGAATTCGCGCGGAAAGATCATGAGCGCGAGACCGACGGCGGCCAGATAGGCAGCCGACAGCGTGAAAAGCAGCTTCAGCATGGACTTACCTCTCAACATTACCATTGGCACACCTAATCTCGCCTGCCCATTCAAGGTGATGCCCGACGAGCCGCGACCCGGAGTCGACGGATGGGCGAATAGTCCCCAGCTTTCTGCATCTCCGCTCTTGCCGGGAATCGGCCGCCTGGTCGAAACGCAGCCCATGAGTTTCAGTGTGGACTTGGGGGCGGACGAGCGCGGCGGGAGCATCGGGCTCGATCTGGCGGAGCTGCTCGCGACGCGGTTGCTTGTCCAGGGCAATTCGGGCTCCGGCAAGTCGCATCTGTTGCGCCGCTTGCTCGAGGGCAGCGCCGGAATCGTCCAACAGATCGTGATCGACCCGGAGGGCGATTTCGTCACGCTCGCCGATAGCTTCGGCCACACGGTGATCGACGCGGCGTCCTATTCCCTCGGCGAGGTGGCCACGATCGCCGCCCGCATTCGCGCCCACCGCGCGTCCGCCGTGCTGAGCCTTGAGGGGCTGGAGATCGACGATCAGATGCGTTGCGCCGCCGCTTTCCTGGGCGCTCTTTTCGATGCCCCGCGCGAACATTGGTTTCCGGCGCTGGTGGTGGTGGACGAAGCGCAATTATTCGCCCCCGCCGCAGCCGGAGAAGTGGCGGACGATGCGCGCAAGACCTCGCTCTCGGCAATGACCAACCTGATGTGCCGGGGGCGCAAGCGCGGGCTGGCCGGGGTGATCGCGACCCAGCGGCTGGCTAAGCTCGCCAAGAATGTCGCGGCCGAAGCGTCCAACTTCCTGATGGGCCGCACGTTCCTCGACATCGACATGCTGCGCGCAGCCGACCTGCTGGGCATGGAGCGCCGCCAGGCCGAAGCGATCCGCGATCTGGAGCGCGGCCAGTTCCTGGGCCTCGGCCCCGCCATCGCCCGGCGGCCGGTGCTGGTGCGCGTGGGCGCGGTGAAGACCGGCGCCAACAACGCGATGCCGGTGCTGCTGCCGCTGCCCGGCGCGGACGGCCTGAACATGGCCGAATTGCTGAAGCCCGAGCCCGCGCCGTTGCGCGATATCGCGCCCGCGCCGCCGCCTCCCCGCCCGGCTGAGCTGATCCGCGCGATCGAAATCCCGCCGCCCGTTCCCGATTTGCCGATGCTCGACGATGGCGAGCGCGAAGCGCGTCTGGCCAGCATCCTCGCCAATCTCGCCGCCGGCTTCAGCGGCCAGCCCGTCCCGGCGCTCTATCAGGAATTCACCGTCGGCTGCCGCATGGCCGGGATCGCGCCGGTGCCGGGATTGTCCGAATTCCGCCGCTTGCTGGCGCTGGCGCTGGCCGGGATCGAAGGCGAGGATGGCTGGGAGGAGGCGCTCGCGCTGGGCGCCGCCTTGCCCGAAGAAATGCTGGCGCCTTTCCTGGCGCTTGCCCGCGCCGCGCGCGATGCCGCGCCCTGCCCCGCCGATGCCGAGCTCGCCCGCGTCTACGGCACCGCCTCGCTGGGTCGCGTCAAGCGCATGCTCGGCCATATGGAGGAACGCGGGGTGATCGTGCTGCGCACCGACCTCGCCGGCGCAAGGTCGGTCGCTTTGCCTCATCTCGGCTGGTCCAGCGCCGCCACCGAAACCGGCCGCGCTGCATAAACGCTACTTAGCGGAAATTGTCCGCGTAGGCTTGCAGCTTGAGCTTGGGGCGAGAAGCCGGCACGACCACATATTCGATGCCGTGCCTGTCGGCATAGGCTTTGGCCGCATCGAGCGTCGGGAAGTGTAATTTCACTTCCGCCCGCATATCGGCGAGGCCGTTCCAGCCGGTCAGCGGATCGACCGGCGTCGCCTCACGCGGCAGATAGTCGAGCACCCACTGATCGGTGCGGGCGCGGCCGGACTGGGTCGCGTTTTTCGGGCGCTGATAGATGCGGGCGGCGGACATGTATGCGCCTGTAGCGCGGGA
>JAFEEY010000055.1:0-34076 GCA_018240865.1 Pseudomonadota bacterium | reverse complement strand
GTCGGCGCCGCGCTCGCGGGATCGTCCGGCCAGGGATGTTTCGGATAGCGGCCGCGCATTTCCTTCGCGACCGCGTGCCAGCTGCCGCGCCAGAATCCGGGCAGATCGCGCGTGGTCTGGATCGGCCGGCCGGCGGGCGAGGTGAGGCTCAGCACCAAAGGCACGCGGTCAGCCCCGATCGTCGGATGCGCGGCCAGCCCGAACAGCGCCTGCACGCGCAGCTCGACCGTCGGCCCGGCCTCGGCGCCATAGTCGATCGGATGCGTGCTGCCGGCGGGCGACGTGAAATGCGACGGCGCCAGCTGGTCGATCCGGCGCTTCGCATCCCAGCCGATCAGATTTTCCAGCGCCTGGGTAAGCGCACCGGCGTCGATCGCGTCGAGCCGCCTTTTGCCCGCGAGCAAAGACGGCAGCCAGTCGTCGAGGCGATTGAGGAGAGCCGGGACGCTTAGATCGACGCCGGCAAAAGCAGCGCGGGTGCGCAGCGCCCGGGCCGAAGCGGGCCAGTCGATCAGATCAAACCCGTGGGTCCGCACAGCCTCGACCAGCGCCGCCGCGATCTCAGCCGGATCGGCCTGACTGTCCGGACCGGATGACAGCCGGATCGCGCCCAGCCGCCGCTCGCGCATCGCGCTGGCCGCACCGGCGGCGCGATCGAAGCGGACCTGGCGCACGGTTTCGATATGGTCCGCGAACAGCCGCTCGACATCGTCGGCGTCGATCGGCGCAGCGGAAAGAATACGCGCACCCGCAGCGGCGCCTTGCACCTCGGCGACCGCGAGCCATTCGGCGCGCGCGAGCGGCGATGCAGGATCGAGGCGGAAGCCGCGACCGCCGACGCTGATCCAGTCCGCACCGTCGCCCGATCGCCGCTTCGACACGCGATCGGGAAATGCGAGGGCAACGATCGGTCCAACCCCGTTCCCCGGCGAGGGCCGGGGCCCAGAATCCGCATGGGCCCCGGCCTTCGCCGGGGAACGGGTCAGGCTGACCCACCGCCGCGCCAGCCCCCGCCCGGCCTCGGTGCGTTTGCCGCGCTCGCCGCGCCAGCGCTGGAGGCGGAGATCCAGGTCCGCATCATTGCCGCCCAATCCGCGCTCGCTCAGTAGCACCGCGACCTGCGCCGCGAGATCAAGCAGACCGAGCGGTTCAGATGCGATCAGCATATGGGCTAATCGTGGCGGCAGCGGCAGCTCGGCGATGCGGCGGCCGTGCGCAGTCGGTCGGCCCTCCGCGTCGATCGCGCCGAGTGCAAGCAAACGGCGCCGCGCTTCCGTAATCGCGGCATCGGGCGGCGGATCGAGCCATCGCAGATCGCGCGGATCGGCGACGCCCCAGATCGCGCAGGCGAGCAGCAGTGGCGACAGGTCCGCCTCCAATATCTCGGGCGGGTCGAAGCGCGGCAGACCGGCGGTCGCCGCCTCTTCCCACAGGCGATAGGCGACGCCGTCGGTCTGGCGCGCGGCACGGCCGGCGCGCTGGGTAACGGCGGCCTGGCTGGCCCGCTCGGTCAACAGCCGGGTCATGCCCGCCGCGCGGTCGTAGCGCGGGCGGCGGGCGAGCCCCGAATCGACGACCACGCGCACGCCGTCCAGAGTCAGGCTGGTTTCCGCAATCGACGTCGCCAGCACCAGTTTGCGCTGACACACGCCCGCCGGTGCGATCGCCGCGCGCTGCGCCGCCGGATCGACCTGGCCGTGCAGGCGGTGCAGCACGATATTGTCGGCAAGCGGGCCGAGCCGCTCGGCGGTACGCTCGATCTCGGCGACGCCCGGCAGGAAGGCGAGGATGCCGCCCTCCTCCTCGCGTATCGCGCGGCGGATCGCCTGCGCCATCGAATCCTCGATCCTCAGGTCGGCGGCACGGCCAAGATAGCGAAGAGCGAGCGGGTGCGACCGGCCCTCGCTCTGCAGCACAGGCGCATCGTCGAGCAACCCCGCGTAGCGCGCGCCGTCAAGCGTGGCCGACATGGCGACGATCCGCAGGTCCGGCCTGAGCCCAGCCTGCGCGTCCAGCGCGAGGGCCAGGCCGAAATCGCTGTCGAGGCTGCGTTCATGCACCTCGTCGAACAGCACGGCGGAGACGCCCGCCAGTTCTGGATCGGCCTGGATGCGGTTGACGAAAATGCCTTCGGTCAGGACGGTCACGCGCGTCGCGGCGGAGCGCTTGCTGTCCATCCGCGTGGCATAGCCGAAGGTCTTGCCCGCCGGTTCCCCGGCAAGCTCTGCCATCCGCTCGGCGGCGGCGCGCGCGGCGATCCTTCGCGGCGACAGCAGCAGCACCTCGCCCGCACACCAGTGCTCGCCGATCAAGGCGGGCGCGATCGCGGTCGTCTTGCCCGCGCCCGGCGGCGCCACCACCACGGCGCTGCTCCGCGCGCGCAACACGGCGAGGAGATCGGGCAGGATCGCGTGGATGGCAAGGCCGGTCACGCCCAAGCTGATAGCCATTCGTCACCGCCGCGAAAGCGGCAAATCCCAATATCACGCGCGCAAAGACGCTAAGACGCCAAGAGCAATCTTCGCGCCTTAGCGTCTTTGTGCGAGATTTGTATTGGTTTCCCGCTTTCGCGGGAATGTTGGGGAGAGCACAAACAAAAAAAGGGCGGACCCGCGGGCCCGCCCTCCTTTGCTTGATCAAGCTTGGATCAGAACGCGCGATACTGCTCGTTGCCGACAAAGCCCATCTTGGTCACGCCGGAGCGCTTGATGACCGCCAGCACATTGTCGACGACCACGTAGCGGGCCTGAGCGTCCGGCTGCACGTGCAGCTCCGGCTCCGGCGCCATCGCCTTGGTACGGTCGAGGTACAGGCGCAGCGTCACCAGATCGATCGGCGTGCCGTTCCACGTCACCGTACCGGCCGGATCGACCGAGACCTTGTTCTTGATCGGGTCGATAGGCGGGGGGGTGTTCTGGTCGCTGTTGACCGGCAGATCGATCTTCACCGCGTGGGTCTGGATCGGGATGGTGATGATGAACATGATCAGCAGAACGAGCATAACGTCGATCAGCGGCGTCGTGTTCATTTCGCCCATCGGTTCGCCGTCGTCGCGGCCACCACTCATTGCCATGACTTAGAACTCCTTACAGGCGCTGGATGTGGCCGCCCGGCGGCGGTTCGGAAATGAAGCCGACACGGCTGAAGCCGGCGAGCTGCATCGTATAGATCGCACCGCCGATGCACCGGTACGGCGTGTTCACGTCGCCCCGGATATGCGCTTCGGGAAGCTCGAGGCCGGGAGCGTTCGGGCCGCCCTGGCGCGCGATTTCCTTACGGAGCTTGTCGACCGCCCGGTTGAGCAGTTCGCCCGCATTGACCTTGGTCAGGCCCCAATAGACGCCGCACGATCCGTCCTTTTCACCACGCACGGTGAGCGAAACGTTCTCCGGCTTGGTAGTGGTCGGATCGAAGCGCACGTTCGGCAGCTTGACCTGAATCGTCTGAACCACGACCGGAACCGCGATCAGAAAGATGATGAGCAACACCAGCATGACGTCCACGAGCGGCGTCGTGTTGATGTCGGACATGGGGACGTCTTCATCACCCCCAACTGCAAATGCCATAGGATCCTATCCTGTCTTAGCCGGACACAGTCCGGCGGGAGGATCGGCGGACGCTGGACTCAGCGCCCGCCGGTCCCAAGGTTCAGGCCTTCGGCGGAACGCCGCCGGTCGTCGCCGCGGGCTTCGCGGTGCCGACGGCGGGCTTGGCAGCGGCCGGAGCCGTCGCCGGACGCAGGTTGGCCGGCTTCACGCTGCCGCCCGACATCATATAGCCGAGCACGTCGTTCGAGAAGGCCGAGAGGTCTTCCGCGATCGCCTTGTTGCGGCGCTGCAGCCAGTTGAAGGCCAGCACCGCCGGCACGGCCACGGCCAGACCCAGCGCGGTCATGATCAGCGCCTCGCCGACCGGGCCCGCGACGGCGTCGATCGACGCCTGGCCGGCCAGGCCGATCTTGATGAGCGCGCGATAGATGCCGATAACGGTACCGAACAGACCGATGAACGGGGCGGTCGCGCCGACGGTCGCCAGGAAGGCGAGGCCCGAACCCAGCTTCGAGTTGATCAGGCCCTGGCTGCGATTGATCGAGCCGTGCATCCAGTCATGCGCCTCGACCGGATCGGTCAGCTTGCCATGCTGGTCCTGCGCCGTGATCGCATCATCCACGATCTGACGGTAGGCGGAGTTCTTCTCCAGCTTGCCGGCGCCTTCGCGCAGGTTGGTCATGTTCCAGAACCCCTGACGCATCTTGCGGCCCTGGTTGATGATCTTCTGCTGCTCGAACAGCTTGGTGAACAAAATGTAGAAGGAGAAGATCGACATGCCGACCAGGATGAGGAACACGGACCAGGCGATAACGCCGCCCTGCTCCAGCGCGGCGATCAGGCCGTAAGGATTTTCGCCCTTGGCGGCGGCCGCCGTGGCGGACTCCTGAAGGAAAGCGATTTGGGTGATCATGCTCTTTAATCCTCTAGAATAGTTCAAAACTGCAAAGGCTGCCCGAATGCAGCTTCGCCGTTACTTCGGAATGACCCACTTGACGTTCCGGGACTGCGTGCTCCGGATCGGATTGCCGTTCTGATCGAGCGCCGGCGAGAAGCGGCCCTTGCGGGTCATCGCCCGGCAGGCGGCATCGTCCAGATCGGCATTTCCGCTCGAAGACGTCGTCCGGCAATTCTCCACGCGGCCCTCGGTATTGATTTCCCAGGTAATGCGCGTGGTGCCTTCCGCGCCTTCGCGCAGAGCGCGCGGCGGATAGTCGTCGGTCGTCACGAAGCGCGACGGATCACCCTTCGGACCCGCAGCCTTGGAGATGGCCGGCGGCGGCGGCGGCGGCGGCGCGGGCGGCGCCGGCGTCGGTACGAAGACCGGCGGCGGGTTCGGAACCGTCACGATCGTCGGCGCCTGTACCGTCGGCACCTGCACGATGGAAGGCGGCGTCACGACAGGCGGCGGTTCGACCTTCTGGTCGGGCGGAGGCGGAGGCGGCGGCTCCTCGGGGGGCGGCGGCTCTTCCTGCACGTCGAACGTCTTGAGGTCGCTGGCGACCTTCTTGATGACGTTGAACGCAAGGCCGGTAACGAACGCATAGCCAAGCAGTGCGTGGATCAGGATCACGATGACGATCGACGCGACCTTGCTACCGTTCAAGCCTTGTTTGTCAGCGTAGGCCATTCAGTAACGAGACTCCCTCTCTCGACATCGGCCGGTGCGAAGGGAGCGCCGAACCGAATGCCGCAAATTGGTCCAATCCGCCCGTTTATGTTTTGGTAAGGCAGAAGCCCGGGTATCTATCCTTCACACTTGAGCGACGCAAACGCTTTGTCGGCCCTACGGCACCTACGGTCCCAGGATGACACTTTTAGGGGTGCCGCAGGTAATCCGGGGGCTGTAACGCAGGAGAAATGATGCGTATCCATCAAGCAGTTGCCGCTACGGCATGCGTGTTTCTGACAGCGCTAGCCAATCCGCCCCAAGCACCTGTTCCGGTTCCCGTTTATACCTATGCCGACCTGGCGGACCGGGTCTTGCCGGCGCCGATCGCACTGGTTGCGACCGTTTCGCAGGCGATTCGCCTGAAACCTGAGCAGGCGCCGGGACTTGCACCCAACCATGTCCGGCTGTTTGTGGAAGCCACGTCGAACAGCCTGATTCGCGGCCCGGCAGGCGGCGTGTCGCCAGTGATTCGCTACCTCGCCGACGTACCTCTGGACGTGAAGGGCCGGGTTCCGAAACTGAAGGGCAAGCAGGTGCTGCTGCTGGCTCGTCCCGTGGCCGGCAAGCCAGGCGAATTGCAGCTGGTGTCCCGCGATTCCCAGTTCGCGGCGACGCCCGAGCTGGAACAGCGCATCCGCGCGATCGTCACCGAGGCAGTGCGGCCGGACGCGCCACCGCGGATCACCGGCATCGGCAGCGCTTTCCACGTGCCGGGCGCGATTCCCGGCGAGGGCGAGACGCAGATTTTCCTGACCACACAGAATGGCCGGCCGATCTCGCTCAACGTCCTGCGACGGCCGGGCGAACAGCCGGACTGGTCGGTCGCTCTTTCCGAAGTGGTCGACGAAGCGGCCAAGCCGCCCGCCAAGGAAACGCTGCTCTGGTACCGTCTCGCCTGCGGCCTTCCCCGCGCGCTGCCGGATGCGACAGTCGCCGATCTCGATGCGACGGCCGCGGACGCGGCGCGTGCCGACTATAAGCTCGTGCTGGACGGGCTGGGACCGTGCAGCCGCAACCGCGATTTCAGGACGAGCTGATCTCGACGCCGACGCCGGCGCAGTCGGGATAGATATCGGGCTTGCGGGTCGAAACGCGCAAGCCCGTCACTCCCTTGCGCGCGGCGATCAGCATATAGATTTCGCGCGCCAGCGTTTCCTGGAGGTTAAATCGGCGCCCTTCGGTCATCCGCCGGATTTCGGTGCGCAGAAAATCGTAATTCCAGGCGGCCGCCGCGCTGTCCTCGCTCGCGAACGCCGCGGCATCGACGAAAACGTCGACGCTGACCAGCAGCCGCTGCGGCGTGCCCACCTCGAAATCGTGAAAGCCGATATCGACCGGCAGATCGAACTCGTGGAGGAAGATGCGGAATGTGCGAGGCTGCAGCGCCTCCGGCACCAGACCGTCGATGCGGGGCGGGGTCGTCATGCGGCGCCCTGTGAAGCGGTGGCGGCGGCGATGCAAGGCCCCTCCCCCGCTTTCGCGGATCATGATACCATGTTCGTGCATTCTCTAGTTGCGAACGGAGAGAGCGACATGGCTGTTACACAGGCAATGGGAGGCGCACCGGCCGCCTCGACTCACACGCCGGTCAACGCGCTTACCGAGGCCGATCTCGGAGCCGCGCTCCGCGAAGGTTGGGCCGATTTCGGCGAAAAGCGCGGCGATCTGATCTTCGCCGCGCTCATTTACCCGGCGATCGGCCTGCTCGCCGCGTTCGCCGCCAATGGCGGGCCGATGACGCATCTGCTGTTTCCGATGGCGGCGGGCTTCGCGCTGCTGGGGCCGGTCGCCGCGACCGGCTTCTACGAACTGGCGCGCCGTCGCGAGCAGGGTCTGGAATCGGGCTGGCGCCATTTCGGCGACTTGCTGAAAAGCCCGCAGATCGACCAGATCGGCATCGTCGCGGCGATCCTGATCGCCTTGTTCGCCGGCTGGATGGTCGCGGCGGGGCTGATCTATGCCGCTTTCTTCGGCCTCAACGAGCCGGCGTCGCTCGGCAGCTTCATCCGTGAGGTGCTGACCAGCGCACGCGGCTGGGGCATGATCGTCGTCGGCAACGCGGTCGGCTTTCTTTTCGCGCTCGCCGCGCTTTGCCTCAGCATCACCAGCCTGCCGATGCTTGTCGACAGGAAGGTCAGCGCGGGCACCGCGCTGCGGACATCGATCGAGACGGTGCGGCGCAATCCCGCTGTCGCGCTTCGCTGGGGGCTGACTGTCGCGGCGCTGCTGGTGATCGGTTCGATCCCGGCGTTTCTTGGTCTCGCGGTCGTGCTGCCCTGGCTCGGCTACGCGACGTGGCATTTGTACCGCAAAGCGGTGCCGGCTTAGGTTTCCTCCCCCCTTGTGGGGGAGGTATGGTGGGGGGCTGGCTCGCGTCTGCGAGCCGAAAAGAGTCTTTGTGGCGAGCTCGGCTCGCGCCGATCTCGCGCCCCCACCCCAACCCCTCCCCACAAGGGGGAGGGGCTTTTGTCAGCGCTTGACCTCGCGATCCAGGAACGCCTCGATCGTGCGCCAGAGGTGGATGCTCACGCCCGGCCCCGCCACACGGTGGCCGAAGCCGGGATAGACCATCGTCTCGAACGGGATGGCGGCCGCCTGCAGCTTCGCCATCAGCGCCGTCGAATTGTCGAACACGACATTGTCGTCCGACATGCCGTGAATCAGCAGCAGCGGATCCTTGATTGCGGTCGCGTCGGCCAGCGCGTCGGATGCCTGATAGGGCTTCGGATCGGTCGCCGGATTGCCCATATAGCGCTCGGTATAATGGGTGTCGTACAACTCCCATTTGGTCACTGGGGCGCCGGACACGCCGGCCGCAAACGTACTGGGCGCCGCTTCCAGCAGCTTCAGCGTCATATAGCCGCCATAGGACCAGCCGAAGACGGCGATGCGCTTGGCGTCGGCGAAATCCTGCTTCTTCAGCCAGGCGAGCCCGGCCAGCTGGTCCTGCACCTCGACCGTGCCCATCGCGCGATAGATCGCATCCTCGAATGCCTTGCCGCGATCGGGTGTCCCGCGATTGTCTATCGAGAAGATCACCCAGCCTTTCGACACCAGATATTGCTGCAACGGCAGGTCGCGCATCCATTCGTTGGTCGCCTGCCGCCCGGCGCCCGGCCCGCCATAGACCCAGAGCAGGACCGGCCGCGGGCCCGCAAAGCCCTTGGGCACATAGAGCTTGTAGTGAAGGTCGGTGGTGCCGTCCGCCGCCTTGATCGTGCCGAAGCGTGGCGCGACGTGCTGGCCCGCGAACGGCGCGTAAGGACTGTCTTTCAGCGCATTCTGCTCGATCCAGCGGCGATTGCCGCCATCGGCATCGGCCAGATAGGTCTGGGGCGGCTGGCTCGTGCTGGACCGGGTGACGATCGCATGCGTCGCGGCCTTGTCCATCACGACCGCGTGGTTGAAGCCGGCGTCGCTGACTCGTTTCATCTCGCCCGGGGCATTGATGGGAACGGCATAGAGCTGCCATTCCAGCGCCGTATCCTTGTTGGCGCGGACATAAGCGAGCCCCTTCGCCTCATCGACGCCGGCAACTTCCTCGACCTGGAACGGCCCGCTGGTCAGCTGCGTCCATTGCCCGGCCCGCCAGCGATACAGGTGACTGAAGCCGTCCCGATCCGAGGTCCAGAGCAGGCTGCCGTCGCCCAAGGGCTTCAGATTGTCGGTGAGGTTGATCCAGCTCTTCGCCGTTTCGCTGAAGATCACTTCGGATTTGCCGGTCGCGGGATCGACGCGGAGCATGTCGAGCCGGGTCTGGTCGCGAGTCTCGCGCTGGACGAGCAGCGCTTTGCCGTCCTTTGTCCAGTCGACGCGGGCGAGATAGATATCGGCGTCAGTGCCGAGATCGACCTTCAGGCTTTTGCCCGTCACAGCATCGAACACGAACAGATCGACCCGCGCATTGGGCGTGCCCGCCTTCGGATAGCGTTGCTGATAGACGCGGGTGCCGTCCGCGCCGATCGCGGCGCGGGTGACGATCGCGACCGGCCCTTCATCGACCCGCGCGACGGCGATGCGGCGATCGTCCGGCGACCACCAATGGCCGCGCGACCGGTGCATTTCCTCCTGCGCGACGAACTCGGCGACGCCCCAGCTGACGGTGCCGCCGCCATTTCTGGTCAGCGCTCGCTCCCTGCCGGAGGCGAGATCGTAGAGAAACAGATTCTGGTCGCGAATGAAGGAGACGAAGCCGCCCTTGGGGCTGACCGTGCCATCCAGCTCGCTGGCGGGCGTATTGGTCAGGCGGCGGACTTGGCCATCGAGGCCGGCGAGATACAGGTCGCCGTCCAGCGGCACCAGGACAGTGCGCGAATCGGCGCTCCAGTCATACGCGACGATCCCCTTCTGATCGGCAATGCGCGCACGCTCGCGCTGCATCCGCTCGGCCTCGGACAGCTCCGCGCCGGTGCCGAATTTCTTCGAATCGACCAGCATCGTCTCGGCGCCGGTCCGGGTGTCGAGCGCCCACAGATCGAACCGCTCCTTCTCGTCGGGCCGGTTGCGCAGCGATGTGAGCCAGCGGCCGTCCGGCGACAGTTTCAGCAGGCGCGGCGTCGGGCCGGAGAGCGGCGGATTGCCGAAAATGCGTTCAAGCGTGAGGTTTTGCTGGGCCATGGCAGGGACTGAGAACGAAAGGACCGCAAGCGCGGCGGCAAGGGATCGGATCATGGCCATTGGCTAGCGCGTCAAAGCCGCACGCTCAATGTCATCGGCACGGCGTGCACCCAATAGTCACCTGTCGGCCGGTGAACGAACTGGCCAAGATAGCCGATCTCCAGCGTCGCATCGCGGGCGACTGGAAGGTTCACGCCCGCAAAGCTCCGCATCTGATCGAAATCCTGCCGCACGGCCGGCGTGTGGTTGAGATCGAACATGGGCTCGACATAAAGGGACGCGCGCAGGCCATGATGGCCGACCGGTATGAGCAGCTTGATCTGCTGACGCAGCCGCCACGAGGTTTCGCGCACCCCTTGCTGGAAACGCTGCTCCAGTCGCGTCCGCGCGGTCACGCGGACCGGACCGGCCGGAACGTCCCAGACCAATTGCTGGAACAGTTGGTCGTCGGCGGTCGCCGCGCCGCGCGCCGAATACGAAGCGGCATGCAGATAGCCAGCGCCGGCCACGAGATGCGGCGCGATCGGGTGAAGCAGGCCAAGCCTGACATAGGCCTGCCCCGCCGCATAACCGCCCCGTGTCCGGGCGACCAGGTCCGCCTGGATTCGCCACTGCCCCACGACAGGCGCGCTGACACTGAGCGCGGGCCAGAATTGCACGCCCTCGGCATGCGCCGGACCCGCGACGCATAGCGCCGCCAGCACCCCAAGGGTCGGGGCCATGCCCGCCTTCATGGCCCGCGCACCCTGAACGAACGCGCCGGCTAGAAACGATAGCCGGCGCGGATACCGATCGTCCGCGGCGTCTGCACCACGGCATAGGATCGGCCAAAACCTCCGAAACCGCCCGCGGCCGGATAGCAGCTGCCGCATTGCACGAAGCGGCTGATCTGCGCGCGCTCGTCAAACGCATTCTGGACGAAGAGCTCGGTCGTGATCTTCCCCCATTTCGCGCCAAGCGCGAAATCTGCGGTGGTCCAGGCCGGCAGTCTGCCCTGCTGCGCGGCGGCGTTGAACCGCACGCCGGTCACGCCCGGCGGGACATTCAGGTCGATGCTGCCCGAACCGTCGATGCTCTGCCGGATATCCGACGCGGCTGAGCTCGCATGCGTGACCGTTGCCTGGAGGTAAGGCTTCACGTCCGGCCCGGCTTCGAATTCATAACGGCCGGTGGCACTGAACTTGAACTTGGGCGTGATTGGCAGGCGCGTACCTTTGGCCGACGAGACGCGATTATCCTCGCCGCCCGGCCCCGGCGCGGTACAGGCGAAAGTCGGATCGTCGAACAGGCAGAGATTCTTCCTGATCTTGCCGTCGGTATAGGCAGCACTGCCCGACAGCGTCAGCCCCGTGACCGGATTCCAGGCGAAGTCGGTCTCGATGCCTTTGATGCGGGCATTGGGGCCGTTGTGGATTTCGGTAAAGCTGTTCTGGCCCAGGAAGCTGAACTGGAACTTCTTCCAATCCTGCCAGAAGAACGCGCCGTTCCAGCGGAACGTATTGTTCCATGTCGTCTTGAAGCCGACTTCGTAGTTGACGAGGAAATCGGGCGCATAGGGCGGGATCGTCGCGCGCCGGTTGATGCCGCCGGGGCGGAAGCCCTTGGACCAGGTGGCGTAGAGCAATTTCCCTTCGGCCGGCTTCCAGTTCAGATTGACGCGGTAGAGGACGCCATCATCCTTGGTGCGTTTGGGCACCAATTTGCCGTTCTTGAAGTCCGCGAGATTGGTGCAGGGACCGCCAGCAACCGCCGCCGGCAGCAGTTTCACCGTATCGGTGCTGCCGTTGATCACCTGACGCAGCGTCCGCCCATCTGTCGTGTAGCAGGCAGCGACACCGGTCCGCGAGCTTCCCGCGCCATTGAAAGGCGATGCGGTAAAGGCGCGACCGTCATCCGGGTCGACGCCCGGATTGCGGCCAAAGCCAAAGAAACCGATCAGCGTGTTGTCGAATTTATAGCCGCGCAGGCCGCCAGTCAGCGTCAGTGTCGGCGTGATGTCCCAGCTCGCTTCGCCGAAGATCGCATAGTCGCGGTCGACACGCTTCTGCTGGGTCAGCCACAACGTCCCGGGGAGGCCGTTGACCGAGACCTGCGCACCGAGATTGTCAATCTTATAGTCCTGATGAATCAGGTTGGACTGGCGCTGATAGAAGACGCCGCCGACGACACGGAACGGATTTTCAGACGGCGACGCAATGCGGAGCTCCTGGCTGACGCGTTTGAAATGGTCGCTGCCGTCGATGTGCTGCAGCGGCAGGATCGTGTTGCCCGCATTGTCCTGATAATAGAAATAGCCGGCCTGCCCGCCATAATTGGCGTAAAGCGCATCATAGGCTTCGGCATAGTCGGTATAGTCGGACGAGCTGTTGCGCTTGCGGTCCATATAGGCGCCGGCATAGGTCAGATCCCAATTGCCGATCTTGCCCTGCACGGTAAGCGCCGCCTGGACCCAGCGATCCTTATTGAACTCGGGGAAGAAGCGCTGGACCTTCAGATCGCCCAGGCTCGTGTCATAGCCGAACGAGCCGTGCGATTTCTGCTCCTGGCCAAAAACGGATGCCGTCGCCGTCCAGTCGTCCGAGAGGTCGATGCCGAGCGCGAGGCGCCCGCCATAGGTATCCACGTCGTTGTAGTTTTTCTTCACGAAACCCGGATTGCTGATCGAGAGTCCGCCAAGGAAGTTCCGGGTGCCGGCGATATTGTCGATATAGCCCGCATCGTGCTGATAGAAGCCAACCGCGCGGACGGCGATCGATTCGTTCAGCGGCACATTGACGAAGCCTTCGACCACGCCGCCCTGCCCGCCTTTGCGGACGGTATTGCCTTCGACGTCGAAGCCACCCTCGAAGCCCGCCGTGCTCGGCTTGTTGGTGATGATGCGCACCGTGCCGGCCTCGGACGAAGCGCCGTACAGCGTACCCTGCGGCCCCGACAGCGCCTCGATGCGGGCAATGTCGTAAATGTGCACGTCCAATGTGCCGCCGATCGTCGTGATCGGCTGTTCGTCGAGATAGAAGCCGACCGAAGGCAGCGAGCCGGAATGGTTGCCGTCGCCGCCGCTGGCGACGCCGCGGATATAGACGGTCGCGGTGCCCGGCGTCGCCACCTGGAAAGCGACGCTCGGCAACAGCTTGGTGTAGTCGTTGAAGTCGGTAATGTTCATCTGCTCGAGCTTCTGCGTGCCGAGCGCCTGCACGCTGATCGGCACGTTCTGAAGGCTCTCCTCGCGCTTCTGCGCAGTAACGATGATGTCGCCGATCGCTTCGTTGCCGGAGGTCGCGGCCTGCGGGGGCGGCGCCTGATCTTGGGCGATGGCGGGCACCGCCAGCGCGGAACTGCCAAGAAGCGCGATAACGAGCGGAGTCCAGGTCTTGCGGCGCACTATTTTCCTCCCACCGAATTTTCGGTCCCGGATCGAAACTTCTCCTCTTTCACGAATCCGTCAAACGGTGGCGCGCCGTCCGCGCAATTTCGCGCCAGGCTGTTGCGCTTATGCAACGGTTAAGCGTTCCGGCACGTCCGGATAGGTGGCCAACACATCGCCCAGCGCGGTCCTCAAAGGATCGAGCCAGGCATCGAAGGGCTTCCAGGGCTCGAGCCCCTCGCGGTTGATCGGACGGCGCACCTGCTCGGAGCTTGCCGTGCGCACCGCCCGCTCGGTTTCCCAGAACCGCAGGCACGCTTCTTCGAACGGCAATCCCATCGCCGCCAGCAGCGCGCGAATCTCGCCTTCGGTGTCATCGACCAGCCGTTCATAGATCACGCGGTGCACCGCTCCCGGCAGCACGCGGTCGAAATGCGCCATCAGTTCCACATAGGCGGCGTAGTAGCGCCCGACATCCGCCAGCCCGTAGGTGAAGCTCTGCCCGCGCGCGAAATGCTGCTTGAAGTTGGAAAAGCAGCTGGCGAGCGGGTGCCGCCTGGCGTCAACGATCTTCGCATTGGGCAGGATGAGCTTGATCAGCCCGACATGCGCCCAATTGTTCGGAAGTTTGTCGATGAAGAAGGGCCGGTCCGTCTTCCGCTGGATGCGCGTGCGCTCCAGATAGTCCTCGCCCAGCGCACGAACCTCGCCGGCATCCAGATCGGCGACCGGCTTCGACCCGCTGCCGATCCGGGCGGCGAGCGCCGGTATGTCCGGCAGCTCCATCGTGCCCTCGACCTGGCTGTGGCTGGCGAGAATCTGTTCGATCAGCGTCGATCCCGCGCGCGGCATGCCGACGATGAAGATCGGATCCGGCGCCGGGCAACCCCAGCCGGCCCGCGCGGCGTAGAAATCGGGCGTGTAGATCACTTTCGCGCGCGCGATCTGCTCATCGGTATCGGCGGGATCGTAAGGCAGCTGCGCGCGCCGGATCGCATTGCCTTGCGCGTAATGCCTGAACGATGCCTCCGCCGCGCCACGTTCTTCCAGCGCTTTGCCCAGCGCGAAGTACAGATGCAGCCGGTCGTCGTCGCTGAGGCCAGTGGCGTCAAGCGCGGCTTCCATCGCGGCAACGTCTGTATCGGCGAAGCGCACGGTTTTCAGATTGGCGAGGCTCCACCATACCTCGCCCAGCCCCGGCCGGATTTCCGTCGCGCGGCGATAGGCGGCGATCGAGTCCGCCTGCCGCCCGACCGTCTTCAGCACATGGCCGTAGCTCATCCAGATCTTGGGCTGGTCCGCCGCCTTTTCGAGCACGGCTTCGTAAAGTTGGATCGCTTCCTCGAACTCGCCGATGCGGCCCAGCGCCGCCGCCTTCAGATTGGCGTGGCCAGGATTGTCCGGATCGTCGTCCAGCAGCCGGTCAAGCTCG
The DNA here is from genome assembly GCA_018240865.1 of Pseudomonadota bacterium. Taxonomy (GTDB): domain Bacteria; phylum Pseudomonadota; class Alphaproteobacteria; order Sphingomonadales; family Sphingomonadaceae; genus Sphingomonas_B. The sequence continues at coordinate 19,443 of JAFEEY010000055.1, read as the reverse complement.
GCCAGGGCCTCAGCGGATTTGTTCTGACGGTGCAGCACGGTCGCGAGATTGGCGCGCGCGGGCTTGAACGCCGGCGCCAGTTCCAGCGCGCGCCGAAGCAAGGCCTCGGCATCGCGATACCGGCCCAGCCGCCCAGCCAGCTCCGCCATCATACGGATCGCCGCCACGTCGAACGGGTCGTCGCGCAGCAACGGCCGCAACACCTGCTCCGCCGCCCGCAGATCACCCGCGAAAAGGGCCGCGCCCGCCTCGATCAGCGCCGGGTTGCCGACCGAGGCGTCGATCGCCGCCAGCTCCAGCCGCTCGGCCTCTTCGTCATGGCCGCTGGCGCGTGCTTTGCGGGCGCGGATTCGGAGCGATTGGGCGGCATTGGAGACAGCGGACGGGATCATCGGCGGACAGGGATGCCCAGTCCCGTTGCGCTCCGCAATGGGCGATCAAGCGCTAATCGAAAAGGCCGATCCGGGCGCGAGCGCGGCCGTCACATGGCCGGCGGCCGAATAGCCGACCACCTGCGCGGCTTCCGCGGCTTTCTTCAAGGCCTCGACCTTGGCCGGATCGACACTTTTGCGGCTCGGATCACTGGCAGCATCGCGGTCGAACGGGCCGGATTGAGGATGCGCCGGATCGATATGTTTCGATGCGAGCGAAACGTCCGCGCAGTTCATGCACGCAAAGCCGTTCACATGCACTGGAGACGCATAATTGACGCCGCCTACTGCCATCGGGCGCACTCCCTTCCGAGCGTCGTGCAATAGCGGCGAAAGTCTAACCAAAGGGTAAGGCTTGCGGCGGCGCGCGCTTTCGTGCCTCTTGCACGCGCCCCATGCCGCTCTCTTCCTTCGCGCTCGTCATCATTGCCGCTTTTACGCATGCGGCCTGGAATCTGCTGGCGAAGCGGGCGGCGGACGCTGGGATCGCCTTCATCTTCGCCTATAATCTCGTCGCCTGCATCGCCTATGCACCCTGGGCGCTGTGGCTGATCGCGCGCGGGGCATTGCCTCTGGGCTGGCCGGTGCTGGCGTGCATTGCTGCCAGCGGATTGATCCATCTGGCCTATAGCTGGTGCCTGCAGCGCGGCTATCAGTTGGCCGACCTGTCGGTGGTCTATCCGGTTGCGCGCGGCACAGGGCCGATGCTGTCAGCGATCGGCGCGTTTCTGATCCTGGGCGAGCGGCCGACCGGCTTCCGTATCGCTGGGCTGATCGCAGTCGTCGTGGGGATCGCCCTGATCGCGACGGATGGGCGCTTCCGCACCTTTGCCAGCCCAGCCGCGCGCCACGGCGTGCGCTGGGGCTGCGGCACAGGCGCGCTGATCGCGCTCTATACCGTCGTCGACGCCTTTGGCGTGAAAGCGCTCGTCATTCCCCCCGTGGTACTCGACTGGTGCGCGAACACGCTGCGCTTCGTGCTGCTGGCGCCGATCGTGGTGAGGAATCGGCACGCGGCGATCGAGGCGATGCGCGGCCGCTGGCCGCTCGCGATCGCGGTCGGGCTTCTGTCTCCGCTCGGCTATATCCTGGTGCTGGGTGCGCTGGGGCTCGGCGCTCCGCTCAGCATCGTGGCGCCCGCACGTGAGATGTCGATGATGATCGGCGCGCTGCTCGGCATGGCGCTGCTGAAGGAACGGACGAGCGCCGCGCGGCTCGCCGGGTGCGGCGTCATGCTCTGCGGCGTGCTGCTGCTCGGACTGGACTAGCTTAAACTCCGCTCATCGTCTCGCCGGGACGCACTGACCTGCATCTGCTCCGTTTGCGCGACGGGTCGCGGAACCGTTCCCAAGAGGCTCCGTTCGCGACCCCGGCGTCATGGCGCCATGAAAATGAAGGGGTCTCATCATGAAGACTGCGTATGTGCTTACTGCATTGGCGGCCGTCGCTTCCGTTCCCGCCACGGCCGCGACGATCGTTCATTTCGATGCCGGACTCGGATCGCTGCCCGCCGGCTTCACCACTTTCCAGGATTTCGAGGGCTTTTCCGGCGGCACGCCGGGCGAATCGATCGGCACCAACACGTTCGTCTATTCGGACAGCGTGAGCGGCCAGGCAGCCCGGCCGAATTTCGGCAGCACGGGCAATTTCGCCGCCGTTCGCAGCGGCGGCAGCTACACCGTGAACTTCGCTGCGACCAATGCCCTTTCCTTCGTGCTCGGCTCGCTCGACACCTATAATACCGTGACCCTGCTTTACGAGGACGGCACGAGCCAGAGCTATGCCGGCGGCCAGATCATCAACGATCTCAGCTTCCCGAGCGGCAACCAGATCAGCGGCGAGACCAATGGCGTCGTCACTTACACGGTCACGAGCGGGCCGCTGCTCACCGGCCTGACATTCAGTTCGTCGAGCGACTCGTTCGAATTCGATAATCTCGCGGTCGCGGCCGCCGCGGTGCCGGAACCGGCGGCCTGGGCGCTGTTGATCGGCGGCTTTGGCCTGGTCGGCATGTCCGCGCGCCGCCGCACGCGCATGTCCGTCGCCTGCGCCTGATCCGGAGCAAAGAAAAAGGGGCCGGCGGAACGAACCGCCGGCCTCTTTTTCGTGCCTCGTTCCGGCGAAGCTTATTCGGCCGCGGCCGTTTCGGTGCGCACGTCGCGGCGTTCCGCGATGCGGGCCGATTTGCCGCGGCGGCCACGCAGATAATAAAGCTTGGCGCGGCGGACGACGCCCTTGCGGACCACGTCGATCGACTCGATGTTCGGCGAATAGAGCGGGAAGACGCGCTCGACGCCCTCGCCGAAGCTGATCTTGCGAACAGTGAAGGACGAACCCATGCCCTTGTTCGCGCGCGCGATGCAGACGCCTTCATAGGCCTGGACGCGCGTGCGGTCGCCTTCGACGACCTTCACGCCGACGCGCAGCGTATCGCCGGGGCGGAATTCGGGAATCTTCTTTGATTCGTTGAAGCGGGCGATCTGCTCGGCCTCGAGCTGCTGGATCAGATTCATCAGTCTTCGTCCCTAGTTCGTTGCCGCGCGCCAGAGGGCGACTTGACCCGAGCGCCCTCATAGCGCTCCCAAAGGTCCGGCCGCCTTAGCCGTGTATCGGTCTCCGCCCTTTGCTTGCGCCAGGCGGCGATCCTCGCATGATCCCCCGATCGCAGCACTTCGGGGATCGTGCGCCCTTCCCAGTCGACTGGTCGGGTATAATGCGGATATTCGAGCAGGCCGCTTTCGAAGCTTTCCTCGTCACCGCTGGAAGCGGCGCCCATTACGCCGGGAAGCAGCCGAATGCAAGCGTCGAGCAGCACCAGCGCGCCCATCTCCCCGCCCGAGAGGATATAGTCGCCGATCGAGACGGGCTCCACCTCCCGCCCCTCGAAAATCCGCTCGTCGAATCCCTCGAAACGGCCGCACAGGATCGTGATCCCCGGGCCTTGCGCGAGCTGGCGCACCCGCGCCTGCGTCAGCGGGCTCCCGCGCGGACTCATCGCCAGCACCGGCGCGTGGGGCTGGAGTATCCGCGCATGATCGACAGCAGCTGCCAGCACATCAGCCTTCAGCACCATCCCCGCCCCACCGCCGGCCGGCGTGTCGTCGACCGAGCGATGCCTGTCCGTCGCGAAATCGCGGATCTGGACGGTATCGAGCGACCAGCGCCCTTCCGCCAGCGCGCGTCCTGCAAGGCTGGTCCCGAGCGGACCGGGGAACATCTCGGGATAGAGCGTGAGGACGGTTGCGGCGAAGGTCATTCGGGCTTCGTCCAATTCTCGATCCGGAGGCCAGGCACGTCGGCGAAATCGCCCTCGTTATTCGTGATGACAGTCGCACCGATGCTCAGCGCATGCGCGGCTAGCAACCGGTCAAACCGCGCGCGCTTGAATGGCATGCCAGCATAGGCTCGTGCTGCGGCCCCGTCGAACGGGAGCAGGGGTATGACAGCGACGAACGCTTCCAAAACCTCTGGCGGTGGCGGCTTGCCAGTATTCGATCCCAACGAAATCTCGGCAAAGCTGATCGCCGACACTGCGACCTCTCCCGGTTCGCACTGTGACAAGCGTTCGCCAAGAGCCGGAAACTGTCCGGTCAACGCATAGACAGCACAGTCCGAATCGATCAGAAATCGAGTCACCCGCGCGCTTTTGCCTCGGCGGCCGTGCTTGGCCGATCATCGAAATCGTCACGCGTCGGTACGGCCAAACCCGGCGCCTTGCCCCAGAAGCCGCTGATGTCGAGCTTAATGCGCGGCTCGAGATCGATCGGCTCGACGACGTAGCGCCCCTGCTCTTCGCGCACGCGCATCTCGGTTCCCTCCTTCACGCCGAAGCTCGCCGGCAGCCGGACCGCAATTGAGTTGCCAGACTTGAAAGCCTTGGTCGTCTTGAGGGCTCGCTTGCTCATCAAATGTATATACATACGACCGGTTGTATAAACAAGCATTAAGGCGTCGCCACCGCATAGCTCAATGCCTGGATCGTTACGCCTTCCGTCGGCGCGCGTTGGACGCGGCCTTTGAGACGGCCTTTCTCGCAGCTCCAGCTGAAGAAGCCTTCCATGGCCGAGATTGGCGCGATCGCTTCGGTGCCGGGGCAATTACCGAGCTGGGTCTTGAGGTTCGCGAGGTCGCTTTTCCACCGCCCGGCGTCGCGGTCCATCAGGAAGTTCATCGCGAGCGGTGCGCCTTCGACATCGCCTTTCGCCCAGATCGCGCGAGCGGCGTCATAAGCCTCTGCCAAGCCCGGCGAGACTGGCACCGCCCGATCCTCCAGCACGCCCGTCGCCTGCAGCGCGAGCAGCGCGCGCCAGGCCGCGGGTGAAGCGCCGTTATAGGTGCGGCTGCCGAACGCGAACAGGCCGATGCCCTTGTCGGGCAGCAGCAGCACGACCGATCCGTAACCGGGGTAACCGCCGGTGTGGGTGACGACACGGCCCAGATCGCAATCGTCGATCACGCGCCATGCCATGCCATACGCGCTCGCCTGCCGGCAGGGCGCCCCGCCATAGCTTGAGTTGCGCATCGCGCCCGACGCCATGTTCACACCTTCGACCACTTCACGGACGGTCGCCCGCTTGACCGGGCCGGTGTCCGGATCATCGCGTGCCGGCCAGGCGGAGAGCAGGAAGGCGACCCATTTCGCATAATCGTTCGCGGTCGTCTCGATCCCGCCCATCGCGCCGAACGCGCCGTCCTTCATGTCCGGCTCGCGCAGCCACGCGCCGTCCTGCCAGCGATAGCCGATCGCCCGCGCCTCGGGCGGCGATTTGAAGATGTCATAGCCGGTCGAGGCCATGCCGAGCGGCGCCATGATCTTCTCGGCGATATAGCGCTGATAGGGCATGTGCGAGACGTTCGAGACGATCCGCCCGAGCGTCGCATAGCCGAAGTTCGAATATTCATAGGCGAGCCCCGGCGCGCGGGCGAACGGCACGCCGGCTTTCAGCATTTTCGTGAAATCGGCTTCGGGCAGCACCTGCTGGCGATCGCCCCAGGGATTGTCCTCGACGAACCCCGCCGTGTGAGTCAGCAGATCGCGCACGGTGATCTTCGGGCTGTCGGCGGTCGGATAGTGCCAGGTCTTCAGCTCCGGCACATATTGTTCAGCCGGATCGTCGAGGCGGATTTTGCCCGCGTCGCGCAGCTTCAGGATCGCGAGCGCGGTGAACGCCTTGGACATGGACGCGATGCGGAAGCGGCTGTCGGCCGTGACCGGCCGCTTCGCCTCCATATCCTGCACGCCATAGCCCTGGACATGGATCAGCCGCCCATCCTTGACGATGCCATAGACCAGGCCCGGCATCGGCGCGGTCTGGGCGTAATCGGCCATGATCCTGTCGAGCCTGGGCAGCACTGTCTCGATCGTTTCCGCGCGCAGCGGCGCGGCCATCAGCAGGCTGGCCGCGAAGCCGATCCGTTTCCACGCTTTCATCTGTCTCTCCCTCATGGCGACGATGCGCGGGCGCCGGCGGGTCCGTCAACTCTCAGGGTGCGCCGGCGCGCGCGCCGGCAGGCGTGATCTCGATCCTGATCCGCACCCAGGCGCCAATGATCGGCTTGCCGTCGATGCGCGGCGGGCGGACGAGGAATTGCCACGCCGCCTTGCGGATCGCCTGCGCGAGACCCGAGCCGGGCGGATCGTCGCCGAGCGCTCGGCAATTATCGACATGGAAGCGCTCGACCGTCTGGCAGGCGATCATGCCCCAGCCCGGCTGGCGGCGTTCGGGCAGATAGGTGGCAAGCTCGGCATCGGTCGGTTCGCGATACCATTCGGCATTGTAGAGCCGCGCCCCGCCCGGCCCTTCGCCCGGGCCATAGGCCGCCTTGCTGTCCCTGCCGGTGCTGCTCCCGGCGTCCGCCTGCGCGACTTCGGAATGAACATTGCGCAGGTCGAAATTCTCGAGGCCGGGGATCAGCGGAATCGTCCTGGCGGCGATCGGCAGCGGCGGGACGACAGGGGGCTTGGCTGGGGCGGTCGCGGCCCGGCGCCTGGAGGCGGCGCGACGTTCCGGCGCGGCCTTGGCGCCCACGGGCGCGACGTTGAAGGTCTTGAGCGGGTCCGGCTCTGCGCGGCGAAAGGCATCGGGCGGCGCCAGCATCAGCAGGAGCAGCACCAGCAGGATATGCGCAAGGATCGTCAGCCCCAGCGCGCCGCTCCGCGATGTCCATGACGATGGCGCCAGCGGAGCGGGGACATAGCGACGCATAAATGTCGGACGTCCTACTCCGGGCGGAACCACACTCGCAACGATTCCCTCGGAACCGAGCCGGGCGTTCGTCGCTTTCGCGGCAGATGCGAAACCTTGATCATGATTGCCTGATCGTCGGCGGCGGCCCGGCCGGGCTCACGGCGGCGATCTACCTTGCCCGCTTTCACCTTTCGATCCGGCTCGTCGATGCCGGCAAGAGCCGCGCCGCCCTGATCCCGTGCACGCGCAATCATGCCGGCTATCCGGAGGGCATCGCGGGTACGGAGCTCTTGCGGCTGATGACCGACCAGGCGCGAAAATATGGAGTCGACATTGATTGCGGGCGCGTGACGCGGATCGGCGGGATCGAGGGCGGTTTCGAAGCGGAATGGGGCGGCGGCGCAGTCACGGCCCGAAGCGTTCTGCTCGCCACGGGCGTCACCAACCGGCGGCCGCCGATGGACGAGAAACTGCACGATCAGGCCCTGGCGCAGGGGCTGATCCGCTACTGCCCGATCTGCGACGGCTATGAAGTGACGGACAAGCGCATCGGCGTGATCGGCGATGACCGTCACGGGGTCGCAGAGGCCGTGTTCCTGCGCGGCTTCAGCCGGCATGTCACGCTGATCAGCCCGGACACGCCGCTCGACGATCTGAAGACGCAGGATTGGACGAAGCTGGGGGACTGCGGCATCGCCACCGCTCATGGCCCGGTCACGGCCATCCGCCCGGAAGGCGACACTATCGTCGTGCAAACCGCCGCGACGGCCCACCGATTCGACACTGTCTACCCGGCGCTCGGCTCCGATGTGCACAGCAGCTTGGCGAAAATGCTCGGCGTGGCATTGTCGGATGAGGGCTGCATCAAGGTCGATGCCCACCAGCGCACATCGGTGCCCGGTGTCTATGCGGCGGGCGATGTGGTGAAGGGCCTCGACCAGATTAGCCACGCGATGGGCGAAGGCGGGGTCGCCGCCACCGCCATTCGCAACGACCTCGCCAGAGAGCGCCCGCTGCTGCGCTGACCCCGCCCCCGTCATCCCGCACTTGTTTCGGGATGACAAGCGGGGCGCGCTGCGACGAAAATGCAGTTCTTCAGGACGGAACAGAAGTCCCGCGACCAATCCTCCAATCACCGAGACCGGCGCGCCCAGCACCTGTGCGCTGCGGCACGCGGGCGATCCGGCCGGCCGGGCAAAACGGGGCTCAACAAACCGACCCGTTTTTGGAGCCCGAAATGTCCCGTCCCCACACCCTCAGCAGCACCGCCCGTTCGGTCCTGTTCGCCGGCGCGGCGTCGCTCGGCACCGCGTTTCTGTTTGCCGCCCCGACACAGCCGATCGCAAGCCGCGCCGACGCCAGTCTCGTGACGCCGGCACCGACGCTCGGCCGCTGGTCCGCCGCTGCCGGCCAGGCGCTGATCGACGAAATCACGGGGTCTGCCGCCGAAGGCCTGACCCCGGCGGACTATCAGCTGGACACACTTTCCGCCGAGCTGGCCCGCAGCGGCGGCGGCGAAACCTTCGACCGCATGGCCGACGCCGCCGCGCTGAAGCTGGCGCACGATTATCTGCTCGGCGCGATCGACAACAAGGCCGCTTACGATTGGCACATAGATCGCGCCGATGGCGACCCGTCACGCCTGGCGATGCAGCTGCAGCAGGCGGTCGCCTCCGGCCGCATCCAGCCCTGGCTGCGTTCGCTGCTACCTTCGGATGGCCGCTATGCAGCGCTGCGCACCGCCTATGCCGAAACACCCGAGGTGAACTTCGTCATGCGCGGCCGGCTGCGCGCCAATCTGGAGCGCTGGCGCTGGATGCCGCGCGATCTCGGCGCCGACCATATCTATGTGAACGTGCCCAGCTACACGCTGCAGCTGGTGGAAAACGGCAAGCCGGTCGCCGAGCATGTCGTGGTGGTCGGCGCCCGCGCGACGCCGACGCCGGCGATCGGCTATGCCGCCCAGTCGGTCGTGCTCAACCCTTGGTGGACGCCGCCCAAGAGCATCAGGGTCTCAGGCAAGGGCTTTGTCCGCGATGGCGGCGCGCTCCGCCAGCCGCCCGGCCCGCGCAACGCGCTCGGCCGGGTCAAGATCGACCTGCCCAATCCGCACGCCATCTATCTGCACGACACGCCGTCGAAGCAGTATTTCGAGAAGACCTCGCGCGCCTACAGCCATGGCTGCATCCGCGTGCAGAATGCTGAAGGGCTGGCAGCGGAGCTGGTGAAGCTGGACACCGGCAGCGACGCGGCGGTGGAGCGCGGCCTCAAGACCTACGCGACGCAGACGCTGAAGCTGCGCGAGGCGCGCCCGGTCTGGCTGGTCTATTTCACCGCCGATATCGGCCCGGACGGCAAGCTCAGGATGCTGGAAGACCCCTACAACCGAGACAGCCGCCTGATCGCCCAGCTCGACACACCGGTGCGGCTGGCGATGCGGTAAAAAGCCCTCTCCCCGGCGGGGAGAGGGTTGGGTGAGGGGGTTCTGAGTTTGTAATTGGGGCACCGAGCCCCCTCACCCGCTCGCTTCGCGAGTCGCCTCTCCCCGCCGGGGAGAGGAAGATCTTAATGCGTCCCCGCCACCGCGACTTCGCGGTGCAGCGCCAGCACGCGCCGCGCCGTCTCGATCGGGGCGGCGAAGGACGTGCCGGTACCGAACACCGCTTCGCCCGCCGCCGACACGGTAGGCACCTCGACGCCCCGGCGCCATACGTAGAGATAGTCGTCCGCGTCCGGCCGGTTGGTGCCGGTCCAGGGATGGCCGGCGCCGTCGGTCGCGCCGACCAGCACCGCGCGCGGAAAGCCAGCGCGGGCCATCGCGATATTGTCCGGATGATTGCGGCCGTTATTGCCCGCCGCCATCACCACGACGATGCCCTTGGCAGAGGCGCGGCGCACCGCTTCGGTGATCGCCGGATCGTTCGCGAGGCTGAGCGACAGGTTGATCGCATCGACACCAAGAGCCACCGCCTTGTCGATCGCGGCGGCGATCGGCTTGGACGAAGGCTGGCACGGCGGCGCGAAGCCGACCGGGCAGCCGGCGGGATCGTCGATGCGCAGCGACACGATATCGATCTCGCCCTGCGCTTCGCGGTTGATGATCGCCGCGACCATCGTGCCGTGATCATAGCGCGGCTGATAGGCGGGCCGTGCCCCGGCCATGTCATATTCGCCGACCACGACGTTCGCGAGTGCGCCGGTGCGGGCGACGCCGCTGTCCACCACAGCGACGAGCGGCCGGGCCGAAGCGGAAACCGAGGCCAGCAGGCCGCACAGCAGAAGCAACAAACGCACAGGCATCGGCCCCCCGACCGAAACAAACGCGCGAATCCCCCGCGGATTCGTGCAAGGATTATGTGTGCGACTATGGCTTGGCGGAAGTGAAAATCGCGCTAATCGCGACGAACGGAAAGCCTCAGGAGTCGGCCGGATGGACGCGATCGAAACAATCATGCGCACCGCGCCGGTGATTCCGGTGCTGGTGCTCGACGATCCGGACGAGGCGGTCGGCATCGGTGCGACGCTGGTGAAGGGCGGCCTGCCGGTGCTGGAAGTCACGCTGCGCACGCCGCGGGCATTGGACGTGATGAAAGCGATGGCCGGGATTGACGGCGCGATCGTCGGCGCCGGGACAGTGCTTGACGAGCGCCAGCTCGATCAGGCGCTGGATGCCGGCGCGCGTTTCATCGTCAGCCCCGGCCTCACCAGCCGGCTCGCCAAGGCCGCGATCGCGCGCCGCGCCAGCTTCCTGCCCGGTATCGCCAATGCGTCGGACATCATGCGCGGCCTCGATCTGGGCCTCAACCGCTTCAAATTCTTCCCGGCCGAAGCAAATGGCGGCCTGAAGGCGCTCCGCGCGCTCGCCGGCCCGTTCGCCGACGTCCGCTTCTGCCCCACCGGCGGCATTACGCTGGAAAGCGCGCCGGAATGGCTGGCGGAGCCAGCCGTGCTCTGCGTCGGCGGCAGTTGGCTGGTGAAGCCGGGCATGGACGCGCCCGCGATCGAAGCAGCCGCGCGCAAGGCGGCCAGGCTGAAAGACTAGCATCGAATCCCAAAGCCGGCTTGGCTGAGCCTGTCGAAGCCCTTCCTTTCTTCTAACACGGCGATTCAGAAAGAAGAGAAGCCTTCGACAAGCTCAGGCAAGCCGGCCTCAGGGCGGATCAGCCTCCTGCCACACTGGCCAGCCACACCGGCCACGCTGCGACCGCCAACAACGCGCCCAGCGGCACCCGCGTCGTCGCACGCACTGGCTCGCCCCGCGCCCGGGCGAGCAGCACTGCCGCCAGGCCGACCAGCCCGGCCAGCAGCAGCACGTAAGGCAAGGCCGCCCAGCCGAGCCACGCCCCGATCGCGCCGAACAATTTGGGATCGCCTCCCCCCAGCCCCTCGCGCTTGCGGATCAGGCGATAGAGCGCGCCGATCAGCCAGAGCGCGCCGAACCCGGCAGCGAGGCCGATCAGCCGGTCGTTCGGGAAAGGCGGAATCCCCGCAGCGCCGGCCGCAATACCGGTCAGCGCGAGCAGATACGTCACCCGATCCGGCAGCCAGAAATGCCCGGCGTCCAGCGCGCCCAGCAGCAACAGCATCCAGCCGAACAGCGCACCCGCCACACCCACCGGCCCCGGCGCGACCGCGAAAGCGACGGCGCCGATCAGCGCGGCGGCTATCTCGATCCACAAATGCCGACGGTCAATCGCCGCGCCGCATGTCGCGCAGCGCCCACGCCGGATCAGGAAGCCCGCGATCGGGATCAGGTCGATCACGCCCAGCACGCGCCCGCAGCTATCGCAGGCCGAACGCCCGCGCATCATCTGCCCGCCCTTTGGCCAGCGGATCGCGGCGGTGGAAAGAAAACTCCCCGCGATTGCGCCTAGAACAAAGCCGAATAGCCCCCACATCCAGCCCACCCTGCCGTTCGTATCGAGCGAAGTCGAGATACGCTTCTCGACTTCGCTCGAAGCGAACGGTTATGGGGTGTTCAACTCCATATTCAGAGGTTCCCATGGCCGCCGATCCGATCGTCATCGTCTCTTATGCCCGCACGCCGATGGGCGGTTTCCAGGGCACGCTGTCAGGCGCCAGCGCGACCGAGCTCGGCGCCGCATCCGTGCGCGCGGCGGTGGAGCGTGCGGGCGTGAAGGGCGATGCGATCGAGCGCATCTATATGGGCTGCGTGCTGCCGGGCGGGCTCGGCCAGGCCCCGGCGCGGCAGGCGGCGATCAAAGGGGGGCTCCCGGACTCGGTCGAGGCGACCACGGTCAACAAGATGTGCGGCTCCGGCATGCAGGCAGCGATGATGGCCGCCGACGCGCTGGGCGCGGGCTCGGTCGACCTGCTCGTCGCCGGCGGCATGGAGAGCATGACCAACGCGCCCTATCTGATGACCAAGCATCGCGGCGGCGCGCGCATCGGCCATGACCGCATGTTCGATTCCATGTATCTGGACGGCCTTGAGGATGCTTACGAGCCCGGCAAGCTGATGGGCGCCTTCGCCGAGGACACGGCGCGCGAATATCAGTTCACGCGAGAACAGCAGGACGATTACGCGATCGCGTCGCTGACGCGCGCGCAGCAGGCGCAGAAATCGGGCGCCTTCGATCGCGAGATCGTTCCCGTCACGGTCGCCAGCCGCAAGGGCGATGTGATTGTGTCGCAGGACGAGCAGCCGGCCAAGGGCGATGCATCCAAGATTCCGACGCTGAAACCGGCTTTCGCCAAGGACGGCACGATCACCGCCGCCAACGCCTCGTCCATTTCGGACGGCGCCGCCGCTCTGGTGATGACCCGCGCCAGCATCGCGGAGAAGCTCGGCCTCAGCCCGGTCGCGCGCGTCGTGGCCCACGCCGCGCACGCCCATCTGCCAGCCAAATTCACCACCGCGCCGGTGTTCGCGATGCAGAAGGCGCTGGACAAGGCCGGCTGGGCGATCGGCGATGTCGATCTGTTCGAAGTGAACGAGGCGTTCGCCGTCGTCTCGATGATCGCGATGCGCGATCTCGGCATCAGCCATGATGTGCTGAACGTGCATGGCGGCGCCTGCGCGCTCGGCCACCCGATCGGCGCCAGCGGCGCGCGCATCCTCGCCACGCTGCTGTCGGCGCTGGAAACCAAGGGGCAGAAGCGCGGCCTCGCCTCGCTCTGCATCGGCGGCGGCGAAGCGACCGCAATGGCCGTGGAGCTGATGAACTAGGACGCGCAAGGGTGGCGGTGAAGGCGCTTGTCGATCCCGGCCACGCGCTGGGTCCGGGCCTCGCCGCCATTCGCGCGCAATTCCAGGTGCCGGACGGCTTCGCGCCGGAGATTCTCGCGGCGGCTGAAGCGGCCGCCGGGCGCGCCCCGACCGCGCATACCGACCGGACCGAACAGCCGTTCGTCACGCTCGATCCGGCGAGTTCGACCGATCTGGACCAGGCCTTCGCGATCGAGCGCGCGGGCGCAGACCTGTTGCTCCATTACGCGATCGCCGATGTCGCCTGGTTCGTCGATGACGGGTCATTGATCGACATCGAGGCGTGGAAGCGCGGGACGACCCAATATCTGCCGGACGGCAAGGCCAGCCTCTATCCGCCGGTCTTGAGCGAGCACGCCGCCAGCCTGCTGCCCGATGGCCCGCGCCCGGCGATCGTCTTAACGACGCGCGTGAACCCCGACGGCGAGGTCGTGCTGGACGGCGTGGAGCGCGCCGTCATCCGCAGCCGCGCCAAGCTCGCCTATGAGACGGTGACGGCCGCCGATCTCCCGCCCGATTTCGGCGAATTGTCCGATCGCATCACGGCAGCGGAAGAGCGGCGCGGCGCCGCGCGCGTCGATCCGCCCGAGCAGGAAGTCGCGCCCACCGGCGACGACCGCTTCCGCCTCGCGTTCCGCCCGCGCCTCGAATCGGAAGACAGGAACGCCGCGCTCTCGCTCGCGACCAACATGGCGGTGGCGGCCGCGCTGCAGGCGCACGGCACCGGCCTGTTCCGGGTGATGGCCGATCCCGACGATCGCGCCGTCCAGCGCCTGCGCAATACCGCGCGCGCTTTCCATCTCGACTGGCCGGCAACGGCCTCGCTCAAGGATTTCGAGCGCACGCTGGACGCGAACGATCCGCGCCACGTCGCTTTCATGTTCGCGGTGCGCCGCTCCGGCAACGGCGCTGGCTATGCGCCCTTCCAGCCGGGGGTGATTCCCTGGCATTCGGCGGTCGCCGCGACCTACGCGCACGCGACTGCGCCGCTCCGCCGGCTTGCCGACCGCTATGTGATCCGCGCCGCGCTTGCTATCGCCAGCGGCGAAGCCGTGCCTGGCGTCGTCAGCGAAGCCTTCACGCGCCTGTCGCCGGTGATGGCCCGCGCGGACGCGATCGCCGGCCGCATCGAGCGCGCGGTGATCGACTATACCGAGGCGGTGATGCTCCAGCCGCATATCGGCCAAGTCATGGCCGCGGTCGCGACCGACATCGACGAGCGCGGCGCTCGCATCCAGCTGCGCGACATGCCCGTCGTCGCCCGCGTCGACGCCCACCACGTCGCCCCCGGCCAGGTGCTCCAGGTCCGGCTGATCGCCGCCGACCCTGACCACCGCCAGATCAGCTTCGCGCGCGTATCCTGACCGTCATCCCAAACCACCCCCGCCCTTCATCCCGATTCATCTCCCGTCATCCCGATTCACCCCCCGTCATCCCGAACTTGTTTCGGGATAAGCGTGAGGCAGGCGTGGCGGCGGAGAATAATCTCGATCGTCACCCAGTTTCCCGCTTATCCCGAAACAAGTTCGGGATGACGGAAGAGCTTCAATCCTCCACCGTCTCATCCGCCGCAACGCCCCACAGCGCGTTCGCTTCGATCCAGCCGCGGCGGCCCTTCACGTCGAAATCGCACCAGCCACCCCGGCATTTGCGCAGGCGGCCGACCACGCCCGGCTCCGCGCGCCACACGATCGGGGCGCTGGCATCCGGCTTGGCGCGCATCTCGCGCACGCCGCCCATGACCATGCCAGTCCGATCTTCGGACAGCATGTTGGACTGCATCCAACCTTCCGCGCCGTCGGGATCGCGGATCTTGCGCCAGGAGGGGAAAGTCGCGACCACTTTCACCGGCAGACCCGCACGTTGATATTGCCAGACAGCAGGAAAATTGCGTCCCGGCCCGGTGCGGATGCGCGCCTGTCCGGGCACGATCGAGGCCCAATAGGGCGGCTTCTTGTCCTCAGCGCCCGCTTCGGTGGCGAGCGTGAGCGCCAGGACGGCGGCGAGAAACGGTTTCAGCATCGCCGTCCCTGTTGCCTCAGCCCAGGCGCCGCTTCAACCCGCGCTTGCGCCGCTTTGCGCGCGCGACTAGCCACATTTTCATGCCGCAGATCGCGCGTCCCAAAGTCGTCGTCACGCACAAGCTCCCGGAAACGGTCGAGGCGCGGATGCGCGACCTGTTCGACGTGACGCTGAACGAAAGCGACGCGCCGATGAGCGCGGACGCCATCGCCGCCGCGATCGCCAATGCTGATGTGCTGGTGCCGACAATCGTCGATGCCATCGACGCGGACCTGATCGCCCGCGCCGGCGGCCGGCTGAAACTGATCGCGAATTACGGCATGGGCGTCGATCATATCGCGCTAAAGACAGCGCGGGAGCGCGGCATCATCGTCACCAACACGCCGGGCGTGCTGACCGACGATGCGGCGGATATGGCGATGGCGCTGATCCTCGCCGTGCCTCGCCGCCTTTCCGAAGGCGAACGCCTCGCCCGCTCCGGGCAGTGGCAGGGCTGGCGGCCGACCGCGATGCTGGGCCGCCGCATCACCGGCAAGACGCTGGGCATTGTCGGTATGGGCCGGATCGGCCAGGCGGTGGCGCTCCGCGCGCGCGGCTTCGGCCTCAAAATCCATTACCACAACCGCAAGCGGCTGCCCGAAGTGGTCGAGCGCGCGGTCGATGCGACCTTCCACGCCGATCTCGACGATCTGTGCCGCGCGGCCGATTTCCTCTCGATCAACTGCCCGCACACGCCGGAGACGCATCATCTGATCGACGCCCGCCGCCTCGATCTGCTCGGCCCTGAAAGCTATCTGATCAATATCGCGCGCGGGGAAGTGGTCGACGAAGCGGCGCTGACTGACGCGCTTGAATCCCGCCGCCTTGCCGGCGCCGGGCTCGATGTGTTCGAGCATGAGCCGGCGGTGAGCCCGCGCCTGCTCGCGCTCGACAATGTCGTGCTGCTCCCGCACATGGCGTCCGCCACGATCGAGGCGCGCCACGCGACCGGCGAGAAAGTCATCGCCAATATCCGCATGTGGGCGGACGGCCACCGCCCGCCGGATCAGGTGCTGGAGGGCTGGGCGTAAGGCCGTGACTCTACAGCGAGTCCCCTACGATTGCGACGGCGTCGCGCTGACAGGCTGGCTCGCAGACGGCTCGGGCGGCCGCCGCGCGCCGGGCGTGCTGGTGGCGCATGAAGGCACCGGCGTCACTGATCATGTGAAGGACGTGGCGGAGCGGCTGGCGGCTGAAGGCTATGTCGCCTTCGCGCTTGATATGTACGGCGCGACGGCCAGATCGGTCGAGGAAGCGACCGGGCTGATGGGCGCGCTGATGGCCGACGCGGCGCTGCTTCGCCGCCGCGCCGGCGCCGGGCTCGACCAGCTCGCCGCCCGGCCTGAGGTCGCGGCCGGCAGGCTCGCGGTGCTCGGCTTCTGCTTCGGCGGCATCGTCGCGCTGGAAATGCTGCGCGACGCGGCGCCGCTCCGATGCGCGATCGCCTGCCACCCGAGCTTCAAGAAACCGCAGGGCAGCACAGGGCTTCCACGCGGCAAGGTGCTGATGATGATCGGGGATCAGGATCCGATCATCCCGGCTGAGGATCGCGATGCCTTTCGCGCCGAAATGGACGAGGCTGGCGCCGACTGGCAGCTCCATATCTTCGGCGGCGTCGGCCACAGCTTCACCAACCCGGCCGTCGACGCGCTCGGTTTTCCCGGTTTCCGCCACGACGCGCAGGCCGCCGCCCGCGCCTGGACGATGACACTGGCGATGCTGGAAGAGACGTTTGCCGCCTAACGCAGCTTCGCGATCGAAAGCCCGTCCTGCTTCGCCCGGTCCTTCACCGATTCCTCGCTGCGGGTAAGCGCCTTGGCGATGGCCTTCAGCGCCATGCCTTTCCTCGCGAGCGTGTGCAGCTTCTGCACTTCGTCTGGCCGCCAGGGCTGGCGGTGCCGTTCGAACTTCTCGCTCATCTTGGCCCCCTCGCATTCGGCTTGCGGCCTGGCTTGCCGCCGGCACCCTTATAGGGTTTCGGAGCATAGGTCTTGCGAGGTGCATGCGGCGCGGGCCGCCCTTGCAGCGCTTCCAGCGCGATGCCGCTTTCGGGGTCGCCTTTATCCGCCGTGCGCGACCAGGCCTTGGCGAAGCGGTCGGCGACCGCGCGCGGCACGTCGAACTGCGTTTCCGCCGGCAGGATGCGGATCGCGCCCACTTCGGCTTTGGTGATATGCCCGCGGCGGCAGAGCAAAGGCAGGATCCAGCGCGGATCTGCATTGTGCCTGCGGCCGACATCGATCCGGAACCAGACCGTATCCTCGAAGCCGCCACGATGCCCGGTCCGGGGATCGACGCGCGGTTCGCCCGGTGCGGCCTGGCCCAGCAATTCCTCCGGCTCGGGCAGCGACGCCCGGTGCGCGCGGACCAAAGCAGCGGCGATCTCTTCTGGGCTGCGCCCGGCCAGCAGCCGCGCGGCGATCGCCTGATCCTCCTCGTCGGTCTCGACCGGAGCGAGCAGCGCCGTCACCAGCCGCTCGCGATCCTGCGCGCGGATCGCCTCGGGCGTCGGCGCCGCGATCCATTCCGCCTGGATGCGCGCGCCGCGCAGCATCATCTCGACCCGGCGGCGGCGCTGATAGGGCACGACCAGCACGGCCGTCCCCTTCTTGCCCGCCCGGCCCGTCCGGCCGGAACGGTGCTGCAAGGTCTCCGCATCGCGCGGCAGCTCGACATGGATGACGAGGCTCAGGGTCGGCAGGTCGATCCCGCGCGCGGCGACGTCGGTCGCGACACACACCCGCGCGCGTCGATCCCGAAGGGCTTGCAACGCGGCGTTGCGCTCATTCTGGCTATGCTCGCCCGACAGCGCGACGGCGGCGAAGCCCCGCTCCACCAGCGTCGCGTGCAGATGCCGCACATTCTCGCGCGTGGCGCAGAACAGCATCGCCGTATCCGCTTCGTGCAGCCGCAGGAGGTTGACGACGGCATGCTCGATATCGGTCTGCGCGACCGCGAGCGCCTGATAGGCGATGTCGCCATGGCCGCGATCCTCGCCGACGGTCGAGATGCGCAGGGCGTCCCGCTGATAGCGTTTGGCGAGCGCGACGATCGGCTTGGGCATCGTCGCCGAGAACAGCAGGGTCCGGCGCTCCGGCGGCGAGGCGTCGAGAATCTCCTCGAGATCCTCGCGAAAGCCCATATCGAGCATCTCGTCGGCTTCGTCGAGGACAGCGACGCGCAACGCCGAAAGATCAAGCGCCCCGCGCTCCAGATGATCGCGCAACCGTCCGGGCGTCCCGACCACGATCTGCGCGCCCTGCGCCAGGTTGCGCCGCTCCTTCGCGGCGTCCATGCCGCCGACGCAGGTCGCGATCCGCGCGCCGGCCTTGCCGTACAGCCAGATCAGCTCGCGGCTGACCTGCAACGCCAGCTCGCGCGTCGGCGCGATCACCAGCGCGAGCGGCGTGCGGACAGGCGGCACGGCATCGCCTTCCAGCAGCTCGCCGGCAAAGGCGAGACCGAAGGCGACGGTCTTGCCCGAGCCTGTCTGCGCGGACACGATCAGGTCGCGCCCTTGCGCTTCCGGCTCCAGCACGGCGGCCTGGACGGGCGTGGGCGCGGCATAGCCACGTGCTGCAAGCGCCTGGCCAAGAAGCGCGGGGATGTTCTGGAAACTCATGAAGCGCGCCACATGGGGTGCGCGGGGCCAAAAGCCAAGCGGCGTTTCGCCTAGGCCGCTCCGCCGTTCGCCAGCCAGGCCGCGCAGTCTTCGCCCAAACGCTCTACCGCCATTGTTTCGTAGCGCGCGCGATCCTCCGCCGTCAGCAGGTCGTGCCAGCGGCCGTTGGTGCCTTTGTTAATGAAGGTCTTGGCGCCGCCTTCCCACAGCATGCCGCCCAACGGCACCGCTTTCTCGGCGTTCCGCTTCATATAGTCGAAGCTGCAATGCTCCAGAATCGCCGGCCAGGCGCTTTCGGCCACGTCGATCTCGAGGAAGCGCGCCATCTCGCGAATCTTGGCTTCGGGATCGGCCTTCAGATCAGCGAAATGGACCAGCATGACGTTCGGCAGGTGCCGGATCTCCCACCAGCTCCGGATATTGTCCCAGAAGGACCAGAAGGGCGAACCGTCATGGTCCAGCCATTCGAGGAAATAGGCGCGGATGTCTGGGCCGGGCCGCTCGACACCGGGGCCGACGCGGCCGGGCGTGTCGTTGATGAGCCTGTAAAAGTCGTCGGTCGCGCGGAAGAAGTGATTGTGAAGGCTCCACACCACGTCGCGCCCGTCGCGGCCGATATAGAGATATTTGGCCCTGGGGCTGAACACCAGCGCATCGACCGGCAAATGCGTCTTCAAAAAGCGGCGATGCGTCTGCGCTTCCAGCATGCCGAGCAACTCGGCGCGCGGCAGGATGCGCATGTCCACCCAGGGCGACTTGCCCGGCACGTCCACATCGGCTGCGCCGCCGAAGATCAGCTGGCCGACGATCTGCTGCGTCCAGGTGGTGCCGGATTTGGCATAGGTGCCGATGACGATGTCACCGTCACGGAACCGGAACTCGTTCCACACGGTCGAATCCATATGATGATTG